>JALUWJ010000298.1 GCA_027019605.1 Henriciella sp. | reverse complement strand
ACTGGGGTTATGAGATGATAGAACCATCCCGTCTTGCAGCTTTTATTGCGTCTCGCATCTGCCACGATTTGATTTCACCAGTCGCGTCTGTGAATTCTGCGTTGGAACTCTTGGAAGAGCCGGGCGACGCAGACATGAAAGCGCAAGCTGAGCAGCTGCTGCACAATGGCGCAGAGTCGGCTGGCGCACGCATCCAGCTGCTGCGTTATGCGTTTGGGTCAGCTGGACTGTCAGACACCGCAGCAGATCGCCATGATGTGCGCCGGATCGTCGAAGGGTTCATGAAAAGCCATAAGCCGAGCATCGAATGGAACATTGATACTGAGCATTTTAGCTGCGGTCATGCGCGGGTTCTGATGAATTTGGTGATCATGGCGACCGCCGCCATCCCGCGCGGAGGCGTGGTCGCGCTAACCGTCACCAATGAAGAGACGGGCCTCAGGGTCGCCGCCGATGCGAAAGGGCCAAGGGCACGCTTGTCTGGCTTTACCGAAACGATCCTCGCAGGCGGCACGCCAGAAGAGGGATGGTCGGCACATACGATCCAGCCCTTGTTTGCGAAAATGGTCGCCAGCGACCTTGGCGGTGAGGTCACAGCGACGGCCGCCGAGGAGCATGTCAGCTTCGTTGCACACGGCCTGCGCGCGGAAGGCTAACACTCTGTTAAGTTGTTTTCGCCCATAGTTATGGGGAGTTGCAACTTAAACGGGACTGCCATGAAACACTGCCTGATCGTCGACGATTCTCGAGTCGTTCGCACTGTCGCGGGACGGATTATTCAAGATCTGTCATTCACAGTCTCCGAAGCCGCACACGGCGCCGAGGCGCTTGAGATTTGCCGCAAGGACATGCCAGACGCGATTCTTCTGGACTGGAACATGCCGGTTATGAACGGGCTTGATTTCCTGCGGGCGCTGCGCCGCGAGGATCACGGCAAGGATCCGGTCGTTGTCTTTTGTACCAATGAAAACGATTCTGAACATATCAGCGAGGCCATCCGCGCTGGGGCGAATGAGTACATCATGAAGCCGTTCGATGCCGAAATTGTTGAGAGTAAATTCGCAGAAGTCGGCCTCGTTTGAAGCCATTTCTTAAGAAAATCGCGCTTTCTGGTAACTTTCAGCCGTAAGGGAACGCAGTCGCATGCAGGAAAGCACATTTAATGAGCTTGCAGATTTAGCGCTGCGCAATAGCGGCCAGCACTTTGCACCGACAAAATCGTATTTGATGGATGCTCGCTTGAGCAGTATCTCGCGGCGCGAGAGCTTTGCCACTCTGGATGATCTGGTTCAGTGTTTGAAAGCCCGCCCCAATCCGCGGTTCGAACAAGAAGTGGCCTCTGCGCTGACCAGCAAGAAAACACGGTTCTTCGCAGAACGTGAAACGATTGAGCAAATTGTTGCGCACGCGCTGCCGCAGCGTCTGAAGCTCTCGAAATCTGGCAAATTGCGAATTTGGTGCGCCGGGGTTTCAACCGGCCAGGAAGCCTGGTCCCTTGCGATGCGGATTCGCGAACAAGTTGGGTCTCCGCTCGCCAGCGCGCAGCTTGAGATTATCGGCTCCGACCTGTCTGTCGACTGTATCGAAACCGCAAAACGCGGTGTTTATGGTCATTTCGACGTTCAGAAAGGCCTGTCGATCCATCGACTGATGACGAATCTCAATCGCCACGACAATGGCGAATGGGAAATCAAAGACGAACTCCGCGATACGGTATTCTTCCGTCGGCAGAACCTTCTTAACCCGGCCTCCGACCTGGGCGGCTTCGATGTTATCCTCTGCAGCAACGTCATTAGCGGCCTCGCAAAGCCGGCGAAGCGGCAGGTCTTAGAAACGCTGTGCAAGCAAATGCTACCAGATGCGTATCTGTTCTTTGGATCAGATGAAGCGATTGAAGGCCTCTCCAGCTCGATCAAACCGTCGCGCGATATGCGCGGTGCGTTCGTACGCGCCGGCACTGACAGCGCGACCGCTGCTGCCTAGTCAGCACTGCCTGACAGCCGATAGGTGCATTTCCAGTGCGCCTCTGATATAGGCGCCGCATGAAAGTCGAGCTTGATCTCTCCAAACGGCCAAACGCCGCTCCTGCCCCAAAATCCTTGGCGGGCATGTCTTTGCCTGCGCTGAAGGCAGAGATGGAAGCTTTGGGGGTTGCGCCAAAGCAGGCTGGTATGCGCGCCAAACAGATCCGCCGCTGGGCCCATCATATGGGCTGCCGCGACTTTATGGAGATGACGGATATCGCGAAAGATCTGCGGGTGCAGCTCAGCGATGCCTACAATCTCGATCGTCCAACCGTCGCCGACCACCAAGTCTCAGTCGATGGCACGCAGAAATGGCTGGTTGAGTTTCAGCCGGGTGTGGAAGGCGAA
This sequence comes from Henriciella sp., assembly GCA_027019605.1. Lineage (GTDB taxonomy): Bacteria > Pseudomonadota > Alphaproteobacteria > Caulobacterales > Hyphomonadaceae > Henriciella. The sequence goes on along the minus strand of JALUWJ010000298.1, from coordinate 3,519 downwards.
AGCGTTTTTATTCCTGATGTCAGCAAATCCGGCGCGCTTTGCGTCTCTAGCCAGGTTGGCTGCACGCTGAATTGCACCTTCTGCCATACCGGCACTCAAAAGCTTGTGCGCAATCTGACCGCGCCGGAAATCGTTTCCCAAGTCATGATCGCGCGCGATCAGATCGACGAATGGCCGAGCAGTATGGAAAACCGACGGCTGACCAATATTGTCTTTATGGGTATGGGCGAACCGCTCTACAATTTGGACAATGTCGCTGAAGCGATCGACACGATCAGTGACGGGCATGGCATCGCGATTGGCCACCGCCGAATTACCGTGTCTACGGCGGGCGTGGCGCCAAAAATCCCAGAGCTCGGCGCGCGCACCGGGGCAATGCTCGCGATCTCTCTACACGCGGTTCGAGATGATTTGCGCGACGAGATTGTGCCGATCAATCGCAAATATGATCTACAGACCCTGTTCGATGCGATCCGCGCCTATCCAGAGCTGAACAACTCCAAGCGGGTCACGTTTGAATATGTCATGCTGAAAGGCGTGAATGATAGCCTGGCTGAAGCGCGGGACCTGGTGAAATTGCTGCGCGGTGTACCAGCCAAGATCAATCTGATCCCGTTTAATCCGTGGCCCGGTAGCCCTTATGAATGCTCCGATTGGGAGACGATTGAAGCCTTCGCCGAAGTCGTCAATCGCGCCGGCTATGCAAGCCCGATCCGGACCCCGCGCGGCCGAGATATCTTCGCCGCATGCGGTCAGCTGCGCTCTGAAAGCGTCAAGAAATCTGCCGCTGAGAAACGCCGCGAAGCGCTCGCGCAAGCTGACTAATTCAGCCCTCATCCTGAGCGAAGTCGAAGGACGAGGGCGGTGCGTATGCGTGCGATATCCTTCGACTTCGCTCAGGATGAGGCTCTCAAGCCCCACGATCCATGTCATCGAATACTACACGGACTGCGCACCCCGAACCAAACGTCCCGGCTTCGCACCTGTGGCAGCGCCGCTGCGCTGTATGATCTCGCCCGCAACAAGCGTTGCTTCATAGCCATCTGCACGTTGCATGAGACGGCGTCCGCCTGCGGGCAGGTCATGGACGATATAGGGCGCGTGGAGGGTCAGATTGTCATGATCAATGACGTTTAAGTCCGCGCGGTATCCGGGTTTCAACAGGCCGCGATCTTTCAGACCAACCCAGGCGGCTGTGTCATGGCTCTGCCGCTTGATCAAAAACTCGAGTGGGAGTGTGTCCCCACGCGAGCGATCACGCGACCAATGGGTGAGCAAAGTCGTCGGAAACGACCCGTCGCAGATCATCCCAACATGCGCCCCGCCATCGGAGAGCCCTGGCAAGCTGGCTGGGCTTTCCAGCATCGTCTTCACAGGGTCGAGGCTCCCCTGCGCATAGTTTAGGAAAGGCAGATACAGCATCCCCCTGCCCTCATCCGCAAGCATCAGATCGAGCGCCACCGCCTCTGGTGTCGAGCCGCGCGCCCGCGCAATTGCGGCGACGGTTTTATCGTCCGTGGGTTCATAGTCGGGCGGGTCGCCAAGCACGAACATTTTGCCAAAGCTGCGCAGGATGGATTTCACGAACGGGTTTTCGGCGTCCGGCTCATCGTTCAAGAGCTTCTCTCTAAACGCCGGGTCGCGCAGGGCAGCAAGACGGGCTTCGAACGGCTCACCTGCAATCGTCTGATAGACGGGGTGACCTGAGAATGGGTTCAGCGTCAGTTCCAAACCAAGCAACAAACCAACCGGGCGCGGTCCAACTTGCGCTCGCATCTCAAGACCCGCAGCTTGCGCCGCTTCAATCTCACTGAGCAGGAGTTTCCATCCCTCGGGCGCCACATCCGCCTGCGCCAGCGACACGGAAAGCGGCCGTCCTGACTGTTCAACAATTCGCCGCAGCATGGCCGCTTCTTTTTGCGGATCGTTAAAGTCAGAGACAAATTGCAGGACCCCTTTCCCGGCCTCGCCAAGCGCCATGGCAATGCCGGTCAATTCCTTTTCCGAGGCTGTCAGCGTCGGGGTTGGCTGCCCGTCAGAGGTGCGATGGTTTAGTGTTCGCGAGGTCGAGAATCCAAGCGCGCCGGCTTCGACCGCAGACTTGGCCAGCTGCGCCATCGCCGCGATGTCCTCATCGGTCGCATCCTCGCGATTGGCCCCGCGATCGCCCATAACATAGACCCGCAGTGCGGCATGCGGCAGCTGCGCCCCGACATCGATATCGAAGCGTCTGTCGGACAGACTATCGAGATAGTCCGGGAAGCTTTCCCAGTTCCAGGGCAGGCCTTCGGCGAGCACTGGAAAAGGAATGTCCTCAACCCCCTCCATCAGGCGAATGAGGCGGTCGTGATCGTGATCGCGCACGGGCGCAAACCCGACGCCACAATTCCCCATAATGGCGGTCGTGACGCCATGATTTGACGATGGCGACAGCGCGTCGCCCCACGTCACCTGACCATCATAATGGGTGTGGACGTCGACAAAGCCCGGCGCAACGAGTTTGCCTCTAGCGTCTATCTCCTCTGCGCCTGCTCCAGGCACATTACCCACCTGCGCGATGCAACCATTCTCAATCGCGATATCTGCCTCGCGCCCCGGCTCGCCTGAGCCATCGACAACAAAGCCGCCTCGAATCACCAGATCGTGCTCTGCCAAGGGATCCTCCTTGCTCTGAAGGAATTGTGCCCGGCAGAGATGCCCTGTCAAACCTGTCGCCGCGGGATGTTTCGCGCCGCCTAGTTGATCGTGGGCGGAATTTGCGGGTCCAGATCACTCATTTCGAGCTCCAATCGATGCGTGGATGGGCGGTCCGAGACAGGCTTGGCCTGGTTTTGCAAATGCGTTGCGAGTTGCTCATAGCCGCCAACATAGGTGCCATCGATCCAGATTTGCGGCGTCGTGATCGGCGTTTTCGGGCCGACAATTGGTTTCACCCGCGCAAGCATTTCATACATCGCGCCCGCATTCTTGACGACGTCATGGTATTGATATTCCAGCCCGGCCATATCCGCAGCTTGCTTTGCTTTCTGGCAATAGCCGCAATTCTCCTTGCCGAAGATATGCGTCCCTTCGAGCGGGAAATGCTGGACATGTTCACTCATCACAGCTTCGGCGAGCACCCCGCGATTGATGGCCACGCCCTGGCTGAGGACTTTGCCATTGATCATTAAAACCGGTGCATGACGCGCGCCCTGAAACGTCGCCTTGATGAGGTGACTGAGCCAATCTCTTATGGTCAGGTTGACCCGCGCCGTTTTCAGTTCAGTCTTGAGAACATCCTGAACAATGTCGGTGGTTAGCGTGCATTCCCCGCACGGTATTTTGACTTTAAACGGCCCCCATTTTCCGCCCCAGCGATAGAGCAGAAGCTCCACCGGTTTGCGGTCATAATCTTTTGGCGCCTTAACCCGCTTGCCCATTATTTGCGTCCTTTGCGCTTGGCGGTTTGCGGTTCCGTGCGACGCGGCGCGCGAATGGCATCACGAAGATTGCATGGATCGCGCTCTGACAGGCATCGGA
>JALUWJ010000297.1 GCA_027019605.1 Henriciella sp. | reverse complement strand
CGGTGACCGGCGATATCGCACGAAGCCCGCGCGACCGTAAAAAGATGGCTGTGGTTCCAGACGGCGAAGGGCGCCACGCGGTGACGCATTACAAGACGCTGGAATCTTATGGAGAGGTCAGCAAAAGCGAGGCACTGCCCGCGGCGTCCTTGATCGAATGCAAATTGGAAACAGGGCGAACCCATCAAATTCGCGTTCACCTGGCGCATCTGGGCTATTCCCTCATTGGAGACCCGGTCTATGGCCGTCATCGCGGGATCAAGGCCTATGGCAGCGGCCCTGATTTCGATGCGGCGACGAGCCTTGCCCGAAAGTTGACGCGCCAGGCGCTGCATGCGGCGAGCTTGGGGTTCAAACACCCGGTCACGGGTGAGCAGGTTTTTGTGGAAACGCCGCTGCCGGACGACTTGGCTGCCTTGCGCGCAGCATTGAAGCGTCTTTAGTCGCGGACCATTTTCGGCGGAGCACCGTTCGACTTGCTCGCCAAGAATTTTACAAAACTCTCCGACAGGCGTTTTACGTCGCCGCGCAGACGGCCATACTTGCCGCGCAGCGTGTCATAGCTATCGAGATCCGCGCGATCCATGGCGTTCAAGGCTTGAACCGATTCCGGAATGGTTGGTCCGAATGTGCGGTCTTTCAGATAGATCTCTTTCAGCTCTGTCTCTGCGGTGCGCGCGTATTTGGTGTTCCGGAAGCGGGTGATCACGACGAAATTGTTAGAGGCCAAGTGCGGCGTCACATTGCCGATAATCCAATCGGAAAACTGCTTGGTGCCCCAGATTGAAACAGAGTCGGCAAGCGTCGGGGTTACGTATTGATTGGCGATGGATAGGCCGGCGCGCGCCAGGGGTGACAGATAAGGCGGCGTATCGATCAAAATCACATCATACAAATTCGCCAGGGGCTCGAGCGCCTTTTCCATATGCCCGGCGAGATAACTGGCCAACCGGCTCGGGGCCATGCCTTTCGTGTAGAGCTTTTCTTCGAGCTCCATCTCCGTCAGGCGTAGCTGCGTGTGGGCCGGCAGGATGGAAATCCAGCCCATGCGCTGATCGCGTTCTTCGGCGCGGCGGAGCTCTTCCAAGGTCACCGCATTAGGCAAGATCAGATTGGCGATGTTCGGTGGTTCATTGTCGGCAAACTGTTTGATCAGGTGATGCACACCTTTGCCTTGCTCAAACGCCATTTGCAGGCCGCGATCGGTGAGCAACATTTGACTGGAATTGGCTTGCGGATCGAGATCCACGACGAGGACGTCCGCGCCATAATAATAAGCGAGCCCATCTGCGAGCATCAGAGTGGTCGTCGATTTACCTACGCCGCCTTTTAAATTGGCGATCGCTGCGATTGTTGCAGACATATTGTCCCTCTCCGTCGCGCCTCTTTTGACATAGAAGGCGCGCGCCCGGAAGGGTTATTCCTCAGACTTCTTCGGTCGAACCTGAATCATCGATGCGTATCCCGCAGCGAGCCCGAGAATGTAGGAATAGGTCCACATCACGCTCGGGATCTCAAGCGCATAGTCGACCATACCATGGGCGAAAACGAGGAAGGTGATGGCGATCGTAGCACGCAGGAAGTTGCGGGGTTTCGTTGAGGGCGACCTCAATGCGCGGATGATCGGGTAGAAGATCACCCCAAAGACGAAGGTCATTGCAAGAACGCCCATAATGCCCTGTTGAACAAGCCATTGCAGGATCACATTATGCACGGCCCCGAGGCGTTGTAGTGTCGGTGCATTCTCTAAGTTGGTGATCTGATCATTGATCGCATTGAAGCTGCCGAGGCCGTGCCCGAACCAAGGCTTTTCGAGGAAAACGTTCCAGTAGATTTGCAACGTTTCGATACGGCCGGAAGAGTTTTCGAAGAGAGACTCTTGTGTGCGTTGATTGAATTCTCCGAGGACCGCGAGGAGTAAAACCAAAGCACTGACCGCTGCAAATCCGATCATGGTGCGTCTACCGTGAAGAAACGAGAATCGTCCGCGCCGCCGCATTCTGTACAATTCGAATGCGCAGAGACCTATTATAGCGGTTAGGCTGATTGCTATTCCCGCCCGCGAAACCGTGAAAATCAGGCAGCCAAACGCAATTAAAACAACAGCGATGCTGGCGAATTCATGTTGAGCCAACAGGGCGATGCGGTCCCCGCGCGGTCTGGCATTGAAACGCGCACTTTGAAAACGAACGGTGAGTTTGGACACCGCTAAAAGAATTGCAATCCCAAACAGTGTGGCTGCCGTATTAGGGGACCCAAATCCTGCGCTCATTCTGTTGCCAAATGTCTGCGAACTCGGAGGCGTTGAGAAAAATGCCAACGCTGAGATTGCGACGAAGATCAGGGACGTCCAGATCAGCGCACCCCAGGCAAATCTAAGTCCTCCTTTAGACTTGCCAATTGAGTATCCCGTCGCCGCCAGCGCCGCACTTGCTAGAAGGGATTGCGTTTCGAACTTCGCCAAATACCAGTTCCCAAAGAAACCACCCGCAAGCCAAACTACAAAGAGAAGCGACAGCATGGAGATGCCAAGTGAGATATTTCTGCCCAGACTTAGAAGCGTGACAGCAGCGAATAGAGCACAGGACCACAGTGTAAAATGAGCTCCAGCCGGTGTTGTGTCAGCGCCTTTTAAGAAATGCGCAGAGATGAGTCCCAAGCTGACTAGCAAAGCTGCTCCATTTAGAAGCATTTCGGGTGCAATTCGTCGCAGGATTTGGTGATGAGCTAAGAATTTTGCCGTCAAAGCACTCGTCCTGTCCAACCGTGTGGCGCTCAGCATATGGCAGAGAATCGCATTTTTCGGTTAATCATGAAGCAGTTTTGCCCGCATTTTGGCTTTATAGGTTAACAAAATCCGTATAATTCTCCTCACACGCGAACGCGTTTGCATTTGCAGCAAAAGGCGGGTCTTAAGGGGAAGCGTTAGAGTTATTAAGAGCTGATTAATCCCGTGTGTGGGGAGCTTACTAACGATGTTGGCAAGGTATTTGCTATCATGGTTGGGACAGCTGCGTTCGGGCAGTCAGTAAAATTGTGGGACGACAATGGGATATCAACCGTATCTGCATGATCTGCCTGAAGCAGATTATGCTGCACCGCAAAATGCGGATGTAGAAAAGCGCGAGAAAAGCACGTTTAAACGGTCGACGGATTTACTCCTCGCGTTAACCGCCAGCATATTCTTACTTCCGGTGCTTGTTCCGATTGCGATCATGATTCGGATCTCTGACGGTGGCCCGGCAATATTTAAACAAAAGCGCATTGGCCTGAATGGCCGCGAATTTCTCTGCTACAAATTTCGCTCAATGCACGTTGATTCCCAGCGGCAACTTGCGGAGCTGCTAGAGCGTGATCCACGAGCGCGCGCAGAATGGCAGGCGACGCAGAAACTCGAAAATGACCCTCGGATTACGGCGCTCGGGAATTTCTTGCGCAAATCGTCGCTCGATGAACTTCCCCAACTGCTGAACATTATCAAAGGGGATATGTCGATTGTTGGACCGCGCCCCATCGTGCAAAGCGAAATCGAGAAATACGGCGAGTATTTCGAGCATTATAAGAGTGTTCGTCCGGGCCTCACAGGGCTTTGGCAGGTTAGCGGTCGCAGCGAAACGACTTATGAAGAGCGCGTGGCGCTTGATGTCACCTATGTTAACCAACGGTCTTATTTCGCAGACCTGAAAATCATGGCGTTGACCGTTCCTGCTGTCTTGATGTCAGACGGCGCGAAATAGGCGGCAGCTTTTTTCCAAATTGGTTATTTTATGAAGCGATAATCGCTTTGAGATAAGCCTAAATCAATACTTCTATGGTTCGTCGTAGCCTTTCGGAAGGGTGAGACTTATGCGCGTAGCTTTAGTGCACTATTGGCTGACGAACATGCGCGGAGGCGAGCGTGTCCTCGAGGCGTTCTGCGAGATGTTTCCGCAAGCGGATATCTACACGCATGTCGTAGACCGCTCCAAATTGAGCGACACGCTGAACCGACACGAGATTAAAACGACCTTTGTCTCCAAACTGCCATTCGCGAAATCGCAATACCAAAAATACTTGCCCTTCATGCCGCGCGCTTTGGAAGAGCTTGATCTCACAGATTATGATTTGGTGATCTCTTCCGAATCCGGACCTGCCAAAGGGGTGATCACTAGCCCGGACGCGTTCCACCTTTGCTATTGCCACTCTCCGATGCGGTACATTTGGGACCTATACCCCCACTATTACGGGACGGCAGGTTTTCTCGCCAGACAAGCCTTTCCAGGCATTGCGCACCGCTTGCGAACCTGGGATGTGACCAGTGCCGCGCGCGTTGATCAGTTCGTCGCGAATTCTAACTTTATTTCTCGCCGTATCCGAAAGTTCTATCGCCGAGATAGCGAAGTTGCATTTCCGCCCGTCGCCGTTTCCGAATTCGCGCAGGCCCGGAAAGATGGACCGGGAGAGTATTATTTGGCCGCCGGCGAAATGGTCGGATATAAACGCTTCGATCTGGTCGTTGACGCATTTACGAAGCTCGGTGCGCCGCTGGTTGTCGTTGGTGAAGGCGAGCAAATGAAAGCCCTTCAACGCAGCGCGGGCCCGAACATAACTTTCGTCGGTCGAGTTGGTTTTTCCGAATTGAAGCGCCGTTTCGGGGAGTGCAAGGCACTTGTATTCCCTGGCGAGGAAGATTTCGGAATGGTTCCTGTCGAGGTTATGGCGGCAGGACGCCCTGTGATTGCCTATGGAAAAGGCGGTGCGCTTGATACCGTGATTGATGGGGAAACCGGGATCCTGTTCCCTCAGCAAACCGTCGACTCACTGATTGAGGCCCTCAATACGTTTGAGGCGACGAGCTTTGATCCGAACAAAATTGTGGCTCACGCGGAAAAGTTTGGGCCGGATCAATTCAAGACCAGAATACAAGCGATACTGTCTCAAAACGGCATCGAGATTTAAGTCCAAAAAGCGCTATGGAATCTCATTCGGTCGGACAGGCGAATTCACCTTTCGACGGTATTCATCGAAAGGGATGCTCAAAGCCTGCGCGCTGTCGCGGATCTGATTTAGATAATCATATTCCAGATACCACCACCTGAGGAAATCTGCGCCAATGAACGCCGACATTCTCAGGTCTTCGGGCATTTGTTCCCAATTGCTGAGCGTGAATGTCAGTCGCCATTTGAGCTCCGCGCGATTACAAAGCGTGCAACGTTGGTTTGCTTCCCGCAATGCAGACGCGGCCGCCTCGGTGAATTCATTCGCGTGCCGCACTCTGAGATACGCGAGTAAAGACCACACAGTCGGATGGTACGGATCTGCGTTTAAAGCGCGTTCTAATAGAGCGATCGAAACTGGGTCGTTTTCAGGTCCCTCGGCGCTCAGAACTGAGGCGACAGCGATCCACTCTCTGGAATGGTTTACGCTGCTTCTTTGCAGGAGCCGCGTCGCTGCATCTGCAGCCGCAATCTGCCCAGATTGAACCGCAGAGATCTTGGTATCGGCCGAGATTGTTTGAACCGCTGAACTTAGTCCAAACAGGGCGAGTGCCACTGCGGGTAAGGCTTGCAAGAGGCGCTTCATCAACATGGTGAACGGGATCTCTGTGGGTTACCGATTATTATGGAGCATCTCTGCGAATTCGTGTTATTCGTCTTTAAGTGAAAAGCAAAAAGCGATTTCTTGTTTCATAACACCAGATTTGATTAAGAACTGATCAATATACTCCCTCTAACATCAAACCGTAGGTTACGAAAAGAGAATCGGATGCGCTACTTAGCGAGTCAAAGCGAGTTAGGAGGCCAAACGGCAGACACTTTGTCGGTTGGACCCTTGATCGCCGGTCGTGAAAAGCCAGACCAGCAAGCGCAGAAATGGCCATTATGGCGTACGGTCGTTGCCGTGACTCTGTT
>JALUWJ010000296.1 GCA_027019605.1 Henriciella sp. | reverse complement strand
GATCATTGAGCGATAGCCATCAACCGCCCCGCGGTGTCCGACGACGCGATAGCCGGGCGTTCCATATTTATAAACACGCCATCCCAGAGCGTAGCGAGCATCACGCAAGTGACCGCCATAGCGCCGGCTCATACTCGACTGTTCGCGTCTGGTATAAATCCGCGGCGAATGAAGTTCGGTGAGCGTGTCAGCGCTTAAGACTTCAGGCTGAAGTCCCATTTGTGCTTGGGCAAATCGCGCCAGATCCAAAATCGACCCATTGACGCCGCCAGCAGCCGGAACGCGGTAATAAGAGCGCTTCAAGGGGCGGCGCACAGGGCGAGTATCCGCGCGGCGCTTGCGATATGGTTCGGCCCAGGAAAGCGAGCTGGTTAGCGCTTCCAAGCCATAGCTCGCGTCGCGCATGCCAAGCGGCTGAAACAGCTCGACCTGAACCACGTCCTCGAAAGAAATGCCTCGAACCGCAGCGACCACTTCCGCAATCGCGTCGAAAGCGACGTTTTGATAGGTGTGGCACTCCCCCACCGGGCAAGTGCGTTTCAGGTTTCCAAGACTTTTGCGAATTTCGGCAGGATCTCGCCCGTCTTCCAGGCGCGTATCATAAGCATTCGGAACGATGCCAATTTTGTGCGCGAGCAAGTCCTCCAGCGTCCCGACCTTTTCACCTCCCATTGGAAGGCGGAGTGAAGTTTTAAACTTAGAAATCGTATCGGTCAGGGCGAGCTGACCTTCAGAGGCCATTTTTCCAACCGCTGTTGAGGCCACCCCTTTTGACAGCGAGGCCCAGCGAAACACCGTGTCGGGCCCAACCTTGTCGCCGCCCAGCGCCGTGACGCCGTAGCCTTCAGCAAAAGTGATTTCGCCGTCCTCAATGACCGCGACAGCAAGCCCTACAATCCCGGCATCATTGGCCAGGCGCTTAAGGCGAGCATCCAGGATCTCTTTATCGACGGGCGCCGCGTGCGCACCAGCCGCGATAAAACTGACAAAAAGAAGGATCAGACTGAATAGGCGTAACACGATTGGGCAGGCTCCTAAAAAGCGACAGGCTTAGTTTGATTTGGAGCCTTCATCGCCTTCGGCAACAACAGTGTTTGTTCCAAATATTTTACCATTCAGAACCGGCATTGCCGCACCGTTTGGATCGATCGGGGGCTGAACTTCGCTGAACGACATACGCAGGCGCAGTTCTGGCTCTAAATCGTTTGGCTCAAAACTCTTATAAGCGGCTTCAACCAAGTCGGTAACGTGCTGATCGCGAGAGCGCGCTGTGGATCCGCCAAACATGATCGCAACAACGCGCCGGCCCCGGCGCTTCGCACTGGTCATCAGATTGAAGCCAGACGCACGCGTATAGCCCGTCTTGATCCCATCGACGCCTTCAACCGTGCCAATCAGGCGGTTGTGGTTCTTGTATGTAGATCGGCCCCAAGAAAATTTCTTGTTCGAGAAATAGCCGTAATAGTCCGCATGGTCTTCCAACAGGCGTTCGGCGAGAACCGCCATGTCGCGCGCGGTCGACAATTGCTGCGAATTTGGCAGGCCAGATGCGTTTTTGAATGTCGTATTTTCCATGCCCATGGCGTTGGCTTTCGCCGTCATCAGGGTGGCAAAGCGGGCTTCGGTTCCACCAAGACGTTCGGCGACCACCACAGCCACATCATTCGCCGATTTCGTGATCAGCGCATTGATCGCCTGTTTTGTGGTGATCGTCGTTCCTGCACGTAGGCGGAGAGAGGATGGCGGCTGTTTCGCAGCGGCTCTCGACACAGGCAACTCTTCGTGGAGGCGAACCTCTCCAGCCTTCATCGCATCGAACAGCATATATAAAGTCATCGCCTTGGTCAGCGAAGCCGGATAGCGAGGGGCATCGGCATGGCGCGCGTGGAGAACTTCATCGCGCTCCAAATCGACCACGATGGAGGCGTATTTTTCGGCCGTAGCGGAGGGGGTAAATCCGAGCGTGACAATCGCCGCAGCGGCGAAGGCTGATTTAGCAAAGAGCGCTGGGATTCGTATACGCATTCACGGGTCTCCAAAAATGGCTGCCCCGGTCTGCCCGAGGAAACTCTAGGATCAATTCATAAGGTTAGCTACAGGTAAATGCACATGGCATTTTTGTTAGGATTTGCAGGCCAATCGTTACCAAAATGGTAATATTGTGCAGCGCACAAATTTTTGTTGCGCGCGCGAATATTTCGCGTATATTCCGTTAGGTAAAACCTACAGGATTCGATCATGACGTCTGCCGCCTCCTCTCCCTTCTCATTCCCGTTCAGCGCCTTCAATACGGACGCTTTTCCCGGCTTTTTTCCCGAGAGCGACTCTATGAGCGCCCTCGCTCGCGGCGCAATGGAGGCGTCTACCGCCAGCACGCGCGCGTCCGTGAAAGGCATGCAGGACGCAGGCCAGACCATGATGGCGCACTTCAAAGAGCAAATGAGCCTGTCGGTGGAAACCGGTAAAAAGCTCGCAGAAGCAGGCTCGCTGGAAGATGCAATGACCATCCAAACCCGGTTCGTGAAGTCAGCTTTTGAGAACAACTTGAAGGGCTTTAGCGAACTTTCCGAGCTTTATGCCGAGACCATGCGTGAGGCGTTCTCACCAATTGCCAAGCAGGCAAAGAAGGCCGCGAAGAGCGCAAAAACGGCTTAATCGCTGGCGCCTGAAACAAAGACATTTTGAAAGACCAGGTCATTCGGCCTGGTTTTTTTACGGTTGTGTCGCTGACAAATGCCCCGAGTGCGGGCACAGTCATCGCCATGACAGATTTCATCAATTTCAAATCGCTGAAACGCCCGCCTAAGCCGAACACATGCTTGGTCGCTCCTGAAAATCACTGCCTCGCAGCAGAGCCAGACTTTACGCCCCCAGAGCTCATGATGACCGGGCGGGGCCTGTTTTCCAAACTGAACGAAATCGCAGCATCAGAACGCAGTTTCGGAAGAATCGAAACCGACGCCGAAGCCTTGCGGATCAAGCTGGTCGCGACAACCGGCTTGATGCGGTTTAAGGACGATGTCGATATTGAGGTGATTCCGCTGGATGAGGGCCGCGCCACATTCGCAATCTACTCGCGATCTCGCGTCGGATATTCAGATCTTGGCGCCAATCGGAAACGCGTCACAAAAATAATTGAGCGCGTGACCGCAAATTGATCAATTTCAGGCTTGATCCTTCAGCGACGCAGCGTCAGTCTACACAAACGAAAAGGAACGCTTATCTTCTAGCTCATGTCTATCAGAATTGACCGCATAACACTCTCAGATCCCGAAGGCCCACAAGGCCCGAATGATCCTGGCAGAGACGATGATGGCGGCCTTGGGATTGCCACCAAGACCCGCGTCCGCACGAAAAAACCGAGCATGTATCGCGTGTTGATTTTGAATGATGACTACACGCCAATGGAGTTTGTTGTTCTGATCTTGGAGCGGTTCTTCAATAAGAGCCGTGAGCAAGCGACACGCATTATGTTGCATGTTCACCAAAAAGGGGTCGGCGTCTGCGGCGTCTACACCTACGAAGTGGCCGAGACGAAAGTCGCGCAAGTCATGGATATGGCCCGCCGCAACGAACACCCGCTTCAATGCACGATGGAAAAAGAGGACTAGGAGAAATACAACATGCCAAGCTTAACCCCTAGCCTCGAATCCGCCCTCGAACGCGCCCTCACCGCCGCCGGTGAGCGCCAGCATGAATATGCAACGCTGGAGCATTTGCTGCTCGCACTGACCGAGGATGATGATGCAGTCGAAGTGATGAGCGCGTGTAAGGTCAATATTCCAGACCTAAAATCCGCGCTCGAGCAATATATCGATGAAGATCTTTCGAGCTTGATCACGGACTCGCCGTCGGGCCGTGTACAACCCACCGCTGCGTTCCAACGGGTGGTGCAGCGCGCTGTTCTGCACGTTGAAAGCTCGGGCCGCGATGAAGTCTCTGGCGCCAACATTCTGATCTCGATCTTCTCGGAGCGCGAGAGTCACGCGACCTACTTCCTGCAAGAACAAGACATGACCCGCTATGATGCGGTGAATTATGTCAGCCACGGTGTCTCAAAAGTGCCCGGGCAAAACCGTCCTTCAACGCCGCGCGGCGCTGAAACCGAAGAAGCCCCGCCAAACGCGCCGCAAAGTGAGGCGCTGGACGCCTATTGCGTCAACCTCAATGAGAAAGCCAAGCAAGGCAAAATCGATCCACTGATCGGTCGCCAGCTGGAGATTGAGCGCTGCATTGAAGTGCTTTGCCGCCGGGCCAAGAACAACCCGATCCTGGTCGGTGATCCCGGCGTTGGTAAAACCGCAATCGCAGAAGGCCTCGCCCGGATGATCGTCAATGGCGAGGTTCCGGAAATTCTGAACGATGCCATTATCTGGTCGCTCGATATGGGCGCCCTGCTCGCCGGAACGCGCTATCGCGGTGACTTTGAAGAGCGCTTGAAAGCCGTCATGAAAGAGATTGGCGAGCAAGAAAAAGGCATTCTCTTCATCGACGAGATCCACACGATCATCGGAGCTGGAGCGACTTCAGGTGGGGCCATGGACGCCTCAAACCTGCTGAAGCCGGCGCTTCAGAATGGCGAAGTCCGCTGCATGGGCTCAACCACCTTTAAAGAGTATAAGCAGCACTTTGAAAAAGACCGCGCGCTGTCGCGCCGGTTCCGCAAAGTTGATGTGGTCGAGCCGAATGTCGAGGATGCTGTCAAAATCCTCACCGGCCTCAAATCGACTTTCGAAGACTTCCATGGTCTGCGCTATACCAATGACGCGATCCGCGCTGCGGTAGAGCTTTCAGCGCGCTATATGACGGATCGCAAACTGCCGGACAAAGCCATCGATGTGATCGATGAAGCCGGCGCCACGCAATGGTTGGTGCCCGCGAGCAAGCGTCGCAAGACAATTGGCGTCAAGGAAATCGAAGCCATCGTCGCGAAGATTGCCCGCATTCCCCCGAAGCAGGTTTCGAAGGACGACGCGCAAGCCATCAAGTCGCTCGAAACCGATCTCAAGCGCGTGGTGTACGGCCAGGACGACGCGATCGATGCGCTATCCTCCGCGATCAAACTGTCGCGTGCCGGATTGCGGGAACCAAACAAGCCAATTGGCTCTTACCTGTTCACCGGTCCGACCGGCGTCGGGAAAACCGAAGTCACGCGGCAGCTGGCCTCCATTCTGGGCGTTGAGCTGCACCGCTTCGACATGTCGGAATATATGGAACGCCACTCGATCTCTCGTTTGATCGGTGCGCCTCCCGGCTATGTTGGCTATGATGAAGGTGGTCTTCTGACCGATGCCGTCATGCAGCACCCACACTCTGTGGTTCTGCTCGACGAGATCGAAAAGGCACATCCGGACCTGTTTAACGTGCTCCTACAAGTCATGGACAATGGCACGCTCACAGATGCGAATGGCCGCAAGGTCGACTTCCGGAATGTCATCCTGGTTATGACCACGAATGCCGGCGCGTCTGATGCTGCGAAGAACTCCATCGGGTTTGGCCGCGGCCGCAAGGATGACGAGCAAGAAGAGGCGCTGAAGCGTCTATTCACACCGGAATTCCGCAACCGCCTGGACGCGGTCATCACGTTTGGTGGACTCACACCCGAGATTATCGAGCGTGTGGTCGAGAAGTTCGTTCTGCAGCTTGAAGTTCAACTGGCAGATCGCAACGTCACAATCGAACTCGCACCAGGAGCTCGCGATTGGCTCGCAAAACGCGGATTTGATGCCGAGTTCGGCGCCCGTCCATTGGCCCGCGTCATCTCTGAGTACGTGAAGAAGCCAATGGCGGAAGAGTTGCTGTTCGGCAAACTTGCCAAAGGCGGCACGGTGAAAATTGGCCACGACAAGAAGAAGGACGAACTGACCTTCAAATATGTCGAGGACAAGCCGGCCAAGCGAAAGCCAAAAACCCCCGGCAAAGG
>JALUWJ010000295.1 GCA_027019605.1 Henriciella sp. | reverse complement strand
TTCCACGGTGTAAATCTCCTCGCCCTCCCTGCTGCCGCAAGAAGGGAAAAAGTGGACGACTTTTACGCCGCCCGCACCGCCAATACGACGGCGCTACCGTGGTCGAATTTTGCACCGCCGTTCTCAATTGCCACGTTTCACGATGCAGAAGGCTATTATGGGACTTTGGCCCATGAGGTGATCCACTGGACTGGCAGCGAAAAGCGGCTTGAGCGGATCAAGAAATTTGCGAACCGCGAGGCCTATGCCTTTGAAGAGCTGGTGGCGGAAATCGGCGCTTGTTTCCTAGGCGCTCAGATCGGTGTTGCGCCGGAGTTCGACCAAAGCGCCGCCTATGTTGAAGGGTGGTTGAAAGCGCTCAAAGAGGACAAGCGGGCAATTTTTCGTGCGGCGTCCGAGGCGCAAAAGGCAGCTGATTTTGTCCTTGCGGCGGCAGGACAATCGGAAGGGGCGGCAGCTTGAGCGGATTTGCCAACCGTTGAATCAGAGTCTGGAAGCTTCTTGGGCTTCCAGCAACGTAGGGTTGCGCTTCGTGAAAGTGTGTGCAGAGATGCGATGTGCAAATTTCAACAACTAATTGGAGAGTTCCTTGGCGCTTACAAATAGAGATGCCCAGATTGTAATTGGGATGATTTCACGAGGCGATAAGCAGCATGACATAGCGGCATGGTTTGGCGAAAACCAAGCTAGAATCGTAGAGGTTACGGAAGGTAGCCATGGGACGGTATCCGCAGCACCGGAAGCGGACCTGTTTCCCAAGGGTTCTCCAGGACCCAAAGGAAGAAGGCTGCGGGGAGCGGTTAAGAACGCCATCAAGGCATTGGAAGAAGGAGACAGTGCTAAAGCACTAGATTCCTTGGTGGAAGGCTTGGAAAAGTTTAACAGCTCTGAAGCTTAAGAGTAGTCTCCGTGTCGTTCGAGCGACTTGCGGCACGGAGGAACCCAAGTCAGTTTTGAGCCTTCATCGCGTTTGTCCCATACAAACCAAGCATAACCGGTCGCGGTAGAGGCTTTCGGGTCTACTCTTCCCTTTACCATGGGAACTCTTTCGCTGAATTGGGCAAAAGTTGTGGGTGGGTTTGTTCTGTAGATTCGGTCGTATCGGCCAATGCTTTCCAAGAATACGGTTCGCGCCAGAATTGCGACTCCAACCCGTGCCACCCTTAATGCCTTTTCAACAAACTTCTCGCTAAGTCGAAAAGGTGGGTTTGTGATAACCCAATCATGCGAATCCGCTTCATAGGGATGAGACAAGAAATCTCTAGTCTCCGCAAAGCCATAGGGGTGAATGTCGGCCGCTTCCACAACGCCAAAATACTCTCCAAGGGGCTTAGCCATGTAACCCCTGCCGCATGCGGGTTCGAGACAGGAGAAACCCGAAAAATCTTCTTGACGCAAAACATGCGCCATTAGAGCTCTTGTTGCCCAAGGCGGGGTAGGAAAGTCATCGAGACTGTCTTTCGGTTCGAACCGTTGAGCCATAACGGCATGCGAAGTGTTTTGTTTCATAAGCGCAATCTTTTTCAGGCAACGGATAAAGCGACTTTGTCGCCCGGGGGAACCCGGGCTTTTGGCATAGTCGCATAGTGTTCAACAAGTGTTTTTCTGCGAGGCGTTTTGAACCAGTTGAAAAGAACGTCACAGGGGATCAGGGTTCGTTGGGACTGAATTTACCTTGGCGTATCCCTTTGCGCTGTTCTGGAAGAATCCACTCCGCCTATAGCAAAATTGTGGCCCTTGCTGCTGCGCACGGGCCGCTTTGAGAAATGGACTGAGCGGAGGATCGGCTGGCTTTCAGCCCGCTCACCTCCTTCAGACTCTTTTCAGTTTGATTGGTCCGCCCAACATCCCTGTCGCGTCCCGTCAATGGGCAAGCGCCGCGTGGCCGCGTCGTCAAAGCCTGCAACCCGTGTCCTCGCGCGGGCCGCGCTGCGGGCCGCACCAGTTGCTGGCTCTGACCCATTGACCGGCCGCTCCAGGGCCGTGGGTCGGGCTGTGCCCCCACCCACTCTGTTCCGCCGAATACATGCGTATTCGGTCAGATCAGATTGGCCGGTGTGCAGCCCATCGGCGGAAGGGGAGCCAAGCCCCAACCGCAGCACTCAAGAGGAGGCCACAAATGGCTCACAAATATCAGCCCCCGAAATTCTGGACCTGCGACTGTGATCGCACGACCGGCGGTCACATCATCGACGGGCTTTATAGCACCTGCGTCTATTGCGGGAAGCATCGGCACGAGCTGAAGGAGATCGTTGTTCCGTCGGGTTTGGGCGGCGTGTTCTGTGTCGAGATCCTCAGCGTTGAGGATGATTGCGCCAAAGTGAAGGTGGCCAAGAGCTCGAACGGCTTTGACGCGCTGCCGCCCTTCACGGTGCCGTTCAAAGACATCGCCCCGCGTTGGAAGCACAAGGCGGGAGAAATCCGATGACCCCAGACTATCACAGCGATGATTTTTCGACTTCGCGTCTGGAAGATACCGGCAGCTTGCGAAGCGCGGCCCGCGAGGCGCGAGCTACGCTTTACGCGGTGTTGAACCGGTTGGAGCTGAACGATCTGGACGGCGAGGAGCAGCCCTATATCGACGATTGTCTTGGGGCTCTCGCAATCCTTGAGGAGGCTTTGCGATGACCTTGCAAGAGATCAAAGCAGCAGTGGACGCGGGCAACCGCGTTTACTGGGTCAACAGGGGGTATATGGTGACGCGTGATGACCTCGGGCAATACCTCATCATATTCACGCGGAACGGGTCAGCTATCGGCTTGACCATTCGGGATTGCACCCGCTTGAACGGCAATCCTGACGAATTTTTCGTCGGTGAAAGCGCCGAGTTTTGCCATGAGATACTCTGACATCAGGCAAGCGGCCCGAGAGGGCCGCGCCAGCGTGCATCTGCATGGGTTTTGCAATCTGCCCGATGGCGGGCAAGAGTATTGTGATGACCCAGCACTGATCGATGGCTGGGCGATCTATGTTCGCGTCGAGACCCCGGACGACCCGCAACAGCCTTTTGATCTGCACGAGCTGCCCGACCATCAAACCTATTCCTGCGCCGAAGGCGCGGCCCGCGCAATAGCGCTGCAATTGCTTGGCGATGCTGAGGCGTGGAACCACGATTAGTGGTGCCATGCCTTGCGCATGGGGCCGGGCTTTGCCCGGCGGTCGCAGCCGATGGCTGCTCCAAACGGAATACAGGCAGTTGATGCAATATTATAATATTGAATCAATTATGATGAAATGCCATAACAGGGCTGCCTGTATGATGCTGGCAAGAAATAGGGGTGATTACTTCACATGGGCCGACCGCGCGCACCACGGCACAAGCGACTGACGCAAAACCAGCGATTTGCCATCGTGCGCAAGCGTGCCGAAGGGGTGCCGATCGAGGATCTGGCCCGTGAATACGGCGTCACGCCCCGCAGCATTTTCTACACGTTGAAGGGCGATCAAAGCCGCAAGCTTGATGCCCGCGTGCGCTCTGAGCTGGTGAATGTCCGGCTTACACCGAAGGAGCTTGCGGGCTTTGATGCGGTGCTGACGCGGCATGATATCGCCAGCCGGGCGGAAGGGCTGCGTCGGCTAATCCATGCCTCGAACGATCTTTTTGTCCCTGATGATGAACTGGCCAATCAGATGCAGGGATTGTCGGCCTCTCTCAATCGCACCGGCAACAACATCAACCAAATTGCGCAGCGCCTGAACGAGGCAAAGCGCCAGGGCAAGACGCCGCCTTATGGGAATTCCGCCCATGCTCAGGTCCGCGCTTTGGCCGGGCTGATCTTCGATATCGCCGACCAGGTTCAGGACATGGCGCAGCGCCGCCGAAGCGCGCTGTCTGGCGAGGTTGCCCGCGTACTGGGAGGCTTTGCCGATGGCCCGGAATAGCGCCGTTGCCGCCGCGCAGGAGGCCTTCTTCGATCGTGACTGGAGCCGCATTCGCGGCAGCGTTCCGCGCGCCCGTGCCAAGCAGATGGCGCGCGCCGCCATGGGCCATTCCCCCGCGATCTTCAAAGCCATTCGCGATGGCGGCACGCACAACAAAGCGCAGCTGCGCAACCAGCTGGAATACTTGACCACCAAGTCGAGCTTCATCATCGACAGCCGTGGCACCTATGACGGCCAAAACGTCCTGTCAGCCAAAGAGATCGAACAGGTCACGCGCCGGTTTTCAGCGCAATGGAATGAGGGGTTTCATCCCAAGCTGGGACATACCTCGCATCTCTTGATGGCTTTCCCAATTGGCACGCGCGGTGAGGATGTCGCCGAGATCACGCGCGAGATCTGCGAGCGGTTCTTTCAGGGCGAAGGCAGCCATTTTGACTACATCGCCGCCGTGCATGAGGACCGGGATCACCCGCACGCCCATATCGTTCTGAACCGACGCAGCAAGGACGGTGAATTCTTCTTTCTGAAAGAAGGGCACCACTTCAACTACGACAGTTTTCGCGAGGCGATGGTGGAGGTGTCGGACCGTTATGGGCTCCGCCTTGAGGCGACTCGAAAGCTCGAGCGTGGGATCACGACGAAGAGGCCAAGCGATGTTGACCGGCGTCGCGCAGAAGCCACGGGGCAAAAGCTGACCGAGCGTGAGCGCGTGGGGTCGGAGCTTGACCGTGCCTTGGCAGAGGTGGCGCAGAACGCGCGGCTTTATCGCGGCCTGTCGGCCGAGGCCTCGCGCGAGAACCAGCATGACATTGCAGCAGCTTTGGAAAAGGCCGCGAATCTTTTGGCGCAAGGCAAACCGATTGAAGCAGATGGAAAGGTATATGGCATGGCCGAAGAACAGCATTCCTTTGATGAGGTCGTGGATGCCTTCCACGACAAGATCAACCAAGCTGAGCGCATCGTAGCTGACGCGCCGGTAGAGCGGCGCGCGGCCCTGGAGCATGAACTGAACGACATCTATCGATCTTTGTCACATCTGAGCCCAATGGGAGCGCAGTCCCATACCTTGCTCGAAGACGCGTCCCAAAGTGGGATCTACTCGGCCGCGAATATACGGGCCGAGGCCCAAGGCGCTTTGCAGGATCGAGCTCTTTCCGAACGTCTTCAGCAAGCTTTGAAAGGCACCGGAATTGACGCGCAAGAGGTGACGCGTCGTGTCGAAATCGGCGCAGGCAATGCTGCGCTGGAACGGCAATGGCTTGGACAGGATCTGAGGGCGATTGGCGACCAGGAAGGTTTTGACCTGTCACGCGCTGATGAGCTGGAGAAAGCGATCGACCGTCTTGACCTGGTGCACAGTGATCTGGGCCGTGTGTTGGCCGATGCTGAAGTTCTCAAGGACAGTGGGGCGGTGGAGGCCGACCGGCAGGAAGCCATAGTCGACGGATTGCCGCCGACCACGGCTGATATCCTGAGCCGATTGAGGGACGACCCCACGGCAGATCCATTCCGAAACGATCTGGAACGCGAGACTTTGCATGCTGAGATGGAGGAACTGGTCGGTGAAGAGGGCACCCCGGACTTGGCGATTGGCGATGAGTCCACCCTGGAAGAACATATCGAAGACCGCCTGGACCGGCTCTATGCGGCCAAGGCCTACCTTCAGAGCGATGCCGCTTTGGCGAACAGTGTGGCGATGGAGCATGTCCTCGACGAGATCGCCAATGAGGAAATAGACCTCCAACGCGAGCGGCATGTCGATGCCGATGGCGAAAAAGGTGTGACGCATGGGTAAGGCGCGGATCGCACTGGGCGTCATGAGCTTTGCTCTTCTGGGCGCGGCATTGGGCTATGTCCTGGCGTCGGCCTTTCTGACGTTTCGCTGGTTCGGGATCGGGGCGGATATCGATTTCTTGATGCTGGCACGCAGCTATGGGGTTCTCCGAACGACCCATCCGGACGATATGCAGAGGTCGTGTCGCGAAGGTGGTGGAAATTTGAAGGTGGCGTAATCTCCGGGTGAACTTGAACGCACCCAACCGGCGGCAGCAACCGCCAGGGAGATCACACCATGAAGAACAATACCGATATTGCCG
>JALUWJ010000294.1 GCA_027019605.1 Henriciella sp. | reverse complement strand
AGAACGCTGCTCCATATAGAATTCTACTCGCTTCTCATAGCTCGAGGTCGCGGATCGATTTTAGTCAATCAACGAACCATAACTTTGAATTATGGGGCTTTCCACTGTCCTGCAGGCGGATCGCCGATCAGCGACTTAAATCGCCCTAAAAAGGACGCTCATCATCTCTGCATTGGGTTAAAGGCAGAGATAGACGGATTACATGCGAGTATTAGGGCGGTAGACAAACGACGGCTAAATTTCGCATGCCCAAGTTTTGTGGTCGTTAAATAGGCGAGGTGCCGAAACACGTCGCCCGTAATACCGCGCTTCAAATCAGAAACGCATTCACTGCACTGAAACGTCTACAAGCGACAAGGAGTTCCGATTGCCCTCAACGCCGTAAGACAGGTCAAGTGACGCAAAACTCTCCGCTGGGTCGGAAAACTCATACACCAAACTGGTCGTAAGACCTGGCGGAACATTGGCATCAAGTCGACCCGTCATTTCCACCTCGTTGGTCGATGCCCGAGCCTGTTGCCCATCAATCGATCCGGATGCACCGTTCACGCGAACCCGGACATAGTCATCAGTTTTATTTTGAACGTCGACAATGCATTTGGGCGCATCCTGGCCGGTACAACCTTTGAACGCCATACGAAGACTGTCCGTCTCGATGAACCCATTCTCTGCTAGGGGACTGTCTGGGTTAAAGGACTTGATCTCAGGCTGTGCCCCATCTGCAAGCTGTAAGTTGGTAAAGCGCCGAGAGGTCCACCGGCCGTCAATTTGAAACCGCAATTCGAAGACTTGAAGATAATCTGCAGGGCGACGGAAATTGATCGTCCATCCGGTCACGATCCCTGGAGGAATATTGGACGCATTGCTCCGTTCAATGTCCAGGTCGGGACGGACTGATTCTTGGGACCGGCTTTCATTGTCAAAGGCCAAGCCCGTATCGGTCGAAACACGAACCGTGTCCCGGCCCTCATTGATTAAGTCCACTCGGCAGATCGGAGCGTCGGGATTCGAGCAACCAAGGAAATGAAACCTCACGTCTGAAATTGTGAAGGCCCGCTCGGGAAACGCCGGATCGATAGATCGCATTTGCCGGGCGTCGACGTCCCGACCTCCGCGCACAGCAATGTCTCTGAACCTTTTGATGTAGGATACACCATCGACGTGGACGTCCATGACGATGTATTGAAGAATGTTCGCTGGTCGCGAGAATCCAAAGTCAATCTGCGACGTTCCGAGCGACGGCACGTCCCAAACGTAATAATCGTTTTCTCGCACTGTTTTCTTTTGTGCTTCCATCCAGCGGCTGGATTCGTCAATCGCCCAGAAACTTCTCAGGAAGACCTTTTTTGTATCCGGTGTCGTATTGGTCACTGAGAATACGCACAGCAATGCGTCATCCGTTTCGCATCCCTCAAACTCGAAGATGACACCGTCAAACTCGAATGTTGCGTTCGGAATTTCGACGACCGCATTCTGCTGTGCCGTTGCGGTGGTGAGCTGCTGGATCCGCGTCGCCAGGATCTGATTTTCCGGATCCAGCTGCTGCGCCTTTCGGTAGGCAGCCAGTGCCTTTTCCGGTTCTGAGGGAACAAAGATGTCGCCGGCGCTGCGGAGCATGTCCGCGCGCGACTTCTCCGGAATTGGATCGACCTGTACCGCTGCGCTCTCGGCAATCGCCACCAGACTATCTGCCGCTGCGCCAGCTTGTCCGGTCAGCGCAAGAAATTTCGCGTCATTCAGGGTGGGATCTTCGGATGCGAGAAGTGATGTAAGGGCAGCTTCATAATTGGTGCGATTGTCTTCACTAATCTCTGTACCGCGCGCTTCGGCACTTGCGACGACAGTGTCCAGAGAGGACTGGACAACAGATATGATGCGCTCTTCGCTGAGACGCATTTGCTCCTCAACGTCGGCGCGCGTTGCGGGCGTGAGCTCAGGGAAAAAGCGGGCTCTAAGTTCGTCATTTGCAAAAACATAAATTGCAATCACGCCCGCAATTAAACCAACAACTCCACTGATCTTCTGAAACGTGCTCATTCTCGCTCCCTTTGCGAATCTAGATGGCTAACGGACGAATTAATCGGAAAGGAAAAGCGTTTTCCAGCGAAAAATTATCAAACTTCTCCGCACCTTGGCGTTCGCGGAACGAAAGTTAGGATTGGTCGGTCTATTAGATTTCGGCCTAGCGAACTACTGCCTCAATTGGATCGCGTTAAACGTCTCCGGCTAAAGTTCATTTTGACACCAGGAGCTGTCTGCAGTTCAGCGTCCTAAACTCGCTCCTCAACAGCCTCTGATCCAATGTCGCAAAGCGCCCTAAAACGGACTCTGAAAGAGGTTTGCCCAACCCTTTGACATGTGAGTTATCCAAGTTCCGATTCCGCTTGCCAAGAATGCCGTTTTGGTGCTTACGGAAAATTGCGTCCTGCTCACGCGAGGGAGTTTCTCCCTCTTGTTGTGGCGTCCGGAGAGCGGCCGGCGCGTTCTTTAAATGGAGAGTCCGCATGATGACTGTGCGGTGTTACCTCGCTCCCTCTGCGATAGAGGGTTTAGGCGTGTTTACTGCGAACCATATTTCGCATGGAGAACTTGTTTGGAAATTTGATCCCGAGTTCGATCAGGTCTTTTCATCAGACTACATCAATGGACAACCGGGGCACGTGAAGGAGTTTCTCGATAGATACACCTATGCGCATCCCAGTGACCCGAGACTGGTAGTATTGGACTCCGATGAAGGCCGATACATGAACCATTCGGAACGTCCTAATATTGATTTTAGCGATCCAGAAATCGGTGTAGCATTACGTGATATCAGCGCGGGAGAGGAGCTGATTTGCGACTACCGCCAGTTCACGATTGGGCCGTTGGTGCATCAAGGCCCGCGACACCGACTTTCTCCAATTATCATACAAGAAAAGCGACCACGTCGTTTGTTCGCACGAGGGCATTGAGCTCGACCCGTTTATGTTCTTGGATCTAGGTCACCTCCGGGCAATCCGGCTGGCAAATTTGGTTGCCAGTTGGATTGTTCGTCGTCCGGCACGGGAGCACGTTCGATGCGGCGAATAAGCATGATGATAAAGAGGACGATGAGGCACCCAGCTGAAAACGCGAACAATCCTTGCGGTCCAAGCCCACTTCTCATGATCGCCCCTGCCAGGATGGGGCCGATCACAGATCCAAGCGCCCAAACGATAAGGAGCATGGACATCATTGCGGTCATATCCTCGTCTGTTACGCGGTCGACACCGTGCGCGACGCAAACACCGTAGAACGATAGTGATCCAGCGCCCCATACAAAAAGCAAAGCATACACTGCGAGCACGGGTAGCGACGCTGTAAATAAGAACAATGCCATCGTCGCAGCGCCGCTGACCAGCGCCAGGAGTGCGATGACATTTCGACGATCAGTTCGATCCGAAATCAACCCAGCAGGCCATTGGCTCAGCAATCCGCCGATGTTTGCGACGCTATAAGCAATCCCAGCAGCCGCCAGCGCATTTCCTTCGTCGGCGAGAGTCGCAGCGAATATCGGCAAAAGCGCCAAGGTTCCGGAATTGACCAATCCGGCGATGAAAACGCCCGTTGTCGCGGACGGCGAGATCTTAAGCAAGCGCGTGATCGGCAGTCGGTCCGAGGGCACGTTCGGGGGCTCTTGCCTCCGAGTAAGGCAGACCGGGACCAAAGCCGCGGCAAGAAATAATCCGCACCACAGGAAGTTTTTGGGATCCAATGGCGCCATACCTAGAATGATCAGCGGGCCGCACAATAGCGCCGCTTTAGCCGCTACATTGTAAACGCCTAGAACGTTTCCACGATGTTGCCGAGGTGTGACCCGACCAAGCCAAGCTTCTGCGGCCGCAAACATGCCAGCAAACGTAGCGCCCTGAATAAACCGTACCAACGCCCACCCGATTTCAGATGTCCAGAGACCTTGAGAAATCGCCCCGACAGCCGTTAGCGCGGCGCCAGCAGCGAAGACCCGTATGTTTCCAATCTCCCCTATGAGACGCGGAGATAAGTAGGCCCCGGCCATAAAGCCGGCGGCGTGGAGGCCTGCGATGATGCCGACACCAATCGATGAGGTCCCCATTTCCGACAACCCGATCGGCGTGACAACGCTGAGCATACCGCCAGAAAGCTGTAGGAACCAAACTGCGAGGATAAGAGATAGGACAGGGCGTATCGCGTTCATCAGGCGCCTCTAACTCGCACGCAACGCGTCTTTGTGCTTCGACAAAGGGCGCACTCTGGATTCGAGATAATCATAAATTTTGTCTGCTACATCGATGCTCGTGGCTGTTTCTATGCCTTCCAACCCGGGTGACGAGTTCACCTCTAAGACTTTTGGACCCGTTTCGGATTGGAGGATGTCGACACCGGCGACACTGAGGCCGAGTGTGCGCGCGGCGCGTCTCGCCGTATCTCGTTCGGCTTTAGAAAGTTTGATGGGTTCCGCCGTCCCACCGCGATGCAAATTGGACCGAAATTCTCCCTCGGCAGCTTTGCGTCGGATTGCGCCGACCACTTTATTGCCGATCACAAAGCAGCGGACGTCCGCGCCGGATGCTTCGGATACAAATTGCTGCACAAGGAAGTTTGCGTCGAGCCCGCGAAATGCATCCACCAAACTCTCCGCGGCCTTACGGGTTTCTGCCAGAACAACCCCTCTTCCTTGAGTCGATTGTAGAAGCTTCACGACAACCGGAGCCCCTCCGGCGAGATTGATAAGGTCTTTTGTGTCCTTCGGAGAGCTCGCAAATGCGGTAACCGGCATCCCGATGTGCGCATCCGATAAAAGCTGGTGAGCGAGGAGTTTGTCACGCGATGCGATGATGCCATTCGCGTTGTTCAAGCAGTGCGCACCGGTACTGGCGAATTGGCGAAGGACGGCTGTACCATACGCGGTGATTGACGCGCCGATCCGCGGGATCACCGCGTCGTAGTATGGAAGAACTTCACCATCATAGTGCACTTCTGGGCGGAGCCCACCAATTTTCATATAGCATCGACGCGTATCGATGATTTCGATGACGTGACCGCGATTTTGCCCTGCTTCCAAGAGCCGCCGCGTTGAATATGAATCGGGTTCGCGAGATAGCAGTGCGATCCTGAGCGGCCGTCGAACCGGTTTCTTTTTAGGTAAAGCTTTATAAGCGTCATAACCCAGTTTCGGTTGAAGGAAGGATGCGTTCGGATCGACGATCATGTCCTCATCGATTGCTCGTCGCCCCAACAGCATACGATAGGCCATATTCTCGCGATTGGTGAGCGAGATTTGAATCGGCCAGGTTCGGCTGCCCACGCGCACGTCGGTTTCGATGACGTAGCGAAGTTCTGTTTCGCCATTAGAGCTCGTGACGTCGCGGCGATCGACCACACGCGCGGAACAGGTCAGCTCCAAATTTGGATTTTGCGGGTCAGGCTGAATCAGGAACCTCACCTGCGGATTGTCAGCTGGACCGAAAGGTTCAATGGCGACGGCATGGAGCGCAGATGTACGCGCACCCGTATCCACTTTCGCTTTGATAGCGGGAAGTCCAAGATCGGGTAGGTCTACCCATTCTTCCCAACCAAGGGTAAACGCGTCAGACATGGTTTCGTCCAATCGAATGCTTGCAAGATAAGATGGAAAAGGCGTGCGAGCGCTAAAGCAGCTAGCCTTCTAAATCGAAGAAAAAACCCTTCAAACTATCCCGCTTTCGCCTCCGGCGACTATTTGGGATCAATTCTGGCTCGTTAGACGTTTGGGTCTGTCGTGCTCGTTTAGAAGCACGTCGCGCAGGGCCCTTTTTCTTGAGACCGCTCATACGCGTATTCCTTCTGAGACATCGCGGAATGCGACTCAGATTCCGTGGTCTGCCTGATCTGACTGGCCCAACCGTAATGTTAGGATCGACGGTTGGTTTATAGCGGTGTTCATGCCGCTTCCAACCTATAAGGCGGCATGAAGGTCGCGGGCAAGATGGTTCTCGGTGCGG
>JALUWJ010000293.1 GCA_027019605.1 Henriciella sp. | reverse complement strand
ATCCGCACCGTGCCGCCAGCCAGGTCGCCTTCCATTGGCGGAATGAAGCGTTTCAAGCGCCCAATTGATGGCAGGAAGTTGCGATACGGATCCTCAGCATAGACTCGGCTTTCAATCGCCCAGCCATTAATCTTCAGCTTCTTCTGCTCGAGATTGAGCTTCTCGCCATAGGCTGAGCGCAGCATTTGCTCGACCAGATCGACGCCCGTGATCATCTCTGTCACCGGGTGCTCCACCTGCAGGCGCGTGTTCATTTCGAGGAAATAGAAACTCTTATCCTTGCCCGACGCAACAAATTCCACGGTCCCTGCGCTGTCATAGTCAACGGCTTTAGCCAGAGCGACAGCCTGCTCCCCCATCTTCTTGCGCGTCGCTTCATCAAGCAGCGGTGATGGCGCTTCTTCCAGAACTTTCTGGTTGCGGCGCTGAATCGAGCATTCGCGCTCGAACAGATAGACGCAATTGCCATGCTTATCACCCATGACCTGAATCTCGACATGACGCGGCTCAAGAATGAATTTCTCGATGAAGATCCGGTCGTCACCGAACGAGGCGGTCGCTTCGGCTTTAACAGCCGGATAGCCCTCTTCCACGTCCTTGTCGTCATAAGCGATCCGGATGCCTTTACCGCCGCCACCTGCTGACGCTTTGATCATCACAGGGTAGCCAATCTCGCGGCTGATTTTAACAGCCTCTTTGGTGTCGCTAATCAGGCCCATATGCCCAGGCACGGTTGAAACGCCTGCATCCGCCGCGAGTTTCTTCGAGCTGATCTTGTCGCCCATCGCCTCGATCGCGTGCGGGTTCGGACCAATGAAGACAATTTTCTCTTTTTCGAGGCGCTTTGCGAATTCCGGATTCTCGGACAGGAACCCAAACCCGGGATGGACCGCTTCGGCGCCGGTTTGTTTCACCGCGTCGACAATTTTGTCCATGACCAAGTACGACTCTGCGGCAGGAGAAGGGCCGATATGAACCGCCTCATCCGCCATTTCGACTGCCATCGAACCGGCATCAGCATCAGAGTACACAACAACGGTTTGAACCCCGAGACGCCGACATGTTTTGATCACTCGAACTGCAATCTCACCGCGATTGGCAATCAGGATTTTTTTGAACATTTACAAGCCCCGAGAGTCTGACATTAATAATCTGATGCCGGACTTAGAGGCCGTAACAATGCTTGTCGAGCCTGCCGCTTGGTCAAACCGTGTGAGAGACGGAGCTTAAGACGCTTCCACCAGACCGCTGGTAAAACCGGGAGCTTCTTTTTTCAGAAACTCAATCAAAGCCCGCTCAGCTGGAGAAACTTTCTCGTCCTGGCCAATGCTGTGAAGCAGCCAAGTGGTCTCTTCCTCGTTGACTTTTTCAGCCGCGCGATCTGCAGCTTCTGCCGCCGCTTGGCGCGCTTTCTTCGCTTTGCTTTCGCTACCTGTGAGGGCTTTGAACCAACTGCCAGACAAGATGGATGCGCCCATCCCAGAAAAGATACGCCCGGGGTTTACGCTGGTGTCACTCAACCAGGCTTCCCTCGCCAGTGCATCATTCACCGATTGTGGTTCGGGGTGGGCTCTCGCCATCAGATGATTGCCAACCGCGCGCGCAAATAGATCGTTCCAAGTCGATGCGTTCCGCGATTCACAAATTGCATCATTGGTTTTGAATAGGATGGCAGCTTCATGCTGTGTTACCCAAAGCCCGCCATGTCCAGCGCCCGCAAACAGCGCGTGGCGCATACGTTCAACCATGTTCAGATTCGCGAGGCCGTCGGCGATGATCCGATCGCTAATCGCTTCCAGCGTAAATGTAGCGAGCTTTTCTGGAGCGCCGCTCGCGTGACGCAGCACGGTGAGCAGAAGATCGATTTCATCGAGGCCGGGCTTGTCGCCATCGACTTTCACTTGCGCAAGAAGCCAATCGGCCTCCTCATCTGTCACCCACCCTTCCGGCGGTTCACGGGTCAAAAGAAAGTCTTTCAGCGCTTCCTGGAAACGGCTGGCCCATTCCACATCGGCAGCCGACAAGACATCGTTCATGCGAAAGAGAGCTTCGGCCTCACCGCGGCTAACAATACCGTCTTTGTAGGTTTCATTGACGATTCGGAGGGCTTCGGCCTCTGAGACCTCGCCCAGCTTCTCAACACTCGCCATCATCGCTTTTGTTTCCTGACCCATAGGACCCTCGCAAACACTTGGCGATCATCCTGTCAGAAAGCTGTTTCCAATGAGTTTACGCGCGCGTTGGCTCGATATGCAGGAAACGGGTGAACAGGTGGAGCAATTCCCGCGGCATGTCTTTCGGCAACAAACCGTCGACCGGATCATCATGACGGATCACCATCGTATGCCCTTTCGGATCATCCACGCGGAAGTAGTTCATCGCCCATTCGGGAAACGCCCGCTCGGTAATCATCTCGCCAATGATCTGGACCACACCAAAATGGCGATCGTCAGAGAGGATGCGATTGTAAATCTCCTCGACTTCGTCCCGTTCGCCCTCAAGCGCCTGCATGAAGTGCCTGCCATTATGGGCCAAAAACCCGGTGATCCGGCGCTCATGATTGTTCGAGGCAGAGACGTCCAATATATCGGCAATATCAGATTGGCCGATATGATCTGACGCGGTACTTACATAAACAAGACGATACATGATCTCTCGGATACGGAACCGGCTTTGCGGCGCAATGCGATACAAGCCGAACGTGTTAAACAGACTGCTGTTTTCCGTAGAGCGAGTAACTTTGATTAAGTCTGGAAGTTTTGGCCAATCACTGCCATATACAGACACTATCGAATACAGAGTTCAGAAAGCAGAACACGGATGACCGAAGCAGATATTATGGTCCCCATGCGCACCGGTGAAATTCGCATCCACGATGCGGAAGGCTTCGAGGGCATGCGCAAGGCTGGACGTCTGGTCGCAGAATGTCTCGATATGCTGGTCGGTGAAGTCAAACCGGGCGTCACGACCGGTCATATTGATGATCTGATTAGAGAGTTTGTCTACGATCATGGCGCGCAATCGGCCACGATTGGATATCGCGGCTATCGTCACGCCTCATGCATCTCTCTGAACCATGTAATTTGCCACGGCATTCCTGGCGACCGCGCGTTCAAGGATGGTGATATCGCGAATATCGACGTCACAGTGATCGTGGATGGCTGGCACGGCGATCATTCTCGCATGTTCGCCGCCGGCGAGCCAAAGCGCATTGCCTCTCGCCTGATGGATGTCACCTACGAATCCCTGATGGCCGGAATTGCCGCGGTCAAACCTGGCAATCGGTTTGGCGATATCGGCGCCGCGATTTCAGAAATCGCTCGGAAAAACCGGTTCTCCGTCGTCGAAGATTTCTGCGGCCACGGCCTTGGCCAGCTGTTTCACGACGAGCCGAATGTTGTGCACAGCGCCCGCGCCGGTACGGGCCCCGAATTGAAAGAAGGCATGTTCTTCACCATCGAGCCAATGCTGAATGTTGGCCGCAAGGATGCTGCGATCCTGAGCGATGGTTGGACAGCGGTGACGCGTGATCGCAAGCTCTCGGCTCAGTTCGAGCATTCTGTTGGCGTTACAGCAGATGGCTGCGAGATCTTCACCGCCTCTCCAAAGGGCTTTCATACGCCCCATACTGTGGGTCGTTGAGCCACATCTCAACCAAACCACATTGGCAGGGACATCGAGACCGCTTGCGCGGAAAACTGATCCGGCGCGGCGCCTCTGCGCTTGAAGACTATGAATTGCTAGAAACGCTATTGTTCGCCTTCATCCCGCGGCGAGACGTGAAGCCGATTGCAAAATCATTATTGCTAAAGTTTGGATCGCTCTCTGCCATTCTCGCTGCCGACCCCAAAACCCTGACAAGTGTCGACGGCGTCGGCGAGACGGTGGCGGCTTATATCAAAGCCACGCAGGAACTTGGCGGGCGCGCCGCACGGGAGCAGCTTGCGAGCCAGCCTGTGATTTCGAATTGGGCCGCCTTGCTCGCTTATGTGCGGCGCCAATTGCAACACGAAACGCGCGAGCAATTTCGCGTCCTGTTCCTCGACCGCAAGAACCAGATCATCGCCGACGAACTTATGGGACAAGGCACGGTCGATCAGGCCCCCGTCTATCCGAGAGAAATCGCGCGGCGGGCCATCGAACTGTCCTCAAGTGCCATCATCATGGTTCACAATCATCCCTCTGGTGATCCCAAGCCATCTCGTGCCGACATTGATATTACGCGCGAGGTCATCGACGCCCTCAGCCCGCTGGAAATCGCCGTTCACGACCATCTGATTGCAGCCAAGCGAGGGGTCACAAGTTTAAAATCTCAGGGCCTGATCTGACTGAAATTCTCGCAGGTTCAGCGCCTCCCCCTGCGAAAAGGCTTGCGCAAGGCCGCGGGTCGACTACCGTACTGACGGAATAGATACATGCGCCAAAGAAGGCGTAGCTTTGGGAGGTTTTGTATGAGCGACACCGCAACCGCGGCGGCGAATGGGCATGAAACGGGATACGGCTCCAAAGGCTACCGAACTTATGTGCTCTTAGCGTTGATGGTGGTTTACACCCTCAACTTTATCGACCGCAATTTGATCGGCGTGCTCGCAGAGCCCATCATCACGACCTTTAATCTTAGCGACACTCAGTTTGGCCTCCTCGCAAGTTGGCCATTTGCGATTTTTTACGCCGTCATGGGGCTGCCCATCGCGATGGCGGCCGATCGCTTTAACCGCGTGAATATTATCGTCATATGTATCGTGCTCTGGTCGGTCATGACCGCTTTATGCGGAATCGCGGCAGGCTTTATTACGCTAATGCTCTTCAGGATTGGTGTTGCCGTCGGTGAAGCAGGATGCACGCCGCCCGCAAACTCCATCATTGGCGATTATTATCCCGCAAAGCACCGCGCCACGGCGCTTGGAATATACTCCATGGGCGTCACATTGGGCGGGGTCTTGGCGTACTTGTTTGGCGGGCCTTTGGCGGAACTGAGCGGTCCAGCGTTCGGATCCTGGCTAAACAGCATTGGCGTCGGCTTCCTGTTCACTGGAATTGACTGGCAGAATGTCGAAGGATGGCGGATTGCGTTTGTTGTAATAGGCCTTCCCGGCGTGATCATCGGCGCCATTCTGTGGTGGACGGTGCAAGAACCGCCGCGCGGCTATTCAGACCCGCCAAACGCACAAAAAGTCGAAAAGGCATCGACCAAAGAGACGTTGCAGGAGCTCGCTTCAAAACCAAGTTTTTGGTGGATGTCAGCAGGCGCGGCTTTGGTCGCTTTTGTCGGCTACGGTCTGTTCACCTTCCAAATCCCATTCCTGATCCGCGAACATGGCCTTGGCGTCCGTGAAGCTTCGATCAATTTTGGCGCGCCGCTGTCAGCACTCGCCGCTGTCGGGACATTCCTAGGTGGGTATTTGACGGACAAATTCTCGCACCGGTTCAGCACCGCAGTTGCGATGATTCCGGCAATCGGATTGCTGCTTGCCGTACCGCTCTACATTTTCGCATTCTACGCTTCGAGCCTGACCGTTGTCTTCATCGTCTGGGGCGTAGCCGCGATCTGTCACTACGCTTATCTCGGCGCGCAATACAATATCGGACAAGGCGTCGTTTCGGTGCGCTCACGTGCGACCGCGATTGCGATTCTGTTGATCATCGTCTCGATCATCGGCAACGGCATCGGGCCTCAATTCGTAGGGATCATGAGTGACGTCTTCACGGGTATGAATTTGAGCGGCGAAGGCCTTAGCGCCTCAATATGCGCTGCACGTGAAGGTTTGACGGAGGATCAACTCGCAAGTTGTGCCGAGGGACGTTCGGCCGGTTTGAAACAGTCGATTTCGGTCACAACACTTTGGTTCGTCGTCGCTGCGTTCTGCTTCTGGATGTCATCTCGCTACCTTGAACAAGACATGGTCGCAAAAGCGGAGACGGCATGATGGCTGACACCGCAACCGAAACCGCCGCCCCTACAGACGTCAATGAAGGCTATGGCAGCTCC
>JALUWJ010000292.1 GCA_027019605.1 Henriciella sp. | reverse complement strand
CGCCGACCCCGGGAAATGTCTCCACATCGTCCGCTTCGCTGACCTGACCCCCGTCATCCTCTGCCGGGAAACGCCAGTTCGGCACAATCAAGGTGCCAAAATCGAGCTCGGGTGAAGACAAGGCGTCCGGTAGGCCGGACACTGATTCATGACCGTGCAGAATGCCTGTCAGAACCCCGGCAAGCTTCGCCCCGCGTGGGTCATCATAAACGCCATCGAGATATTCGGGCGCGCCCCAGCGATCAAACATATGCCCAATCGCCCATCGGTCTGAGAGGAAATGCTGCCCCACCGCTTCATAGGCTAATGCCAGATATTCCGCTTCCCGGATGGTATCCTCGTGAAACTTCAGGGTCGCAGCATCGATTTGTGCGGCCTGACGCAAGTCCGCAGCGCGGCGCGCATGCGCCACCGCAATCGCGTGCATCCGCTGATAGCTTTTCGTTGCTTGCGTCCCGAAGTGCGAAGCATTGAGGCGCGCGGCATGCCATCCCTCAAACACATGACAATTGGCTTTGTCAGGATGGTCGTCCGGCAAGGCGGGGCAGAACTGGTTCTTGTTCGCCCAATCATACATTGTGTAGCTGAAGTCCGGCAGGCCAGCGAAGTGAGGAATGGGCGGCAGCAACCGGCGCTCAAGCTCATTCTCGTCTTCCGACTGAATGTACTCATCTTTTCCAAGCCCGGCCAAATCCTTGCGGAAATAGCTGGCGTTCAGATCGTAAGTATAGAAATCCGTCCGCCCGCCAATCACCCATGGATTGGACGGAGATGCACGCTTGAGCGCATCGTTTGACACTTGCTCATGCTCATTGCGCGGGCAGAAAAAATGCTGGCCATGCAGACAGAGATAGATCGATTGCCACTTGTTTTTTTCATCCTCATCTTTGGGGTCAAATTCCTTCGTGTCCCATGCGATGAGAAACAAAGTTGCGGCGATTGCGATCAGTGTGGCGACAAATCTCATTCGACCCAAGCCTCCGTTGGCAAACAAGCCGCACGCTCTCCAAGGAAGACGGAGTCAAGCGCGGCATTCACAGCTTCCAAATTATCGCCGACCGTAGATTGATAATGGTCGCGGCATTCCGCCGGGCATTCACTGGACAGAACACAGTCATGCATGGCGCGGTCTTGTTCGCCATCAAAATCAGCCGCCCCAAAACGCCCCTCATAGCAAGACATGATCGATTGAACGCAATCACCCCATTGGGCTACAGGGTCATCGATATCGGACCGAACGCCGATGCGAACGCTCCCGCCATGCGTGCCTTGTGGGCGGTTGAGGATCTCCGTGCAACCTTCATCGCATTCCGGCTCATAGGCAGTCGTGACTTCGCTCCAAACATGATCGAAGTTCAAAGCCGTCTCCTCAGGGGCCGCAGGCTCAATCAGCGCCTGGGGTTCGCCAGCGTCTGCGTCTTCGCCATCGCCCGCTTCATCACTCGATCGCAAGCCGCCCATGGCCAGGAACAGTATCAAAAGCAGGGCTAAAATCACGCCGCCAATAATCAAAATGCGATTGTTCATCCGATCCCCTCCCCGGACTGAAATCTATCTCACTGAAACCGCAAGCCCACGAAATACGGGCTTCCTGCACGTCTCCCCAATTCGTTTTAGAGCGCATTGAAATAAATTTTTGCCGTTTCGCAAATAACTTTTTTGAACGCAGGCAAAGCGGCAAAGGGCCTGTATTGGGGAAGGTCAGGCCGCAGCCCCGCTCCTTTTCGGCTATTTGTTTACTCGTAATCGGTCATCTGAAAGCTTGGGCGCTCGATGAAAGTCTCGTACCAAGACCGGAGATCAGCATGCCCTTGCCACCAGTCGATATCTGACAAGCGAAAGTCGAGATAGCCGAGGGCCACGGCGCAGGAGATCGAGCCGATATCGAACGCTGACCCACGGCGCTGAACATCCTGCTCCATTGCTGTGACGGCGTGCGCGATGTTTTGCTGCCAGCGCTCGAGCCAGCTTGCAGATTGCTCGCCTGGGTCTCTGCGGCGTTCCATCACCAAATTGTAAGCCGCATCCATAATGCCGTCGCCAAGCGCCTGCGCCCGGTCGCAGCCCCAGCGCTGATCCCCGCTGAAATCGGTTAAAGACGGCGCACCGTCGATCGCATCCAAATAGGCACAAATGACGGGGCTATCGAACAAGACCGTGCCATCATCCAGGATCAAGCTGGGCACCTTGCCAAGCGGGTTTTGGATCACTGCGCGACTGCCGGGGGCCAAGGGACTGGCCGTGACGACTTGAACGCGATCTTGCAGGCCCTTTTCGAGCCGAACGATGCGCACTTTGCGCGCATATGGGGAGGTCGGAGAAATGACTAAGTCCATGGGGTCTGGGTCCTTTTGCGAATTCGAAATCAGGCTTGCGGCGGCAGCGCACTAATCACATCCTTACGTGCCAGATAGACACCGACGGCCATGATCAAAATGCCGATGACTCGCTTTGCCGTGATCGGCGATTGGATCGTATCCCACCATCCATAATGATCGATCACCGCAGCACTGATCAGCTGCCCCAAAAGCACGTAAAACACAGCGTTGGCGAGACCGATCCGCGGCGCCGCGAATGTGATCGACGCGATGTACAGGATGAACAATCCGCCTGCGAGGAAGTAAAATGGCGGAATTTTCGGCGCACTCGACAGGTCTGGAAGTCTGGTAAATGCGAGGATCACCAGGCTGATCACCAGAGCGATCGCGCACAAGACAACAACCGCTGCAAAAGGATGGCTGAGGCGAGAGCCGAGCCCCGCATTCCACGCCGCCATCACAGGAATGCCGATCCCGGCAATCAGCATTAAGGTGGACAGCAACATTTGAGTGGAGGTCATTTCAGAGGCCCTTTTGAGGTGCGAGAGGCAGCAATCTCGTCGCAGCAAGATGGATATGTCATGGGCTCTTATTGCATCCACGCGCTCCCTCATAGCTTTGATTGGTCGGGGCGCCAGGGCCACGCATTGGCGGGCCCGCATTGTAAGCCGAGCGCTGAGATATGGTACGCCCCGTCACAAAAGTCTCACCAAATCAATTTAGTGGCGCGCCGTATGGATCAAGCGACCCCGAAATATCGCAGTGTTTTCATTTCCGATTTGCACTTGGGCTCAAAGGGCGCTCAAGCCGAAGCCGTTGCCGAATTCCTGAAACACAACACCGCCGAGCGCCTGTATCTTGTTGGCGACATTATCGATGGCTGGCGGCTGAAGAAGAAATGGCATTGGCCACAGGCGCACACAAATGTTGTGCGGCGAATTTTGACGGCTGCCAAGCGCGGCACGGACGTTGTCTATATTGTCGGCAATCACGATGAATTCCTGCGGGCCTTCCTGCAATTCAAAGTCAGCTTTGGCCGGATCAAGATCCGCAATCGCGCCGTTCACATGGGCGAAGATGGCAAGCGCTACCTGGTTGTGCACGGCGACATGTTTGATGGCATGATGCGCTCGGATCGCAAATGGATCATGCATCTCGGCGACCACGCCTATAACCTTCTGCTATGGGCGAACACCAAGCTGAACACGGTCCGGCGGTGGCTCAATCTGCCGTATTGGTCGCTGTCTCAGGCCCTGAAGAAAAAGACCAAGCGGGCCTTGAATCACATTCACAATTTCGAAGCCCATGTCGCCGACTATTGCCGTCGCAAAGGCTTTGACGGCGCCATTTGCGGCCACATTCACGTCGCCGAAATGCGCGAGATCGATGGCATTGTCTACATGAATGATGGCGACTGGGTGGAGAGCTGCACGGCGCTTGTCGAACATCATGATGGGCGCTGGGAACTGGTACAACACACACCAGACCGCATGACATCATCATCCGACATCAAGCTGCAACCGGTCGCCGCCTAGCGCTCAGCCGCGGCTGACTATGTCTTCATAGGCTTCCGTGGCTTCGAGCCAATCCATCTCGGCTTGTTCTAAGTCATTCACCAGTGAGGCGCGGTCGCGCATCAAATCTTGCAGAGTCTCGGACGCGAGGCCCGGGGTGGCCAACTCAAGATCGATGTCCTCGATCCGTTTTGATGCTTGTGCCATCCTGGTTTCGGCCTTTTTGGCCTTGTCCTTTAAAGGTTTCGCGGCTTTGCGTGCTTCTGATGCCCGGCGACGGGCCTCAGCTTTATCTACCGGAACATCCGGCTTCGTCGCGGTCGCGGCAGCAGGTTTCTGAGCTTTGTTTTTCGCCTCCTTCGCCGCATCCTGATCACGGTCCGCCTTAAGCACCAAGGCACGGTAGTCCTGCAGGTCACCATCATAACGGGTCGCCTTGCCATCTTTGACCAGCCAGAGCTGATCTGCCGTCGCCTCAGCGAGATAGACGTCGTGCGTAATCAGCAAAACCGCCCCCTGGAAGTCGTTGAGCGCGTAGATCAGCGCTTCCCGGCTGTCGATATCCAGGTGGGAGGTCGGCTCATCCAGGATCAAAACGTGTGGTTCATCGATCGCCATCAAACCAAGCAAGAGCCGAACTTTTTCGCCGCCTGACAGTTTGTCTACCTTGGTTTCGACTTTCTCGTGCGAGAAGCCCATTCCGGCAGCAACTGCGCGTTGGCGGGCAACACTGGTCTCGCGCGGCAAGGCGCGCCGGACATGGTCCAGCACGGTCTCGCCCAGCGTCAGCTCGTCCATCTGGTCTTGCGAGAAATAGCCAATCGTCACCGCTTTCGGCACCACGCGTTTGCCGTCCATCAAGGGCAGACGCTCAGCGATTGATTTGACCAAAGTGGTCTTGCCTTGGCCATTCGTCCCGACAATCGCAATCCGATCATCCGGATCGAGCCGCAGATTGACTCCATCCAAAATGATTGCCTCGTCGCCATAGCCGAGGGTCGCGTCCTGCAATTCCAGCATGGGAGGCGCCAGCTTGCCCTCCGGCGTGGTGAAGGAAAACGGCGTGGTGCGTTCGCTGATCGGAATGGTAATGTCTTGCATTCGTTCGAGCATTTTGACCCGTGATTGAGCTTGGCGCGCTTTAGACGCTTTGGCGCGAAACCGATCGACAAAGGCTTGCAAATGCGCTCGGTCAGCTTCCTGCTTGGCGCGTTGGCTTTCCAACTGCGCGACTTTGGCAGCCCGTAGCTTGAGCCAATCATCATAGCCCCCCGGGCAGATCGAAAGTTGTCTATGCTCCAGCGCCATTGTGTGGGTGACGCATCGGTTGAGCAGCTCCCGGTCGTGCGAAACAATAATCACGGTATGCGGATAACGTTTGATATAGGCTTCGAGCCAGGCTGCACCTTCCAGGTCGAGATAGTTGGTCGGCTCGTCGAGCAAGAGGAGATCGGGCTCAGAGAATAGAACACCGGCAATCGCCGCCCGCATCCGCCAACCGCCTGAAAACTCGCGTGTGGGCCGGGCCAAGTCTTCATGCGTAAAGCCTAAGCCCATCAAAACCTCTGCGGCACGCGCCTCGGCTGACCATGCATCGATATCGACCAAACGGGTGTGGATTTCAGCAATCCGGTTTGGGTCCGTCGCCGTATCCGCTTCCGCCATCAAGGCTGCGCGTTCTTCATCGCAAGCCAGGACAATGTCCAGGATCGTCTCGTCACCGGGCGCGACCTCCTGCGCGACCCATCCGAGTCGAGCGCCTGTGCTGAGTCGAATGGAACTGTCGCCGCTCGGGTTTTCAACGTCTTCCCGGATCAGCCTTAACAGCGTCGATTTACCCGTACCGTTGCGGCCCACAAGACCGACTTTCCAACCCTTGGAAATCGTTGCTGAGGCGCTCTCAAAGAGCGGCCTGGCTTCTACGCGAAAATCGAGGTTAGAAATCGTCAGCATGGCCGTCCGGGATGTAGCGCTTCATGCTGCAAACGCAATGGTTCATTGAGGGCCGTCTGCACTGTAGAGTCTGCGGGTGAGGCTCTGGCGAGCGAGCGGCGGTTGTGGGGCAATTCTGTTGAAAAACTCTGCTGCTAGAGCGCGGGCTTTCCTCTTCGATCGTGTTCAGGCCTCTTTTTCTGCAGGGTGTTCGCTCTTCTCGACCGTATCA
>JALUWJ010000291.1 GCA_027019605.1 Henriciella sp. | reverse complement strand
TGTGCACCCGGATTATAATAGGGGTCGCATCGACTCAGAACTTGCTCTAGGGCAGACGCAGAAAATTCGCGAGGGAATTTTGACATGACGAAACGAGCGGCTGTGATCCTGGCTGCGGGGCAGGGAACGCGGATGCGGTCTTCACTCCCCAAGGTTTTGCATCCCGTCGGTGGGCGCGCGATGGTGGATTGGTCGGTGGCATTGGCAAAAGCCGCCGGCTGTGAA
This sequence comes from Henriciella sp., assembly GCA_027019605.1. GTDB lineage: Bacteria > Pseudomonadota > Alphaproteobacteria > Caulobacterales > Hyphomonadaceae > Henriciella. Next base: position 29,480 of record JALUWJ010000291.1, on the reverse strand, counting down.
CGCATAATCGTGGTGTGTTCGCCCGCAGGCGCAGCCGTGCAGGAGCATGTGACCCAGACGCTTGGCTCGAATGCAATTGCCAATCAAGACCCCCCGCTTGGAACCGGTCATGCAGTCTTGTCGGCGAAGGACGCCCTGAACGATTTTGAAGGCGACCTGGTCGTTTTGTACGGGGATACGCCGCTTATTCCCTTATCCGCGGTTGAAGCGCTGTTCAGCGAACTCAAAGCGGGGGCGTCTGTTGGTGTTCTCGGATTCGAAGCAAAAGATCCTGGCGCTTATGGCCGTTTGATCACCGACCAAGATGGCGACTTGGCGGCGATTGTCGAAGCCAAAGAAGCGACGCCTGAACAGCTTGCTATTTCATTCTGCAATTCAGGCGTTATGGCGGCGTCGTCGACCACGATGTTCGGCCTTTTGGATCAGGTCACGAATGACAATGCCAAAGGCGAGTACTATCTCACCGATATCGTTGAGCTCGCACGATCAGCGGGCGGCAAATGCCGAGCCGTTGCGTGTGATGAAGACGACGTTCTGGGCGTAAACTCGCGCGTTGAATTGGCTGAAGCCGAGGCGGCGTTCCAGACAAAAATGCGTCAAAACCTCTTGGTCGCCGGCGTCACGATGACAGCACCAGAAACGGTCTTCTTCAGCCATGACACTGTCATCGAAAATGATGTCACGTTGGAGCCAAATGTCGTGTTTGGTCCGGGCGTGACGGTCCGTTCTGGTGCCAAGGTCCGAGCGTTCTCACACTTGGAAGGCGCTGAGGTTGCAGGCGACTGCGAGATTGGACCTTATGTGCGGTTACGGCCAGGCGCGGTGCTCGAAGCGGGCGCCAAGGTTGGGAATTTCGTCGAAGTCAAAAATACGCGCTTGGGTGCAGGCGCGAAAGCCAATCACCTTGCTTATCTCGGCGACGGGGACGTCGGCGCAGGTGCGAACATCGGCGCTGGAACTATCTTCTGCAATTATGATGGCTTCCTGAAGTACAAAACGAAAGTCGGGACCAACGCTTTTGTTGGCTCAAACTCATCGCTAGTGGCGCCTGTCACGATCGGCGATGGGGCGTTCGTAGGGTCTGGATCGGTGATTACAAAAGATGTTGAGCCGAATGGACTCGCGGTAGCGCGTGGGCGACAGATGCAGAAGGCGGGCTGGGCGACTTCGTTCCGCGAGAAAATGGCGGCGATTAAAGCCGCCAAGAAAAATGGTTGATGGAGGCTGAACATGGCGAATGAGCTCGAGAAAGAAAATGCGGCGCAGGCAGCCATGGATTTTGTCGAAGACGGCATGACGCTTGGTCTCGGGACCGGATCAACCGCCAAGTATTTTGTCGAAAATCTGGCTGAAGAGATCGCCGATGGGCTCGTGGTGCGCGGGGTTCCCACCAGCGAGCAAACCCGCCGTTTGGCCGAGTCGCTTGGCGTTCCACTGGTCGATGTTGAACAAGTTGATCGTATTCACCTGACCGTTGATGGCGCCGATGAGGTTGATGACCACGCGCAGCTGATCAAAGGCGGCGGTGCGGCTTTGCTGCGCGAGAAAATCATCGCGAATGCCAGCGATTTGATGATCGTGATCGCGGACAGTTCGAAAAAGGTGGAAATGCTCGGGCAGTTTCCGTTGCCGGTTGAAGTGACGCCATTCGGCTACACGATCACCGCCAAGAAAGCCTATGATGCGCTCAAGAAAGCAGGCGTATTGAAGCCGATGATCAAGGTTCGCACGGGGCCTGGAAATAAGCCGATCGTGACGGATGGCGGTAACTTCATTTTGGATTGTTCTTGCGGCGCGATCCCGGATGCGCCTTTGGCGGCGGCGCTTTTGTCAAACATCCCCGGCGTTGTAGAACACGGATTGTTCATCAATCTGGCGCGGACCGTGATCATTGGTGCAGATGACGGCGCCACGATATTTGAATACTAGCGCCGCGACCCCACATAGCGCTCCTCTCATTTTCTCTTCCCAACAAGGATTAAGCCATGGCCGACCATTCATACGACTATGATCTATTTGTGATTGGCGGCGGTTCCGGCGGTGTGCGGGCAGCACGGATCGCGGCCGGGCATGGCGCGAAGGTGGCGCTTGCTGAGGAATATCGCATGGGCGGGACCTGTGTGATCCGCGGCTGTGTGCCCAAGAAGTTCATGGTCTATGCCAGCGATTACGGTCACAAGCTGAAAGAAGCGCAAAAGTTCGGATGGGACGTCACCGTTGGTGATTTCGATTTCCCGAGCTTCATGGCGAACCTGCATGCTGAGGTCGATCGTTTGTCCGGTTTGTACATGAGCGGTCAGGTCAATGCGGGCGTCGATGTGTTTGAAGAGCGTGCAGAATTTGTCGACGCGCACACTTTGAAGCTGGTCAGCAGCGGTAAGACCATCACAGCGGACAAGATCTTGATTGCCGTCGGTGGATCACCTTGGCGCCCATCCGAAGAGGAGCTGCCCGGTGTTGAGCACACGATTACCTCGGATGGCGTGTTCCAGCTGAAATCCTTGCCGAAGCATATCGTCATTGCTGGCGGCGGATATATCGCGTGTGAATTTGCGCACGTGTTCGCAGGGCTCGGTGTCGAGACTTGCCTGGTCTATCGCGGTGATACGGTCCTTAACGGCTTCGATATGGACGTCCGCACGGAAGTGCACGAGGGGCTGAAAGAAGCCGGTGTGCGCGTGATTACGAATACGGTTTTCGAGTCGATTGAGAAAACCGATGACGCGGAGCGTCCGCTCCACCTCAAGTTGACCAATGATATGGAACTTGATGCCGATGTGGTGATGATGGCCGTTGGCCGTCGTCCACACATTAATGGCCTCGGCCTAGAGGCTGCAGGCGTCGCGATCGGCAATCGACATGAGATCATTGTCGATGAATATTCGCGCACCAACGTGGAAAACATCTTCGCTGTCGGCGATGTCACGCGCCGGGCCGAGCTAACACCAGTTGCGATTCGTGAAGGCCATGCTTTCGCGGATACCGAGTTTGGCGGCAATCCGCGGACGTTCGACCATGACAAGATCGCGACTGCCGTCTTCACTCAGCCTGAGGTCGGAACCGTCGGCTTGGCGGAGCACGAAGCCCGCAAGAAATTCGGTGCGGTCGATATCTACAAGACCAAGTTCCGCCCGATGAAGAACATGCTGAACGGGAAGTCAGAGCGAGTGTTTATGAAAATCATCGTTCGCCAAGAAGACCAGGTCGTGGTTGGGGCTCATATTGTCTCTCCGGATGCGGGTGAGATGATCCAAATGCTCGGAATCGCGATCAAGATGGGCGCGACCAAGCAGCAGTTTGATGAAACCTGTGCGGTTCACCCAACGATTGCCGAAGAGATTGTGACACTGCGGACGAAGTCTTAGAAAGCCTCGTGGTGCCCGCTCGTTGCGGTGAAATGCAAACTAGATTGAGAAACTCGTTCCGCAGCCGCAGCCAGCGGTGGCGTTTGGGTTGTTGATCTTGAACGCAGCGCCGATCAGTTCTGTTGAGAAGTCGATTTCTGAGCCAGCCATAAACTCCAGGCTCATTTCATCGACCAATACGCTGACGCCATCACGCGTGACCACGAGGTCGTCATCGTTTGCCGCATCGTCCAAATCAAATTTGTAAGAGAATCCAGAGCAGCCGCCACCCTCAACGGAAACCCTTAAGTAGGACTTATCCGGTTGTTTCTCCAGAATCGCTTTAATTCGCTTCGCAGCTGACTCAGACAGGGTAACATCGCTCATGAGCAAGAACATAGTAACGCCGGACATTCCTGAAAAGAGGGCTGTGTATGCCACACGCTGGGAAGAGTCGCGTGGACGGTTCATCGATGAGCCCCAATCGGCAACACGCACACCGTTTCAGCGCGATCGAGACCGCATCATCCATGCCTCAGCTTTTCGGCGATTGAAGCAGAAAACCCAGGTTTTTGTGGCGCATGAGGGCGATCATTACCGCACGCGGCTCACGCATTCCTTGGAAGTTGCTCAGATTGCACGATCCGTGGCGCGAACTTTGGGCTTGGATGAAGACCTAGCTGAAGCGATGGCGCTCGCCCATGATCTCGGCCACCCGCCGTTTGGGCATGCGGGTGAAGATCAGCTTGATGAATGTATGACCGATTATGAAGGGTTTGATCATAACGCCCAAACCCTGCGCGTGGTGACGCGCCTGGAGGATCGCTATCCCAGTTTTCACGGCTTGAATCTGACCTGGGAAATGCTCGAAGGTCTGGTGAAGCATAACGGCCCCCTGATCACCGCCGACAATTCCGTGGGCGATTTGCCAGCAGCGTTTCGCGATTTCCCTTGGCTTGAACAGCTTGAGCTCGATCAGTTTGCAGGCCCCGAGGCGCAAGTTGCAGCGCTCGCCGATGATATCGCGTATAACAATCACGATATTGATGATGGCATCGCCGCGGGTCTGTTCACGATTGAAGATTTGGAGCAATTGCCGCTCGTCGGAGATATTTTCAGATCGGTCAAAGCAGACTTTCCGGCCTTGGAGAACCGCAAGATCGTGTTTGAGGCCGTGCGCCGTCTGATCGGACACTGGATCAATGACCTCACGGCTGAAACCCGTCGCCGGGTTGAGAAACACAAACCTAAAAGCGCCGCGGACGTTCGGGCATTGCCGGAGCCGCTGGTTGCTTTCTCTGAGGATTTGGACCGCGATCAACGTGCTTTGCGGGCGTTTCTCTATGAGCGCATGTACAAGCATTACAAAGTGAACCGCATGCGCAGCCAAGCCAAACGGATCTTGAGTGAGCTTTTTGCCTTGTTCATGGCGGAACCAGAGACTCTGCCCGATCTCTGGCGCAGGGATGCCGAACAAGCGACGCCGGTGCGCCGTTCGCGCCTGGTTTGTGACTATTTGGCGGGGATGACGGACAATTACGCAATCGAATTGCATCGCCGTCTCTTCAGCATGGAAAGCATGCTCTAGACGTATTTACCAATTTGCTCCGATTGCCGCTCAATTGAGGCCCCGGATTCAGGCATCGTTAACAAAACGACCCTAACTGTTAACGAAACTGTAGATGGCGGGGAAAGAAATGAGCCGTGCGAAAAGCGAACCCGATTACGATTTCGGGCCTTATGAAGACGAATATCGCGGATTCGAGATCCGGGACGATGAGACCGGTCGCGGACCATTAATTCTTGTCCTTGCGCTCGGTGTTCTGTTGATCTTTGCCGGTGTCGTGTGGAACACTTACCGTCAGGGAGTGCGTCCGACAGAAGGTGGGTTGCCCGTGATTGCGTCTGAAACCGATCAATTCAAGCGTTCGCCTGATAAGCGCGGCGGTGTTGAAGTGGCAGGCCAGGATAAGGCTTACTATGGCTCTATGGACGGGCTGGGCGATCCTGCACTGCAAAAAGCTGCCGCTCGCAATCCAATTGATATTCGTCGTCGCAGTCCAGAAACGCTCGCTGGTGGGCCGGCTGAGTTGCCGCCGATTGAGGGCGCAGAAGAAGCGCCTAAAATCGTCTATGCCGAAGCGGTTCAGGAAGAATCCATGGAGACGGAGCCAGAACGTCCAATTCAGATTGCCGTGGCTAAACCCGTTCAAGAGCCGACAGCCAGCGCAAGCATTCAGGATGTACGGCCTGTTGAAATGACCGCATCGCGTTTTGTTGCTGCCGGTACCTATCAGGTGCAGCTGTCAGCGCTCAGATCTGAAGATGCAGCCAAGAGTGCTTGGTCGAAGCTCCAGAATACCGCGCCAGACCTGTATCAAGGTGCTGAGCTGGACATCCAACGCGCTGATCTGGGCGCAAAAGGTGTGTTTTACCGCCTCCGGATCGGATCCTTTGCCGATCGCGCAGCCGCAAAAGGGTTCTGCGCAGATGTGAAAGCGACTGGTAAAGACTGTATGGTCGTCGCAAAGGCTATTGGATGAGTGTATCCGCCTGCATCACCAGTATATCAGGCCCGGTCCTCTTAGCAGAGGAACGGGCCTTTTTACGTGAAGCGCAACCCTGGGGCGTCATTCTCATGGGGCGTTCTTGCGTGGACCGCGCGCAAGTCAAAGCGCTGACCGCCGAGATCAAAACAGCGCTTGGGCGTGATGCTCTGATCTTTATCGATCAAGAAGGCGGCCGGGTCGCCAGGTTGAAAGCACCGGAATGGCCGAAGTTTCCAGCCGCTGGGACCTATGGCGCGCTGTTCGAGCAGGCCCCCGAAGACGCCGTCGAAGCGTGCACCCTCGGGCACCGCTTGATGGGGCATGAGCTCTATGAGCTTGGCATCTATGCTGATTGCGCGCCTTGTGCCGACCTCAGGCAAACCAACACGCATGATGCGATTGGTGACCGCGCCTTTGGGTATTCTGTCGAAGCAGTTACGGCGCTCACCGAAGCCGCCATAGCCGGGCTGAAATCTGCTGGTGTCGCTGGCGTTATCAAACATATGCCGGGGCAGGGGCGATCCGCACTCGACACCCATTATGACTTGCCCTCAGTCGATGCTGATGCCGCCGCCCTTATGCAGGATATGTCTATTTTTCAGGCTTTGGCTGACCAAGTGCCTATGGGTATGACATGCCACGTGATCTTCGAAGCATTTGATGCCGAAGCCCCCACGACAATCTCGCCGACCGTTATTTCTGAGACCATTCGCGGGCGAATCGGATTTCAAGGACTCTTAATGACGGACGATTTAGGGATGGATGCCTTGGGGGGAACCCTGACAGATCGCGGTGCCAAAGCTTTGGCGGCTGGCTGTGATGTCCTGCTGCATTGTTCGGGGTTCTTGAAAGATCCAGATGCGATCCTCAAAGAAATGGAAGACGTCGCAGCCGTAGCGGGCACGCTCGACGGCATCGCTGCAGAGCGAGCGGCAGCAGCCGACGCGTTTGTATCGCCGCCTGAGGCTTTTGATACCGAACAGGCCTGGGCGCAGTTTGGCGATCTGATGTCCCAAATGGAAGCGAGGACGTAAGCTATGGAACTCGTTTCAAACGATCTGGTCACGCTGGATGATGATGTCGAAGCCGAAGAGGTGTTTTCGATTGATGTGTCCGGCTATGAAGGCCCGCTCCACCTGCTGCTCGATTTGGCGCGAAAGCAGAAAGTGGATCTGCTTCATGTCTCAATCCTGGAGCTGGCGACGCAATATCTGGGCTTCATCCAAGAGGCGCAGGATAAGCGTATAGATCTCGCCGCAGACTATTTGCTGATGGCGGCCTGGCTCGCATTCTTGAAATCGCGGCTCCTTCTGCCAAAACCTAAAAAAGACAATGAAGACGACGCGTCCGCAGAAGACGATGCGCGTAAGCTGGCATTCCGGCTGAAACGCCTCGATGCGATGCGCGAAGCTGGCCAAGCTTTGATGGACGGCGATATTTTGGGGCGGGATGTCTTCCTGCGCGGGATGCCAGAACAGCCGAAAGTGGTCAAAACGACAGAATACAACACGACGCTGTATCATTTGATGCACTCATTCGGATCTATTCGCCAACGCAAGGCAAAAGAGGCGCCGCACACGATCGAGAATCAATTCGTGCTGCCGCTTGAAAGCGCGCGAGACAATTTGCGCAGTCTGAGCCCGAAGCTCAAAGAATGGGCGAGCCTGGATGATATTCGTCGGCAGATGGTCGACGTGAACGAAGACGTGCCGCCGCGCTCCGTCACCGCGAGCGTGTTCTCAGCCACTTTGGAACTGACGCGCGACGGAGACGTCGATGTGCGCCAAGATGAACATTTCGGTCCGCTCTATCTGCGCGCTAAAACACTTTCACAAGAGGGGATTGCTCCATGACCAAGGTCGAAAGCTCAATTCCAATCGAAGACGCGCCTGAAGATATTCGCCGCGCCGTCCAGCAATTATCGTTCGCTTACAAGCGCTCGGCTGAAACGCTGTATGAGGCAGAAGACGATGCCATGGCGGAAGCCGTGCGCCGCGCTGAAGCCATCCTGTTTGCAGCGGGTGAGCCGCTGGAGGCGTCCGCGATTGCAGAAGTCATTCCCCAGGGTGTGGACGTCCCAGCTGTCCTTATGACGCTGAAGGCTACCTATGCGGAGCGGGGTGTAAATCTCGTCGAAGTTGCCGGGAAGTGGCGGTTTCAGACGGCTGAAGACCTGGACTATCTCTTCGTCGAGGAGCGCCATGAGCAGAAGTCACTCTCTCAAGCCGCGCTCGAGACGCTTGCCATCATCGCTTATGGCCAACCGGTCACGCGCGCAGAAATCGAAGCTGTCCGCGGGGTTGCTGTCTCAAAAGGGACAATCGATGTTTTGATGGAGGCCGGCTGGGTCAAAATCAAGGGTCGTCGCAAGACGCCAGGTCGCCCTGTGACCCTCGGCACAACCGATAAATTCCTTGAGCATTTTGGCTTGGAAAGTCTGGATGTGTTGCCTGGACGGGCCGAGCTTGAGGCCGAAGGTTTGCTCTCGGATGTGATCCCGGATGGCTTCTATTCTGACGGTTCCAGCATGCATAATGACCCAGAAGAGCTTGTTTCTGAGGCAGATGCTGAAGAAAACTCTGACTTTGTGACAGATTTCATGGGCCCCGAAGAAGAGGTTCATTAGGCATTTCTGCTTATGAAACCTCGGTCACGCCATTGTAACTCGCGGTGTGGCGCGTTATCTCGAAACGAGTATTAGGAGAGAAATTATGGCTCCAAGTTGGATGCAGCTATTGCTCGTGGCCGTTGTGGCGCTTTTGATCTTTGGTGGTCGTGGACGGATCTCTTCGATCATGGGCGACATGGCCAAAGGAATTACCAGCTTCCGCAAGGGTTTGCGTGAAGAAGATGAAGACGCAAAAGCTGTCGAGGGCGATGATATGGTGAATATCACGCCGGAGAAGGAAAAAGCGAAGTCGGCCGACTAATCGCCGTTCGACGAGCGCGGAAGGCGCCTGATCATGCTGCCGCAATTCGGATTTAGCGAACTTTTGTTCCTGGTCATCATCGCATTGGTGATTCTGGGGCCGAAAGACCTATCGCTGACAATGCGCAAAATTGGACAGTTCGTCGCCAAGGGACGTTCGATGGCGAACGAATTCCGCGCAGCGTTTGACGATATTGCACGTCAGGCGGAACTCGACGATTTGCGCAAAGAGATTGAAGACCTGAAACGCGACAATGCGGTGACGCAGGCGGTTGATGAGCTCAAAGAAGTTGAGAAGGACATCAATCAAACGGTGTTGCGGGAAGAAGCGAAGCTGAAACAGGATATGGCCAAGCCGATTGCGGCGGAAACCGAACCAGCTCCACAGACTGACTCAGATGGCGCGCCGGCAAATGATCCAGAAGATAAGGCGGTGTCATGAGCCAGGACTTACCGGTCGATCAGCGCCCAGACCTGATCGACAATGAGATTGAAGCGTCACGAGCGCCGCTGCTTGATCATCTGAACGAGCTTCGCTCGAGACTAATGAAAGCCCTGATTGCCTTCATGGTCTGCGCGATTGGCTGTTTCTTCATTGCGGGGCCGATTTTCAACATTCTCGTCGATCCGTTTATCGAAGCGTTCAAAACGCATGGCGTGACCGAAGATCCGCGATTGATTTATACCGCGCCGCTCGAATTCTTCTTCGTGAAGCTCAAAATTGCGCTGTTTGCGGGGCTTTTCGTGTCATTCCCGATCATGGCCTGGCAGGTCTATGCCTTTGTCGCGCCGGGACTGTACAAAGAGGAGAAGGGCGCTTTTCTTCCCTTCTTGATCGCGGCGCCCGTGCTCTTCACGATCGGTGTCCTGTTTGTTTTCTATGTGATGATGCCACTGGTCATGGCCTTCGCGCTTGGCCAACAACAGGCAGGCGGGCTCGACGCGGTTCAGATCGAGGCGCAAATCAAAGTGTCGGAATATTTGTCTCTGGCGCTCGCGCTGATGACCGCGTTTGGACTGTCATTCCAGTTGCCGGTGGTCTTGGCCTTGCTCGGGCGCGCGGGGATTGTTGGCGCTGATACGCTGCGCAGCGGCCGTAAGTATGCGATTGTCGGGATCCTCGCAGTAGCCGCGTTCGCAACACCGCCCGACTTCATCTCACAAATTATGCTGACCGTGCCTGTCTATGGCCTCTACGAAATCAGTATCTGGATCGTATCTGTGATGGAACGCAAAGCCGAAGAAGCCGAAGCGGCCTAAGCACTATTCCGCACAAAGCGGCAGCGAAAACCCAGCGGGCATCTTCGTGTCTTCAGACGCACATGCGCCTTCGAAACTTGCGGATTCTACCCCGATTGCTGTTTCCAGGTTGGCCCCGGCAAAACGGACATCCCGAAAGCTCGCATCGGTAATTGTCGCGGCGGTGAGATCAGCCTCAACTAGGATGGCATTATCAAACACGGACCCGGTGAGATCGGCTGCGGTCAGCACCGCTTCGGACAGGGTTGAAGCCGAAAAATCGCTATTGTGCGCGGTGACGGACTGCATTTGAGCGCCGATCAAAGTCGCACCGATAAACTTCCCATCACTCAGATCAGCGCTGTTCAACCCAACGCCGGACATTTTGGAGTTGTTGAAGCTTGCGCCTTGCATCCGTGCGCCAACAAGAATGGCCTCTTCAAACGAGGTTTCTGTAAAGTCTCCGAGGCGTAAATCCGCGCCTGCGGCTTGAACCCGGCTGAAATTCGCCCCGTGCGCGTGCGCGCGTCTGAGGTTCGCAGCGGTTAAGTCAGCGCCCGGATAGCTTGCTTTTGAAACATTCCAGCCCGACATATTGCGCCCAACCAACGAACAATCATGGCAAGACCCGCTATAGGACGGGGCCCAGGAAATTCGGCTTGGCGTTTCTTGAGCAGTGCTCAAAGGCGCAGCAGCCAACACCATGGCGCCTGAAATAAGGAATGAGCGAATACGATACGCGGTCGTCATGAATCCCCTCATACGCGAAGCGAGACCGGTCTAGAACTGAAAATCTAGTAATCCAAGCGACGCCACGATTGCTGTTGCAATCATGTCTCACTCTATTCGGTTAAGAACAGGTTGGGATCGTCTTGCCCTTAGGCAGGCGGGTCGAGGCATCGCCGCAAGCTTTATTGAGCTGCGATTGGGTCAGACCTTTTGCGATGGTCAAATCAGCACCTGAGAAGTTTGCACCGGTGAGATCTGCGCCAGCAAAGTTCGAAGACCCGAAATAAGTTCCAACGGCGATGGCGCGTTTGAAGTTCGCTTTGGCAAAATTCGTTCGATTGAAACGAGCACCGAAAAGGTTGGAAACCGAAAGGTCTGCACCCGTCAAATTGACGTCGTCATAGGTCGAGAGCGCAAAACTGGATTGGCGCAAGCGCGTCGCTTCCAAGTTCAGTTTCTGGCCTTCGGCGTAAGACAGGTCCGCTTGGAACAGATTACACTTTGCGCAAGATTGGCCAGCTTGGACGCGCTTGATTTGAGCCGCGTTCTGGGCCAGCGCGACCGGAGTGAAGAGCCCCGTAAGAAGGACTGAAATGGCAATGTGTTTCAGCATGGGACGTCCATCCTGCGTCTGGTTTACATATAGGTAACCATAGGCAATCGATGGGCCAGTTCGGACACGCTAGGACTCTGTGGCTTCCGCCTTGCCGACATATCCGCATGTGTCGCAGGCCATATCGCCATCAGCTTCATCCAGATAAAGGGTGAAGCTGCCGCAATTTGAACAGGCATCCGACAGATAGGTTGGTGCTTCGGGCTCTTCAGCTGCGCTCTCGATAGCTTCCTCTTCCGCACGCTCATCTTCACGCTCTTCGCGCTTGGTGTTTAGGATGACGAGATTGTCTGGGATTTGCCCGCGGGCAAAGCCGCGCGAGATCAAATGAGCGGCTTCATCTGGAAGCGGCTGGGCTTGCGATTTTTCGATCCCATCCTCAAGACCGCGCCCAAGTCCGTCATGGGTCGCATCGCCGAGTTCGGCCAGGTCTTCGCGGGCGAGATAAGAGACCGCAAGCTCTCTGAAAATGTAATCAAGGATCGATGTCGCGCGGGCGATTTGGTCGTTTCCGGTGACGTCACCGGCGGGCTCGAACCGCGTGAACACGAACGCGTCCACATATTCTTCCAGAGGCACGCCATATTGCAGGCCGAGCGAAACCGCGATCGCGAAATTGTTCATCAGCGACCGGAAGGCCGCGCCCTCTTTGTGCATGTCGATGAAGATTTCGCCGAGCGAGCCATCGTCAAATTCACCAGTGTGTAGATAAACCTTGTGGCCGCCCACGGTGGCTTTCTGAATGTAGCCTTTGCGGCGATCTGGCAGGCGTGTGCGCGACACGCCGCTTGGGGCCTCAATGATCGTCTGCGGCGCAGCGTCTTCAGCCATGAGGTCCTCAGCGAGGGCTGTGATGTGCTCCATCCGATCGGCGGTGAGGCGATTAAGCTGCGTATCCAGAGCCGGCAGCCACACTGAAATCGCGCTGTTGAGTAACGCTTCAAGATCAGCTTCTGAAAGATTGGAGCCGGACAGGATGATGGCCACGTCGCCGCTCGCCTGCAGCGCTTCTGCGAGCGCCAGATGATCCTCGATCGACAGAGACTGCAAGAGGCCCGCAGCGCCGAGCGCCGCCTGCGCCAATTTTTCAGGACGCCCGTCCAGCGCTTCTTCAGCTTCGGCAATCTCGCGTTTGGAGAAGCCAATCGACTTCAGCAAGGAACGTCCATCCGCGTCATAGGATTCAGGTGCCAAGCGCAGGTCATTGGAAATGATATCATCCCCCAGGACCCAGCGCGAAAACGCGGCGTTCAGTGGAAGGCCTTCGCCGAGCGCGCTCTTCACTTTCTCAATCGCTTGCGTGGAGAAGCCCCGCGTCCGCAATGTGTCGCCCCCAAAGTGCGGCATCAGTTCGAGGTCCGCTGCAGAATCGATCTCGGCCATCAGCGTCGGCAGCGCTTCCGGTGCGCGCCGCGCCAGCCCAATTCGAGCCATCAATGAAAGGGCCGGGCGGTCGCCTTCTTCCAGTTCAATGAAAGAGGGTACCGGTTGCAGGGCGAGCGTTGCAGGTTGGAAATTGGATAGCGCTTTGGCCGAAAGCGGCACGATGGCGAGATCGACATCGCGCTTCGACTTGCGGGCGCTTCGCGCGGTGAGCCCGAGCGTCTCGGCATGTTTCTTGGTGAACGCACTTCCTTTGCCAACCGAATGCAGCAACTTCAGCAAAGCTGTCAGACTGGCCCCGCTATCGCCATTATAGCTTTGACCGAGGCCGAGCAGAGCCGCAGATAGGCCGCATGGCACCAGAATGAGTTTGCTTCCGGCATCTGCCATCGCCGCATTGATCAAATCATTCAGGACATCGATTTCGATGCCATCCGGCGTCACAAAACGCGATACATCAAGCGCCATCGCCGGTGTCGCAGCCTCGAGCGGGGTAGATTTTTGAACAAAAGTCCCGACGCCGGTGCGACGGATTTCATTTAATTCGTTCAGGCTGAGGTCTGTGTCGATGGCGCAGGCGGGTGGGGCGCCGGTTTCGATAGCATCATTGCGAAATTCATTGGCGAGGGTTTCGAAGCCGCGATCCTGGTTCAGGGCTTCCTCGATCAGCGCCAAGGGGACGCCCCGCGCCACCGCTTCCGCCAATTCGGCATTTTTCGGTGTATCCCCCAACCCTTCCAGCAATTCTGCCATCGCGAGCTTGCTGGTGCGATTGAGGCGCTGCTGAGTCGCCGCGCTGAGCGCTTGGTCTTTGTGTAACAGATTTGTTAGCGGAGCCGCGCATAGCTCGCCAAACGGAAGGATCGCGCTGATAAGCCCTTCATCCATTGCGGTTGCGAGTAATTGTGCGTTGCGATCATTTGCAGACATGAACTGCGCCCTCCAGCCAGAGCGGGCTTGACCTAGCCCGCGACATGATGTGTTGCCTGTCCTAACTAGATTCGGCGAGACACACGCGCCATATTGCGGACAAATATCACTGTCAGGACGTTCAATATGTTCAAACTGTTTACTTGGTGGAATGGCGTCAGCCCTGGTGGTTGGTTCGATATCAAACGTCGAAGCGATTTGATTGGTACCGACGAGTACGGAAATCGCTATTTCGAAGACCGCAAAGCGTCTGTCGAAGGTCGCAAGCGCCGTTACGTGATTTATGATGGCTTGGCTGAGCCGTCGAAAGTGCCACCGGAATGGCATGGCTGGTTGCATTACACATTTGATGAACCGCCAACCGACGCACCGCTCAAGCGTCAGGCCTGGGAAACAGACCATACCCCAAACATGACCGGCACTGTGTTCGCGTACCGCCCGAAAGGAAGTCTGCGCGAGGGCGGAGAACGCCGCGAAGCCGATGCAGATTACGAGGCCTGGGATCCAAATGCGTGAATCAGTTTTTGAAACCCTGGTCGGCCTGGCCGTCCTTATCGTCGCGGGGGTGTTTCTTTGGTTCGGGATCGCGAGAGGCGGCGATGCAGCATCGTCTGGCGAGACGGTAGAGCTTGGCGCTCGGTTTAGCAGCGCGGCAACCATCGATCGAGGCACAGACGTCCGCATGGCCGGCGTGAAGATCGGCACTGTGCGTGATGTCGCGCTAGATCGCGACCGCGCTGAAGCCCTGGTCGTTATGGCGGTCGATTCGACCATTCTGCCATTAGGAGATGGGACGAGTGCGCGTGTTCAGTCTGAAGGCTTGCTCGGCGGCGCTTACATCAACCTTGAACCGGCTGAAGGGTTTGGCGAAATTCCACCTTGCGGCGCTGGCGAAGAACTGTTTGGCGACAGCGGGTGTGGCGAAATCCTATATGCGCAAGGGTCGGTTGACCTCATGACCCTGTTTGCGTCGTTCGCATCAGGCAATGGCGGCGGCGGAGATAGCGAGTGATCCGCGCAGTAACGCTTGGGCTCATAGGGTGCGCTGCAGCGGTCTTTGCCTACGCGCAAAACGCGGACGAGTCAGAACGCACAATTTCTGATCTGGAACGCGAATTGTTCGGCACGGAAGAGAGCGAACCCGGCGAAGACGAAGAAGAAATCGTCGAGTCGAGGCCGCGGACTTATCAGCCACATGAAACTGTGATGCTGCGCGCTTTGGACAAAATCACAGGGCGTTCGACCGATTTCGAAATGCTGGTCGGAGAGCCGAAAGTCTACGGCTCGCTTCGGATTGATCTTCAAGCCTGTTATCAAACGCCGCCGGAAGAACCGCCGGAAAGTGCCGCCTTCCTGAAAATTACGTCTGCAACATCCAAACAGGTGCAGACTATGGCTGAGCCGCGAGATCTCACAGAGGAAGAGATGACGATCTCTGAAGCGGATGACGCGGATGTACGGTTTTCAGGTTGGATGTTCGCGTCATCGCCGGGTTTGAGCGCACTTGAGCACCCGGTCTACGATATTTGGGTGATCACTTGCAGTGAGGTTGACCCATCCGTGCTCAACCCTCTCGAGCCGGCCGAGTAAAAATCACCATCGAGACGCAGGGCGCGCCAGAGCCGTGTGCGAAACTCATCGCGTGTGATTTCTTGTAGTCCGAATTGTTCCAGATGCGGATTATGAAATTGCGCATCAAGCAGCTCGAATCCACCTTTGATCAAGCGGGCGACCAAGTGGACGAGCGCGATTTTGGACGCGTCAGTGGCACGCGAGAACATGCTCTCACCGAAAAACGCGCCGCCCAACGCCACGCCATACAAGCCGCCAACCAGATCACCTTCCTCGGACCAACATTCAACGCTATGCGCATAGCCTTTGCGATGCAGCGCGCCATAGAGGTTCAAGATCGGGTCATTGATCCAGGTCGCAGGCCGGGTTGGATGCGGCTCGGCGCAGGCTTCAATGACACGATTGAACGCGGTGTCCACGGTGACGCGAAACGGATCCTTGCGAACCGTCTTGCGTAAACGCTTTGGCACGTGAAACTGGTCGAGCGGCAGGATCCCGCGAATATCGGGATCCATCAGGAACAGTCGCATATCTTCGCGTGAATCCGCCATCGGGAAGACCCCGCGGCGATAGCAATTCAGAAGATCTGTGGTGTCGAACCGATCAGACATGAAACCAGTCTACTTCAGACCCTCTATAAGACAACCACAACCTCAACAGCTCTGAGAACATTAGAGTTTTTCCCTGAGGTTGACCTTCACTGGTGTCATACAGGAGTCACTCATGTCGCCACAAAAATCAACTGCTGGACGGACAACATTCCCGGTCAGCACAGCACTGCTTTGGGCGTCTGCTGTCGTCCTAGGCGCATGGGGAGCATCGGGGTGGTGGATCACCCTTCAAGACCGCTCCCTACCCATGGCCATCATGGTCTCAGCAACCTTTGCAGTTGCGCCGATCATCGCAGCTATCCTCGCAACCCTGCTCCCGCGTGTGGGGCTAGTCGCAAAGCTAGTAGCATCTGTGGTCATCCTTGCGTTTGTCT
Source organism: Henriciella sp. (assembly GCA_027019605.1). GTDB lineage: Bacteria > Pseudomonadota > Alphaproteobacteria > Caulobacterales > Hyphomonadaceae > Henriciella. The sequence goes on along the minus strand of JALUWJ010000291.1, from coordinate 13,207 downwards.
CAATGGACGCTCTGGGCAATGCGAGAGCCTTCTTCGCCTTTGAAGAGGTCGCTCTATCAGCTGAGCTTCAAGATCTGAAAGCCGCGCACCAGGTCGACCTTGAGCGAGCCACGGGCCGCCTAGACGCTGCCCAAGCAGCCTTTGAGGCAGTCCCCGTACCGAGCGCAACTGGTGAGATCCGCAGAGCGTCAACCTATGAGATGATCATCACCCCTATCCTAAAGGAGCGTGAGGCAGCACAAGGGGCCTATGATACTCTTAAGGCTCAACCGTCACCTTCGGTTGAACCGTTGGCCCCTGCCATCTTAGTCTGGATCGTCTTCTCAGCGATTTCCCTCGGTGTGGTGATTAGTTTCTTCGTCCTCGCGGATGCCAAGAACCGCACCGTCGTCGTGGAAGCCACAGACAGCACCGAAGCAGAAGAACTCGCGTCCACCCTTTTGCAGATTCGCGCTGATCTTCCGCGAGGCAATAAAAACAAAGAGGAGCTTCGCCGCCAAATCAAAGGCGTGATCGAGTTCCCGGGCCAAGTTTCACACACACAAGCCGCATAACCAAAGGCCTCTCGTGGTTCATTCTACGAGGGGCCTTTTCATCAACTGCAACGGCCTGATGAGCAGGCTGAGAGATCTATAAGCTACTGTATTGTGAGGTAGCTGAAAGTCCCAAAAGTTGAAGGTCGTTCGAACGCCTGAGTAGCCCAAAAGCTACCATAGTTATGGAGAAGTGCGCATCGGCTTCGCACGGTGGAGTCTCAAAAGCCACAACGTCTGGACGCTCACGCTCTCCAAAATCAATCAACACTGAAAGAGAACCCCATGACACTACATTCACAAACCACCATCACGACTGAAGCTGAAAACGATGAAGCATGGAAAGCAGCAGCACTGGGAGCTGAGCGCTTTTACGCGGCCCACCTCATGGAGCAGTTCATTCAGCTGTACAGCGTAGTCCCTGGGAGCTGGAATGAGGAGCTGGACTGCTACGCCCTCACTGACATGCTGATCGAGAAATCTGAGCACACTCTAGAGCGCCTTAAGGACGTCGGAGAGCGCACAGGACGTATCCGTCGTGTGAAGGCTCTGTTGGAAACAATCGAAATGTTTCGAGCTGACGTCGAGATGAACCCAACGACCGAGCAAGAGTGGCAAGCTCGTGCAATGCAAATCTCTTCCGCAGCCCTCGAAGCGGGGACAGCGATCCGCCAATCGGTGATGTCATAGGGAGTATCCGTATGAGTGTTCCAACGAAAAGGCGGCACATGAAGCCCTCAGACGTGTTTAGGCGTCAGATCGAGAAGGATCGTTTCAAGAAGGATCGCTTCCTCATGGAGCGGAGAGGGGTCTGGCAGTACAATCGTCGGGTGCCTCATGGTGTTCGAGATGTCATCGAAGACGCTCCGCTGGGAGTGCGAAGATCCTCAGGGTCCACCTCACTTCTAGACGCTCGTCAGTGGCGTGATCAGGTCGAGAGAGAAGATAACCTCAAATGGCTCTCGGTCATGGAAGCGGTTGAGAAAGGAAAGCCATCTCCATACCAAGACTGGCAGCAGCTCCAAGCTGGCAATGTCGGTGGAGAGATGTCCGAGGTAGAGCGAGACATCCTTAGAGGTTTCCTCGAGGACCAAATGGATCGCCTGCTGCGCAAGGAGGGGCTTGGACATGAATTCTTCAGGCATGGCTGGGACTCGCCCGACATCGAAAGGCTGGTCAGTCAAAGCACCCAGGCTCAGGGCATCGTCACGCAGCTCGCAAGAGTGAATGGGCGGGTAGGGTGGCTGGAAGCTGCTGAGAAGAGAGTGGAAGAAGACACCGCACTGGCCAAAAGCTCAGCTGAAACCCTGCTTCAATCAGCGAAGAAGTTCGATGCGATGAAGCTGGCACTGCCTCATGAAATCACTCGACTCAACGCACGAGACTTCCTGCGTAAGTTAGCGAAGGAAGGCTTTGCTGACTCCTACATGAAGCGGCTCCAAACCAATGCGCGAATGATCCTGACTTGGACCTTTCCAGATGACCTTGAAAAACACGATGTGTTCAAGGGACATCGAATTCGGGGCGCAAAGTCAGATCGAAAATTGCCCTTCTACCCTGAAGACCTGGAGCGCTTGTTCAACACTCCAGCGCCCAATCCAGTCATCTCAGCATACATTCGTGCTGGGTTGTACATGGGGGCGCGGCCATCCGAGCTATTGGACGGCGTGTTTGACGAAGAGCAACAACTGTTCATCGTGGGCGAGGGTGAGGATGGAGCGAAAACGGATGAATCAGTCCGCAAAGTTCCAGTTCATCCTCAAGCCGCCGAATTCCTGAGGGTTGTAGGCGGTAGCGACGTGCTGCTCAGTTCAATGCAGTACAATTTCCGGATTTGGCGAAACCAGGCCGGTCTCAGCAATCGACTGACGCTTCACTCGCTCCGTCACTCTTTCGCTACTCGGTTGTCATCCTTCAAGGTCGAGAGGCATCGCATAGAGAAGCTTCAAGGTCACAAACAGTCTGGCGATATACACGCCAGGTACGCCCATGTCCGTGCACAGGACCTCCGAGAGGAAGTCGAGAAGCTGGACTGGCACTCGGTGGTCCCCAACTGGGCTGCTGACTAAAACCAAAACAAGCCGCAACGGCCCCTCTGAGAGGCTGGCGGCAACTTAAGAGAAATCCCAATGCAAACAACATCAATCCCCGTAATGGGGACGGTGGACCCTATCCGCTGTCCTGAATCCCCAGAAGACGCCCGAATCTTACAAGCGCAACTTGACGCTTCAGCGTTAGAGTTGTCCGTCGCTAAGGCCATCAAGTCCGTTAGAAAGGACCTCCAGGCGGGCCGTGTAAGCCAAAGCGACGCGTCCGTGGTCCTTCTGTCTCAGCTCGCAGAGCAACTCAAAGATTCGTTCGATGCTGAAGTCGAAGCGAAGAAGCGAGGCTCGGTCAGACGCAATGGAAAACTTAGCTTATCTGCGTGTGTCGCTCTCCCTGCAGAAGCTTATATCGCTCTAGCTCTTGCCACTGCAGTGGACGTGCTGGGTTCGGCCCGGTCGACGTCCAAGTCTGTGACAATCGCAGCGTTAGCCAATCGTATCGGTCGTGTAGTTTCGACTGAGATTATGGCGCGCGGCGTGGACGGATCTGCGAAGGCGATGCTGGCTCGATTTCATACCGACGCCAAGAAGCGGAGCAGTTCCATGCAGTCGCGGGTGGACGGCGCTCACGCCTTACTATCAACGCTGGAGCGCCAGGGTTTAGAGCGAGAGGACGAGGCACTTCTAGGGCTGCTTTTGGTTTCCAACATGATAGCGGTGGGGGTTCTGGAGAAGTACACACCCCTCGTGAAGTTCAAAGCGAGAAGGGCGCCTGCTAGCTGTGTGGCTCTTCCCGATGAGTTGGTCGAGCTATTAGAACAAGTTGCTGAGAAGCTGGGCACGCGAACAGCAGCACGCAGGCCTCGTATCACTCCACCGTTAAAGCTTACCAGAGCCGATAGTCGTTACTCGACAAACATCGGATACAAGCACCTCACGTTCTTCTCGGGGCGCAACCAGTTCTGCGTCAACTGGGACCTGATTGAGAGTGAGGCCCCGGACTTCTTCGACGCCGCCAATCACCTGCAGTCGACTGGCTTTCGAGTAAACCAAAGGGTGCTCGATGTAATGCTGGCAATCAGCAGAAGCACAGGGCGCGCTTGGGATAATCTGGGGCTCAGCATCCCACGCCCGGCGGGCGAAGATGTTCCAGCTCTTCCTGAAGACCCAACTGAAGAACAGATTGCGGACTTCAAGAAGGCCATGCGTGAAGAGTACAATGTGCAGGCCGATAAGCGGCGGCGTTTTCGTTCCATCAAATCGGTCGTGGACACCGCAGTAGAGTTTTCCTTGCAAGAGCGCTTCTTTCTGCCGACATTCCATGACTTCCGTGGTCGTATTTACTATCGCGCTGATCTAGCCCCCGACAAAGGTGATCGAGCAAAGGGCTTGCTGCTGTTTGCTGATGCTGCTCCTTTAGGATCTCATGGTGCCGAAGCGCTATCCATTCATTTATCCGCGTGTGCTAGTGATGATAAGATTAGCATGGAGGAGCGAAAGCGGTGGGCGTATGACCGTTCTAACGACATTGTAGCCATTGCTCGTGATCCTTTTCGATTCAGGGATTGGAGCACGGTGGACGAGCCTTGGCAGTTCCTCGCAGCTTGCTTCGAGTGGGCGGGATACATCGAACATGGCGAAGATTATCTCTGTGGGCTTCCGGTTAGCGTTGATGCGACCTGCAGCGGCCTTCAGCATCTCTCAGCCATCAGGCGTGATCCAGTGACCGCAAAGGCTGTCAACCTTCGGCCAGGTGACCGGGAGGATGTTTATATGGCGGTTGGACAGAAGCTACTTGAGCGACTGAAAATGGCCGCCCAGGGAGACCTGACAGGGCTCTCCGTAGACAGTCCAAAGAGGCGTGCAAGCACTTCGATTGAAAGAGCGGAAGAAGCCGGGTACAAGAAGCGTCAAGCCTATGCGACCGCAACCGGCATCTACGAGATGCTGCGGGTGGATAAGAAGCATCTGCGTAAAGTGGCTAAAAAGCCAACTATGACGTTGGTCTACGGTGTCACAACCGAAGGTATCAAAGACACGATGCTGGAGTTCGTTCGAGAGGACTTCGCTGATCACGTTGGGGGTGAAGGCCTGGGTGATGTTGTCGCTGCTCGGATGCTCGCTGAAATGATAGAGCAAGCGGCGAGGGAAGCTCTGCCGGATGCTGTCAAAACTCTGGCTTTCCTTAGAGAGTTCGCCGGATCAATGGCCTCTCAGGGGAAGCCATTCGAGTACATAACCCCCACTGGCTTCCTGATGCACCAAGAGTATCGGAAGCCGTTGAAGGAGAGTAAGCAGCTGTTGGCACAGTGTGCTGGCCTGCGCCTCCGCATTCGTTTTGCTACAGGCTATAGTTCAGACTTGGATGTGGCTCGTGCCAAGAACGGAGCAGGGGCTAACCTCGTCCACAGCCTCGACGCCTCACATCTAGCGATGACCGTGGCTGCATTCGATGCACCGATAGCTACCGTCCATGACGCCTTTCACTGTCGCCCGTGTGATCTACCAGAGCTTCAAAGGACACTCCGAGAGAAGTTCGTGGAACTGTACCAAGACAGAGACATCTTAACTGAGCTTGTTGAACAATCAGTCGTAATCCATGAAGTCTCGCGCGATAGCCTCCCGAAGCAAACACCGATGGGAGAATGGGACGTTACCGAGTGCCTGAAAGCGGACTACTGCTTCAGCTAGAATTTCGTGCTCGTACTAATGAATCTACCAAACTTCGTGGCTGGCCCCTAACCGGGCCGGTCACATTCTCTTCTCTCTTGTGAGACTCCGGACACCATAACGAGTGGTGATCGAAGTCCCGCATGGGAACTCTCTTACGAACCTTACGCACTCCCAGGCCCTCGTGGCTTGGGAGCTTTTTAGTGCCCATGCACCTAGTTTCGCCCCCGAGTAATCGCGGGTGATCCCCCGGCGGTCCGTACAACCGCACCCCTCGCTCTTCCATTGCCCCTGTCAGCCGCAAGGCGGCCAACAGGCGGTGGACTGCGAGCCCCCCAAACAACAACCAATGGAAAGCATTATGACACCTCCTAATGATGGTGCCCGTTTGCGACGCTTAGCTGAGGCTATGGCTGGCGCGAATGATGACACCAACGAAGGTCTCACCTCCGATATCCTGAGGGATACCAACGACGAGGACCAGAGAGACCCGCTACCCCTCATTCGATTCAACAACCCCTTAAACACGGACGCATCTGCACAACGCATCAACGAGCGATTGGAAGCTGGCTACAACAGCCCATACCTCCCGTTGATCGAAAGCCCGTTGCTGGATGCCACGATGGCGAACCTGCAGGTAGGCTCCACGACTGCGGAGATCAACGAATCTCGTATCCGTAGCGGCCAAACACCGTTCGATATCCTCTTCGATGATCAAAGTTACGCACCCACCGCCGATGAACTGAGGCAGGCAGCTGACGAACATGGGCTAAGCAATGCGTGGTTCGACCGACTAGCCGAGGCTAAGTCGCCGGAAGACCTCCAAGCAATCGCCCGAGCTGGCCAAGAGCGCACCCAGCGCGCACAGCGTGTCCACGACACCCAAGGCATTCCCGCAGAGATCATCAAGTTCTCCGGTGCAATGCTCGACCCGACCTTCCTCGCTGCTGGCTTCGGGACGGGCAGCCTTCTAAAGGTCGCCTCAAGCGGCACCAAACTGGGCACAGCTCTCCGCTCAGGTTCAGCCGCTGTTCTAGCTGATGCACCGCTGGAAGGCTTTAGGGCTCTCGATGATCCTGAAGTCACCCCGGTGCAAGCTGGCGTAGCCGTGATGGCATCGGGCATCTTTAGCGCAGCCCTCGGTGGCGCACTTGGACGCTCCATGAGCCCTGATGACCTTAAGCGCCTTGAAGACGATCTTACGGCCCTCACTCAGACTGACTACGGTTCGAGTGTTGGTGCTCGGCAATTGAACCCAATCTTCCGTGAACTTGATGACGGAACGGCGGAAGTAATAGACGCCCCCAACCAACAACACATGCGATGGTCATCACCGTCCACGTGGTTCGCTTCTGTGGTGCCCGCACAGAAGATGCAGCAGTCCAAGAGCCCCACGGTTCGTAAGCTCGCTTCCGTGCTGTCATGGAACCCCCAGATAGCTGGTAATCAATCCACGACTGCCTTTGAGGTATCTCGCAGGATCACCGAAGGTTCAGGCGTGTTCGCTCGCCGTTACAAGCAGGCCGAGAAAGCTTTCCACGAAAGACAAACAGGCTTCACTGGCGGCACCAACACCGCACAACGTCAACAGTTCTCGCGAGCTGTGTGGCGTCACATGAACGGTGTGGAACGGTCCACCGACCCGAACGTCATTTCTGCTGCCGAGTCCCTATCAGACATGCAAATGGACGCGCTGGCCTATGCTCAATCGCGAGCCTACTCAGGCGGAGATCTGGAACAAGCACGAACGATCACTGCTCGTGGCGACGTACCAGACTATGACGGGTTTGATGCTGTGCGCAGCCTCAGACACGATCCAGACTACCTGCCTCGCAGGTTCTCTGTGGATGGCATCCAGAACCTTCGTTCCAAAGCAGCTGACGATGACATCGTTGATATGCTCGCTGGTTCCATGACCAGAGCCAACCCCGAACGCTTCGGAGATGATTTCGCCAAAGCTCGCACGGTCGCTGGTCACTACTGGAACACTGTATTGGACGTCTTTATCAGACAAGATGAAGGTCCCCGGTTCGCCAAGAAGACCTTTCAGGACCGCCAAGCTGCCCTGCAAGAAGTTCGAAGCATCCTCTCGGCCCAGGGTAAGAACCCTGACGACATCGCGGAGGAAGCCATGGAACTCCTATTGGAGGAGCTAGCGCCCCTGCAACGGGCTGTGTCAGAGACCGACCGCGCCAAGCCTCGAATGAAGCTTGACCTCTCCGCCGAGTTCTCCCGTGGTATCGATGAGATCTTCGAACAAGACGCCATTGACCTGGCTATGGGCTACCGTCGTGAGATGGCAGGCCTAGCAGCCTTCAACCGCGCTGGTTTCAACAGTGTTACTGAGTTCGATAAGGCGCTCTCGCGAGCCGCCAAAGAACTAGACAGAGATAAGTCAGTTCGAAGCTCTGCGGAGGTCCTAGACGAACTCCGCTACTGGCGTGACACCGTCCTGGGTAAACCCTCCGACGAACTCGCTAAGAACCCTCGCACCGCGTGGATGGCTCAGCAGCTACGTCGAACGAACTTCGCAGCTTACATGTCCAATGTGGCCTTTGCAGCCGTGTCAGAGCTTACAGCCCATGCTTGGCGCGTAGGCCCGTTCAACCTCATGGCCCGCCATAAGGAACTCAACGGTTACCTTAAGAGAGCCCGCAAGGGTGAGCAATCGCTGGCTGACGACATCTACGACACTGCAGACGCGGTGATGGGCCACGGCACGGGCATGCTCAGAGCCGAGTTGGCACAACGGACCGAGCGGTACGACTTCGACTTCCCTGACGTGGATAACCCCTTCCGTGACGGCGCAAGGGGTGTTGCTGAACGCATCGACACCTACACGCGCAAGTCCTCCAACTTGGTCTCGCGAATGTCGGGCATGGCACCCCTCCAGCAGTTCATGCGGATGACCCATGTCACTGCTGAAGCCCAGCACCTGGTGAAGAAAGCCAAAGCTGGCCAAATGCCTTACTCAAGGCGCCGCATGGAAACCATGGGCATCTCAGGGGGCATGTGGGAGCGGATCTCAGATCAACTCAACCGATCCACCACGGTCATCTCCCCGGACAGTGGACGTGAACTTCCGCTGATCAGGCACCAAGACTGGGCTGATAGAGAAGCCGCAGAAGCGTTTGTGAACCTATTGGACAGAAACGCACGTCGAATGATCCTTGAAGGTGACCTTGGGCATGCCCCACGGTTCATCCGCGAGAAGCCGCTATTGTCCCTGATGTTCCAGTTCATGTCTTTCCCAATCAACGCGTGGACAAAGCACTCAGGTTACCTCGGCAACGTCCGTGATGGCCGCGCATTCGCTGAAGCGTTGGTCATGGCGTTTGGTGGAATGGTCGGCGTTCAAGCCCGCACGTTCCTTCAGGGCTCCACAATCGAAGACCCTGATCGACGAGCGAGGTTCTTTGAAGAGCGCCTCAACGCCAATGAGCTGGCCAAGAGTGCCCTGTATTACTCAGCGCACGCCTCGTTGCTTCCGAACATCTATGACACCGCTCTGCGCTATGGCGTAGGTCAGTTCACAGACGTCCCTGAGGAGGCTTATTTCAGCTTCACGCGGAACTCAGGCCTTGCTTCGAACTTCCTCACCGGCAACCCCACGGTCGCCACGCTGGACAAGCTGATCAGCACCCCGTCGAAGTTCCGCAAAGGCGAGACCTTCTCAAAGCAAGACGTCCAGAGCCTGATGAAACTGGCTCCCTTCGGCAACTCCGTAGCCACGCTCGCAGTAAGCGAATGGCTTCTGTCGGCGTTACCCGAAGAAGACGTCAACTAACCCAAATCAATCGAAAGGCCTACAAATGGCAGAACCAACAACCCCCGCCGAATTAGTCCGTGATCCGCATTGGGTGGATGCTCGAACTGGCGGTGCACCTGATGATGATACCCAATGGGTTCTCGATGAGAACGCGGATGGGGTCACTGAACCTCAGGCATGGCCGATTCCAGATCCCGAGCCTCAAGTCTAATGGGCAGTCTCACCCCTGAGGAGCTTGCGCGTTGCCGCGAGCTTGGCATCGGTGTGCCAGAGAACCACGAAGGTCCGCAGATTTCTGTGCACCGTTCTGCGGCTCCAGATGAGATCATTGCGACGCCTTCAATGGCGCGTGTCGCCCAAACCTTCGGCACAGTCCAGCAACACGACAGTCGCGACATGCTGACCATCGAATACCCTGACGGTGAAGATGGAATCACCATCGGCAACCATCCTGGCGACCGCTTCGTCCACGACTAACCATCCCAACAAGTTCGGCACTGTGAGGCTTCACCTCGTTCCTTTCCTAGGGAAACCTTCCTAACCTTACAGTGCCGCGCCCCGCACCTCCATCGCGTCTTGCGTTTTCCGCGCGATGTTGAGGCTACCTCTCCCGATCACAGACACCTTCCTACTGGCCTAGAAGGCTCTCGTGATCGGGAGCTCAAAACCAAAGGAAAACGACATCCCCCTAAACACCAAAGGAAAACGACTATGATCAACACAATCGAAACCAAAGAGCCCCAGCGTGCACTCTATGCTGGCGGAGAATTCAACGCTGAGCACGTTTATAAAGATCGCCCTGTGCGTGATCGTCCTGGTAGCGAACTCACAGACCCAGAAGCGCCAATCGTACTCACTCGGGAAGGCTACAAGAGCGTCCTAGTTAAACGACTTGGCAAAGACGTTTACCTGCGTATCTCACCAAGTGGCTACCGCTTGATTTCCAAGTCACCTCGCTCTGGTAAATTCGTCATGCAAGGCAGCAGCCGCACAGGATGGCTCCACGGCCAGCACTCAGTCGGCGCAATGGTTTCTATGATCCAAAGCAATCCCGACCTCAAAGCGGTCCTGCCTAAAGGCACCGCTGAGGCTCTCTCAAAGCTCATTACCGTCCTACCCAGCTCTGTTACCGCTCACCATGCTGTCAGCGACTTCCAGTACAAAGCCAATTGGCTCGAAGATGACGTTAAACAGGCGCTCTTGAATACGAGAGGTTGGTAGCCATGCGTTCAAACAGAACTGGCCACGACCTAATGGCACTAGCTTCAGCTCTGGCCCCCGAGTCTTCTTTGAAGGTTCGGGGTGCTCAACTGGAGAAGGACCGAATGGACCGAGTTAAAGCACAGGCTGACTACGAGAACGATCTGATGAACGATGAGCAGCGCTGGACATATCTTAGCGGGCGCGGACTAGACCCCACCAAGCCCTACGCTGAAGACCTAATCAACTACCAACGTCGCTCAGAGCGTTCACGGCTGCCGGGGTACGACTAATGCGGAGCAATCCAAAGGAACATTACCGCCTCATGGCGCAGCTTCAGGAGCACGCCGATGCCACTCGCTCTGCGTACGAACAACGCCTTGAAGAACAAGGCCGTGAGTGCCTCTCATGCGGCATCCGTAAGCTCCCTGAGGCCTTCGGCACCACCAACCAAGGTAAGCCACAGAAGACCTGCAAGCCATGCTTACAGGACCGTAGAGACGCCACCAGAGCCGCCCGTGAAGGCTTTGAGAGGGTGGAGGCTATGCGGGAGCACTACGCTGCCAAGAAGGTCGCTAGGCAACGCGCTAAGGCGGCCAAACGGTTTAACTATAAACCGACCAAGGACTATAAACCAACGCCACAAACCCAAGCTCGCCAAGCCAATGCACAGGTGATGGGAGCCATGCAAGCCACGCTCGCCGAGTTCCTCAAGCCCTATGGCTTGATGCTGAAGCTCTGTGAAGACGCCGCCATTGGCGAGAAACTATCGACCAAGAACAGTTTTGGACGGCACCTGCGGCACCAGTGGTTCACGCATGATGACATTGAACCCTATATGTTGGATGTTCGAACTCGAAAGCGATGGGTCGGCATGTGGCCGTTTGTGTGTGGCAGGCACTACAAGCCGTTCAAACCAATACGGAAAGGCGAGTATTGGCCGCGCTCTTGATCTCCCTACCCGTGTGCTCTAAGCGGCCTACTGCTGTGTCGCTAGGCGTACCCCAAGACCCAGAGCGAGCTTTGGCCTCACTGGCTGAAGGCGGCAGATCTCGTTTCTTTGAGGGGGGCGTACGGTCTGCCCGCAGCAACGCCTCCGAGACTTGCTCAGCAATCGCGCGCCTCCCGAAACAATACAGCACTGGCATTCCACGATGTTTCAGCGTAGGCTTGCGCAGCTGCAGTGCGTGATCCTTTGATCATGCATATTCCTTCCCGATTTTATTAGGAATAGACGGGTTCTCCAAATCAATTCTGTCCTGCAGCAACTACACGAACACAGACTTATCTAGAGAACGCGAGCAGGAGCGCTTGGATTTCTACAGAAAAATCTGAGGTCCTCTCTTGAAATGAGCGGACGCAAAGACTCTCAAAGAGTAAGCTATCGACGGAACCTCCACTCTCCAAGGCTCATACGGCCCCGTACAGAGTCTTCAGCGTAATCCGAACCCACCCCCACACCAAACTAGCCTAACGGACTCACAGAGCGCCTGTGAGGCTCTCAGGGCTGTTCTATGACCACGCGAGGAAACACCCCATGAAGCTTCAAGACCACCCCTCCCTAAGAGGCCTAGCGAAGACCTGTAGAACCTGCGGCGTCACCAAGGCCCTTTCAGAGTTCCAGGAGACACCTGGGCTCACCACAGACGGCTACAGGCATAGCTGCAGGGATTGTCGCAATGAACAACGTAGGGCCCGAATGAAGGCCAAGAGGGCGAGCGGTAGAGAGCCCTTAGCTTCGACTACCCCGCGCCCGAATAATCTCGAACAGACAGCCTTGAGCTGCAACAAACACTGAGGTTGATGAACAATGGAAAGTAACCGCACTTACAAATCATCTGAGGCTGCGAGAGTAGCTGCCACGCAGTACTACATAGACAAGCGTGGAGACGCTTACAGAAGCCACGAGGAGCGCCGTAGAGCCCGCAGAGAGCTCCAGACGCGAAAGGCAAGCGACAAGCTCGCAAGAGACGTCCAGGGAGCCCTTGAGCTTGCCTATGGTGTTCGAGTGTGTTCGTCGTGTGAGACACACCTTCCACTCAACTCTGAGCACTACACGCCCTCCAAGACATCGCGGCACGGCATGAACACCAAATGCAAAGCCTGCGTCGCTGGGTATGATTCATGGGAAGCCCGTCGGGCCTCTCAGGAAACCCGTAGGCAGGCAAAGAAAGACCGCGAGGCGTCCAAACAGGAGCGCGAGAGAGTGCGTCTTGTGAAGGGTTCTAACGCGTGGAAAGAGGCGCGCAGATGCAAGCACAAAGCTCTTGAGATGCTCCCGCTATACACTGCTCTATCTCACGCATGCTGGAACGCGCTGGCAAACAACGGCAGTCTGGAAGCTCTTGCAAACGAGTTGGTTGAGATCGCCCACGCGCACAACCGTATAGAGTTCCTAGAGATGAACTCGGAGCCTTTCAGGATGGTCCGTGAGAAGCGTTACGAGCACTTAGACGTATACGAAATGGCTCGCACATGGGAGGCCCTCGAGGATCGCTGGAACTCGAAAGCTGTCAAGGCCGTGGAAACCATGGAAGAGCTCTTGGCCGCTTAAGGTTGCCTGGAGGGGGGCTCCAATTTTTACAGAATTTTGTGAGCCCCTCTTTTGTAACTAGTGCGCGCGCAGTTCCCCCGTATACCCCCTAATGTTTCTTGAGACAGCTTAAGGGGCCTGAGGGCCATCCACCAGGGCGAATGTAGTACGCGTGTGTGACGCCGCGAGCCGCAACGATGGCTGAAACACCAGCAAACACGGGGGATGCTAAGGGTCTGCTATAGACTGAGAGAGTAAGTACTAGTGACTATGCCGTGCTGGTTTCGTTTGTGCTTGTCTGTCTAATCTGCTGTTTTTTTGTGTTCGAAGTTTGATGTGCCCCTAGAACGGTAGACGCCTTGCAAGGTAAAACTGGAAGCAAGGAGTTATGGTCCATGTCAGGACGGATTAGATATACAGAAGAGTTCAAGCGCGAGGCTGTGGCGCAGGTCACGGA
>JALUWJ010000290.1 GCA_027019605.1 Henriciella sp. | reverse complement strand
ACCAAGTCATTTACTCCATGTAATCAACACACTGCCTCACGGCACATCAACCGGGTTTCGTCCCGCCAGACATGAAAGACATGCCATGACAAACCGACCAGAAAAAGGCGATAAGGCGCCGAACGTCACAATTCCAGTCAGCGATGAAGAATCCGTCAATCTGGGTGCCCCCGCTGACAAAGCCCATGTCGTCTATTTTTACCCGCGGGACAACACCCCAGGCTGCACAACCGAATCTATAGATTTCTCAGCGCGGCTGGCCGAATTCCAGGCGCTCGGCGTTCAAATCATCGGCGTCTCCAAGGATAGCCTCAAAAGTCACGCCAATTTCAAAACCAAGAAAGAGCTCACAGTTATCCTGGCGAGCGACGAACACGCGGATGCTTGCGAGCAATTTGGCGTGTGGGTCGAGAAGAACATGTACGGGAAAAAGTATATGGGAATCGAACGCTCAACCTTCATCGTTTTAGCGGATGGAACGATTGGCGAGGTTTGGCGGAAGGTCAAAGTGAAAGGACACGCTGAAGCAGTTCTTGAGACGACCCGAGAGATTTTGACCTCCTGATTCGTCAAATAAAAATACTTTAAGGCGAATTTTACCCTCTCAGCGTAATTTTTGCCGCGAATTGCGCAAAAGGGGCTTTTCGACGGGATCACAATGAGGTTACTGTGACTCATCACCAATCAAGACCACGTTTTCTTCGAGACAAAGTCTTAGCCTGCGGATAGGTGCGTAGAATGAAATCGACTGGAAAAGTCTCAGACTTTATACGCCGTGCATTTCCAGAGCGGCAGATTTACCACCGCAGTGGTGGGACAGTTCGCTATTTCACGATTTCCCCGCTTCAACAGATTGTTTTGACCTGCGCTGCGGCTGCCCTTGTTGGGTGGTCGCTTTTTGCATCTGCGACAGTCGTGTTTGGCGAAAAAGCAATGACGGTTGGGTCCGCCTCAACGGAAGTCAATCGACTGGAGCGTTGGGTGCAAGACCTTCGCGCCAAAGAAGCTTTGTCGACATCACAGCTCGAACAACGCACAGAAGCGTTCCAAGACGCGACGATTGAATTCCAGCGCCGCCATGAGACTTTGGCGACCATGCTGGAAGCGCTCCAAACGGGCGGAGAATTAGAGGTTTCAGCGCTAAGGGGAAACTCGGCATCCCTCCTGGTGACAGCCTCGATCGATGAGGCAGACGCTCGGCAATCGCAACGTTTCGCCGAAGTTGAAAGTACGCTTCCACAAGTTGGCCTGCGAGGCGATGTTTCACGCATTCGCGGCGAGCAAGATGACTTCCTGAATGATATCGAAGAAATGGCCGTTGAGCGCGCCGAAGCTGCACGCGGCATTCTGCAGCTGACAAAGGTCGGCGCAGCACGGATTTCGAGCGGCGAGAATATGGGCGGACCTGAAGTCAGCTTCTCAAGCCTGATGTCTGGTCAATTCAGCACGCCTGAAGAAGAGAGATTTGCAGTTCGAGTTGCGCAGGTTGCAGCGCGCATGGAAGAAGCACGTTACTTCGAGAACCTCGTAGAAAACCTGCCTCTGGCAACACCAATCGGTATCCCGTCCCGGATTACATCTCCATTCGGCATGCGGATCGACCCCTTCCGCAAACGCCCGAGCTGGCATGGCGGAATTGATATGGGCGCCGGGTGGAATGCCCCCATCGTTGCGGCGGGCCCCGGAACTGTGATATATGCAGGACGTAAATCAGGTTATGGCCGCGTCGTTGACGTCGATCATGGCGGTGGTTTCGTGTCCCGATATGCCCACCTGAATCGGATCGTGGCGAAGAAGGGACAAGAGGTCGAGATCGGAGATAAGCTCGGTACCATGGGTTCGACCGGGCGCAGCACAGGTCCCCACCTTCACTATGAAGTGCTGTTCCATGGCAAACAGTATAATCCAGTAGAGTTCATTAAGGCAGGCAAACATGTTCACGAAGACTAAAGGCGATACCCCACCAGGCTTCTCTCCAGCACAAGACGCTGTTCGAGGCGCTTCTTCAAAACCCGCTTCACGCGTCGGGGCCTCTATTCTTTGTTCGGACGTGGAAATCAAAGGCACCATCAAAACTGGCGGTGCTCTGCAAGTTGACGGCAAGGTCGAAGGCGACATCACTGCCGGCGACATCACGGTCGGTTCCACTGGTGAAATCCTTGGCGAAGTGAAAGCTGAAACGCTCCGCGTCAAAGGCAAGATTACCGGATCGATCCGCGCCCGCCGCGTCGAGCTTGAAACTGGCGCCTCTGTCCAAGGCGACATCTTCCACGCCGCGCTCATCATTCAGCCTGACGCGAATTTCGAAGGCCAAGTGAAACGCGAAGAAAACCCGCTGAAAGAGAGCGCACCGCAACCTGCCGCGGCGCCTCAACCAGCAGCAGCAGCCACTACGAGCGGCTTTGTAACCGGCGCGCCTGTCACGCCGACAACTGGGACCGCCGGAAACGCGTAAACCAGACCCGAATTAGTATTGGAAAAGCCGGATCAGACGATCCGGCTTTTTTAGTCTTCAGCCTCTGTATCCCCAAGCGCATGCGATAACGCTGCGCTCAGGAACGGTGTTAGGTCACCATCCAAAACGCCGCCCGTATCCGAGGTCTCGTGATTGGTACGAAGGTCTTTGACCAATTGGTAGGGCTGCAAGACGTATGATCTAATTTGATGCCCCCAGCCAATTTCTGTCTTGGAGTCATGACTGTCTTGCGCGGCCTGCTGGCGTCTTTGCAGTTCCACTTCATAGAGACGCGAACGAAGCATCTCCCAAGCCGTCGCGCGGTTCTGGTGCTGTGAACGCCCAGATTGGCAGGCGACAGCGATGCCTGTTGGCTCGTGCGTCAGACGGACGGCGGAGTCGGTTTTGTTGACGTGCTGCCCGCCCTTCCCCGATGCGCGATACGTATCGGTTCGCACGTCCGAAGGATTGATCTCAACATCTATTGAGTCATCAATCACCGGCGATACGGCGACCGAGGCAAAACTCGTATGGCGGCGCGCGGAGCTGTCGAATGGCGAAATCCGAACCAGTCGGTGAACGCCCTGCTCCGATTTTAGCCAGCCATAGGCATTCTCGCCTTTGATCAACAGAGTCGCCGATTTGATCCCGGCCTCGTCGCCCTCATGGCTCTCGACTTCTTCGACTTTGTAGCCGGATTGCTCGGCCCAGCGCACATACATACGTCGGATCATCGAAGCCCAGTCTTGGCTTTCGGTGCCACCCGCGCCGGAATTGATGTTCATATAGCAATCATTGCCGTCGGCCTCGCCAGACAAGAGTGCCTCAAGTTCGGCTTTCTCCGCCTTTTCAGCGGCGCGGCGCAGGTTGGCAGCGACATCAGACAGCATGTCCTCATCGCCCTCTGCGAGCTCAAGGAGTTCTAAGCCGTCCGCCGCTTCGCTCTCAAGCTCGACAACCGTCTGCATGCCGGTTTCGAGCTTTTGCCGCTCGGCCATCAATTTGCGTGCCTCATCTGGATCATCCCAAAAGTCGGGACGCTCCGAAAGCGCATTCAGTTCGTCTAGGCGTTTAGAAGCAACGTCCCAGTCAAAGACGCCTCCTCAGCAGTTCTGACGACTGCTTGATTTGATCCGCGAGGGCGAGAATTTCTGCTGACATGCGTTTCCCTGAATCTTTTTCGATCGGTCGAAATGACGGCGTTTATCGCTCAGGTCAATAAATGTCCTCGTCGATATCCTCAACAATCACATCCGATTCAATGACTTCACCGGTTTCAGGATCAATCTGTGGCTCAAGCGGAGTTGTGTCCTGACCAAAGATCGATCCATCACCCGTGCCGGAAAGGCTAAGATTGGACGTGTCGGAGAACGCACGCCCAGGCTCGGTGCCCGGCCGGAACGCTTCGAGGATAATCTCCTGGGTTTCAAAGGACGGCAGGCTGCCCGTCGCTGCGTCGACGGAAACAAGCCGCACACCCGGCGGAATACGGAAAGGAATTGGCGCTTCATCGATCAGGGCGCGTTCCATGAACTCGGTGAAGATCACACCGGCCACAGAGCCGCCGCCCTCGCCTTCCCCCAAGGTCCGCGGTGTGTCGAATCCGGTCCAAATACCAACGACAAGGTCTGGCGAAAACCCGAAGAACAGAGCGTCGACATAGTCGTTTGTCGTTCCGGTTTTGCCGGCCAATGGTTTGCCAACCCGGCGGGCCCGGCGTCCTGTTCCGCGCTCAACCACACCTTCGAGCATATGCACGAGCTGATAGGCGATAATCGGATCAACAAGTTGCTTGCGATCATCTGGAAGCGTTGGTGGCTCAAGACCATTCCAGTCCGTCGCGTCGCATCCTTCGCATTCACGTTGATCATGTTTGTAGAGCGTCACACCTCTGCGATCCTGAACCCGGTCCAGCAATGTCGGAGTGACTTCTTTTCCGCCATTCACCAAAGCCGCATAGGCTTTTGAGAGACGCCAAGGCGATGTTTCACCTGACCCAAGCGACATGGCTGGGTAAGGCGGTAAGCGATCATAGATTCCGAACCGCTCCGCAAATTCCGACACCGCTTCCATGCCAATATCGGTCGCGACCCGCGCAGTCACCTGGTTGTAAGACTTCTCCAGTGCCACCCGCATCGTGACTTCGCCGTAGCTCAGACCTTCTGCATAGTTCTCAGGCTTCCAGACCTCGCCAGTATTCTCATCATAATAGACATAAGGGGAATCCAGGATCCGAACCGACGGGGTGTAGCCTTGTTCAAGCGCTGCGCCATAAACGAATGGCTTGAACGACGAGCCAGGTTGGCGGCGAGCCTGAGTGACGCGGTTAAACGGGCTTTTGAAGAAGGAGTATCCGCCCATCATCGCGAGCACCCGGCCCGTATGCGGATCGAGCGCAACAATCGCGCCTTCCAGTTCAGGGATTTGCTTTAACTGCGCTTGTCCAACCGGAACCATGATCGGTTCGACCGGGACGCTGGTTTGGTCATCATCGGCAGCTGTGCCTTCGCGTGTTGGTGTGCTTTCCTCAGGGCTCAAGGCTTGGCGGCTGACCTCTGCCAGCACGACGTCGCCTGCGCGCAATCCGGTTTG
>JALUWJ010000289.1 GCA_027019605.1 Henriciella sp. | reverse complement strand
TCAAACATGCTCCGGGTGTAGCGACCGGCCGAGAACATGATCGCTATTTCCGATGACATGCTGGCTTACCCCGACAATCAATGGATCCGGCGGGCGGACGACATGCTTGTCCTTGTTTGGATAATCGAGCGAGCTCAGAAAATGCTGCATGCAATTGATGCGCGCGCGCTTCTTGTCGGAAGATTTAACGATCGTCCAAGGTGCATCCGCAGTATCGGTATAGAAGAACATCGCTTCTTTGGCTTCGGTATAATCGTCCCACCGATCCAATGAGGCGCGGTCAATTGGCGACAGTTTCCAGTGCTTGAGCGGATCATGCTCGCGCGCCTTAAAGCGCTTTTTCTGTTCGTCTTGCGTCACTGAGAACCAGTATTTGAAGAGCTTGATCCCAGATCGGGTCAACATTCGCTCGAGATCCGGTACTTGTCGCATGAACTCGAGATATTCATTCGCCTTGCAAAACCCCATCACGCGCTCGACCCCGGCACGATTGTACCAAGAGCGATCAAAGAACACGATCTCACCCGCAGTTGGTAGATGCCGAATATAGCGCTGGAAATACCATTGGCCGCTTTCGGTTTCTGTCGGTTTCTCCAATGCCACGACACGTGCGCCGCGCGGATTAAGATGCTCGGTGAAGCGCTTGATCGTGCCGCCTTTTCCTGCCGCATCGCGCCCTTCAAACAGGATAACGATTTTTTGCCCGGTTTCCCGGACCCAGTGTTGCACTTTAAGGAGCTCAACTTGCAGTTCCGCTTTGTGCTTCTCATAAGCCTTTCGGCGCATTTTCGACTTGTACGGATATTCGCCGTTTTCGAACAATTGACGAATGCGATCCGGATCGTGGCGCTGTTGCCCAATCGTGGCCACGGAGGACGTTTGTCGTTCAGGCGTTTGCACACTGTCGACATTTGTTCCGTTCTTGAGTGAGGTTTCGGTC
Organism: Henriciella sp.; assembly: GCA_027019605.1. Lineage (GTDB taxonomy): Bacteria > Pseudomonadota > Alphaproteobacteria > Caulobacterales > Hyphomonadaceae > Henriciella. The sequence continues at coordinate 5,262 of JALUWJ010000289.1, read as the reverse complement.
ATGCTGCCCCTTTCTCGTGTAAGCGCCCAACCGTCCCTAGCTACGAGGTTTGCGATCCTCGTGAATTCGGTAAAGTACGTATTTACGGCAAACCCAATCAGTCTGGATAAAGTTACTGAAGGAGCGTCTGATGGCGGAAACCACCCACCTCCCGAATGTGACACGTGTGCCGTTCAGCGCACCCTTTGCCTGGTTGCAGGCAGGATGGCGCGATTTTAGATCAGCTCCCCTGCTCTGCACCACTTACGGCGCCGCGCTGGCTTTGTTCAGCATGGCCTTGGCGAGCTTCCTCTATTTCACCAATCAGTTCATCTGGTTCCTGGTCTTGGTTGGCGGCTTCATGATCATCGCTCCGATCATAGCTGCTGGCCTGTATCGTATCGCCCAGATCCTTGAAGAGGGGCAGCAGCCCAAACTCGGTGACGTATTGGGCGCGATTGGCCGGTTCAGTTCAGACCAATTCTTGCTGGGAGTCGCCCTGCTCTTCTTGTTCGGTCTTTGGGTGGAAGCCGCGTACCTGATCTATGGACTCTCGACATTTGCGGTCCATCGCTCCGTCCTTGAATTCCTGACATTTATGTTCGCCACCCCAGCGGGCCTCCAAATGGCGATTACAGGCACCATAGTCGGCGGCGTCATCGCCTTTATCGCCTATGCAATCGTCGTCATCTCTGCGCCCATGTTGTCACGCGAGGAGTCCGATTTCTTTATCGCCATCATAACCAGCGTACGCGCTGTTGTGACGAATTTTGCGGCGATGTCTCTGTGGGCGTTTCTCATCGCGACCTTGACCATGCTGGGTATCGCCGCAGGGGTTTTCGGCCTGATCATCGTCTTCCCTTGGATCGGCTTATCAAGCTGGCATGCCTATCGCAGCCTTGTGCAAACGCCGGAGCCGGCTGCCTAGGCGCCCCCTAGGGGGGCACATGAGCGCACTGGATCAACCGCCCGTCAGGCTCGAAACTTTGTCGACAAGACGTTTGCGAAATGCCGGTTTTGCATCCGAGGCGAGACATAAGAAGACACCCACGAGCGCTTGTTTTCTGAAAGCTTCCAAATCGAAATACCCATTCGCCCAGTCCTGGCGTGCGAGACGATAACAGCCGTAAATTTGCGGCCCGAGCACTTCGGGTGGAATTTGACCGCGCAGAAGCCCTGCATCAACGGCCCGAGAACAGGCTTCGATTGGTTGTTGAACGAAATGCGCGAAGATCCCGTCACCAGAGCTTTGCTCGAACAGTCCGCTTCGATCACCTGCGATAAAGGCGGCGCGAAAGAAAGCTTCATCAGTGGCAAAGTGATCCGCCAAATCATTGATCAGTTTCGCAAACGACTCCTCAACCGGATCAATCCCTGCCTGGTCCTGGATCGCCCGAAGCTGCACCACCATTTCCTCTATGATCACGGCCAGGATTTCATTCTTGCCGCCGACGAGGTTGTAAATCGTTGGCACAGTCAGACCGGCGCGCGCGGCAAGGTCGCGAATCTTCAAAGCATCAAAGCCCTCATCCGCAATCAGGGCGCGCGCCTCACGCAGGATCGTCTCACGGCGCTTCGCCATATTCTTTGAACGCGTGCTTTCGCGGGGAGCAAGAGTCTCGACAGCCATGCGGAGTCCTTATGTCGATTTGTCGATTGACACAATAATTAAACACTGTTTAAATTTAAACAACGTTAAAGTAATTGGAGGATTCGCTCATGTCAGACCCTCATTATATGGAGTCCATCGAAGCGTGCGCCGCGCACTATGGTGATGATGCGGATGCGATGCGAGATTACCTGATCTCTGGACACAAGCGCGCCGTAACTTTGGACAATCGAGGGCCGATTGAGTTCGACGCAGATGGCAATCTGACAGAGCACATCGTCGAAACCTACAAAAAATACGGGTTCTATGTCTTTACGGGTGTCCTTCATCAGGAGGAGCTGGAGGACATCAAGCAAGATCTGGCCGAAATGAAGAAGCGTTTTCCCGCCGGACCGGGCGAGAAGCTGACGGCCGATGGAGCCCCTGCTCTTGGCGCCGATTGCGAGACGACAACGCTGGTTTGGTCAAAGCCACTCGGTGATCCCTTAGGAGGCTCGACGCTCGCCAATGGACGTCACCAAGTGAAGCTCCTCGAACCAAAAGCGGCCGATGACGCACCCGCGGCCGCGCCCTTTATTCTACTTGGGTCTCTGCAATTTTCAGAGACGTGCCTGCGCGTCTATGGGCACCCGCAACTGTTGAAAGTCGCTGAGACGATCAATGGCAAAGACTTCGCACCGTTCAATGAGAGCCTGTTTATCAAAGATCCTGGCATCGGCGCAGCTGTCTCTTGGCATCAGGACGGCACCACTCATTGGGACAGCGAAGACTTTGATGATGGCATTCACGGCTTCAACTTCATGGCCCAGGTCTATGGCAGCACAGCGGTGAATGGTGTCTGGGTGCTGCCGGGCAGCCACAAGCTCGGTAAAGTCGACATCAAGCAATTGGTTGCGGAATCTGGCAGCGAGCGGATTGCCGGCACTGTTCCTCTGGTCTGCGATGCTGGCGATGTGGTAATGTGCAATCGCCAACTGGTGCACGGATCATTCGCAAACACAGGCTTCGAACCGCGCATCACGGTCAATATGGGCTTCCACCGCCGCAGCTCTGTTCTCGGTGTGACCGGCGCGGGCACACATAGTGCCGTCCAGGTTTTCGACGAGGATCTCATCGCCAAGCGCTCTGAGGTTATCGGCTTCGGCATTGATGCTCGGCGCAAGCGTTTCCCGAACGAAACGCCTTATGCCTATCAGCCTTTTGTCGAGCAGGGCTTGTCCTTCGAATGGAACGAGGCAGCGAAATCCTCGCTTCACGATTACAATGCACTCGATCTGAGCATCTAGTTCCATCCCAGCGAACCGCGCGCTTGTCTTGACCATTCAAAGCGAATGCGCATCCTCGTCTTTTTCCTCAAATGAGACTGCGTTTATGACCGAAGCCGTTACCGTTCTTGCGATGCATTCCGAAATGCAAACCCTGTTTCCGAACCCACCTGAGCGTTGGAACTGGTTGGACACCCAAGGGGACGTCGAGAACAGCATCACTCAGCACGGCGCCGATGTAGAAATTCTCCTGTCGGCCAGTATCGAGAAGCTCGACAAGGCGATGCTTTCCAGGTTTCCAAACCTCAAAATGATCGCGTCAGTCTCAGCCGGTTTTAGCAATATCGACCTTGATGAATGTCGCGCACGCGGGATAGCGGTCACCAATGCGCCGGGCATGAATGCAGGAGACGTCGCTGATATCGCGGTTGCGATGATGACCACGCTTTTGCTGCGTATCCCGAACGTGCAGGACTATATCATGACGGATCAGTGGACCGCTGCGGCCCCGCCCTTGCGCCATTCGATCCGCAATATGCCCATCGGGATTGTCGGCCTTGGATCGATTGGCAAGGAAGTCCTCGCACGCCTGACACCTTTCGGTGTCGACGTGAAATGGTGGGGACCACGCCCCAAGCCCGATATCGAAACGCCATATGTCGACTCATTGGTCGACCTCGCTGATCAATGCCGCGGCCTGGTCATTTGCTGCCGGCCCGACGAAACCACACACCATCTGATCAATCAGACAATCATCGACAAGCTCGGCCCGGATGGCGTCATCGTAAATGTCGCGCGCGGGAGCGTTGTCGATGAGAGCGCGTTGATTGAAGCTCTGAAAACGAACCGGCTGGGCGGCGCCGGGCTTGATGTGTTCGATCCTGAGCCAACCAGTAGCGCCCGCTGGGCAGATGTGCCCAACATTATGCTGACACCGCATCAGGGCGGCGCCACCTATGAAACCCTGTTTGCGCAGGCGCAGCTGGCCCAATCCAATGTGGAGAATTTCCTCGATGGAAAACCATTGCTATCGAGCGTCCTCTGATTGCTGACAGACACCCATAACAGGAGCTTCCATCCCCTGCCCTGATCAAGGCTCGAGGCGATTTCGCTTTGGGCCGAAGATGGCCTACGGTTTGTTCCTTATACGCGCCGGCCCTTATCCTTCTTACCTTTGCCTCAGGTTGAAAGCGCAGAGGTCTTTATCATGTCTGTTACAATTATGCTCGGTGGGGGCTTAGACGAAATCGGTCCGGCTCTAGAGAGCGCAATTCATTTCACCAAACGTATGAAAACCACGCTATCGGGCCTCTGTGTTTTACCGGATCCCGCCATCTCCATGGTCTATGTCACAGGCGCAGAAACCGTTGTGATGAGCGCCGCCGCAATCAGCTCTTTGACCGAAGCTCAAGAGAAACTGGTCAAGGACTACAAGCAAAGCTTTGCCGACCAAACCAAAGCGGCTGGCAGCTGGCTGAAAGCTGACTTCAGTAAAGAGACCGGATCGGTCGCCTCGTATGCGGCAGCCGCGGCATCCCTCGCGGATGCCTTGGTTGTGCCCAAGGGCGCAACGCAATCGGCTCACCCTTTGAATGCCGTGTTTGAACATGTGTTGATGGAAGCGAACTTACCGCTTGTCTTGGCTGCGAGTGAACCGAAAACCTCTGACACCTGCCTCATCGCTTGGGATGGCAGCCCGCTCGCCGCGCGCGCGGTTCGCCTGCACATGCCGCTCATAAAATCCTACAAGAAAGTCGTGATTGCTCAAAACCCGGAAAAGGTTCGCCATCAATGGGCGCACGTCTGCCAGGATTCAAAAGAGCGTTTGACCGAGATGCTTCGAGAGGAACGGCTGGAGGTCATAAATATCGAGTTGGATGGACCTGTCTCCGACGCACTGCTTGAGACTGCTGACGCGCATGACGCCTCTCTCATCGTGATGGGCGCATATGGTCACAGCCGCATCGGTCAGATGCTGTTTGGCGGCACCACCAGCAAGCTCCTCCACAACAATGCCGCGCCGGCACTCGCTCTTTGCCGCTAAGGATGACGAGATCGGTGGTTCGTGGAGCCAGAACATAGTTTTGGAGGCTGGTCTGTAGGTCGAACGAAAGAGAACGGTCGTGATGTCTGCTTTGGGTCATGAGGGGACATTGGGAGTGCACGAAAAATGACTTGTCATCCCGGCCGTAGCGAAGCGGTGAGCCGGGACCCAGATCGGCTAGGTCCCGGACAAGTGCTACGCACTTTCCGGGATGACAATTCAGATGGATGTCCGTTTAGCGAGCATCTGTGGACGGCGCCCCCTTGGCAAGAGATTTTAGTTGGTCATTTGCAGGTTGGCCGTTAGCGGGCATCTGTTCGGCCTGTCGAGGCGGCCTTCAGACGCCGCTGGCCATCATGCGTTCC
>JALUWJ010000288.1 GCA_027019605.1 Henriciella sp. | reverse complement strand
CTGTGTCTGGGCATTCCGAACTCGATCAAATCACCCGCGCTGCGAGCGGGGACAGGGCCGCACAAGCGGCGCTGGTCAATCGAAATATGCCCATCGTCTTTCGCGTCGCCTATCGCATGTTGCAAGATCGCGCCGAGGCTGAAGACGTGACCCAGGAAACCTTTCTTCGGGCATGGAAGGCGCTGCCGAACTGGCAGCCGAAAGCGAAGTTCTCGACATGGGCGTGCACGGTTGCGCTGAATTTGTGCCGGGATCGTTTGCGGAAGAAGAAACCCGTCTTGATGGACGAATTGCCCGAGCGCGTAGATACCGCACTTCGGCCTGAGGAATACCTATCCTCTCAGCAAACGCTGAAAGGGATTGAGGCGAATATCGCCGCGCTTCCAGAACGCCAACGTGAAGCCTTGTCGCTTTGCGCTTTGGAAGGAATGACCAATATAGAGGCTGCAGCAGCCATGGATGCGAGTGTTCGGGCGCTTGAGAGTTTACTCGCTCGCGCGCGCCGCACTCTGAAAGCTCGCATGAGCGGTGCCGTGGCAGGAGAAACACAATGACCCGCGAGATGATAACGGTTGAGCGCGTATTAGATCTGATCGAAGCGTTTGGGGCTGAACCCGGCGGTTGGCCGGAAGCCGAACGCGATGCAGCTTCAGCATTGGTTGCGGCCGAGCCTGACACGTTTGCACAGGCCCTCTCTGAAGCGCGCGCCCTGGATCAGATCTTATCGGCGGAAACAGCGCCAGAACCCAGCGATGATCTGGCGGCCGCCATTCTGGCAAGCGCGCCGATTGCATCGCCCGAGCGCAAAAGTGTGCTTGGTGCGCTGTCGTCTGCTCTCTTTCCGCGCGGGGCGAAGTGGCCGGCTGGCGCTGCGCTTGCAAGCCTGGTTATGGGGCTTGTCGGCGGTTACGCTTATGCCTCTGGCGGCGCCGGATATGATCAAGCAGATGCGGTCTATTATGCGGCCTTCGGGGTCGATAGTGACGAGTCATGGTTGAGG
>JALUWJ010000287.1 GCA_027019605.1 Henriciella sp. | reverse complement strand
ATGATGGCGCTGTTGTCAGCCAAGATCCTGTGTTGAAGAATTTCGACGCGGATCACCTGAAGGCCTTCCTCGAACATACAGGCCTTGGCGACGGAGACGGCATCTTCTTCTCTGCTGGGAAGAAAGGCGATGCTTACAAGCTCGCGGGTGCGGCCCGGACCAAGGTTGGCGAAGAGCTCGACCTGATTGAGCAGGGTGTCTTCCGCTTCTGCTGGATCATCGACTTTCCGATGTATGAGTGGGACGAAGACAACAAGAAAGTCGACTTCAGCCACAACCCGTTCTCGATGCCACAAGGCGGCCTCGAGGCGCTGGAAGCGGCGACGAGCGATGAAGATCTGCTCGCGATCAACGCGTTCCAGTATGATATTGTCTGCAACGGCATCGAACTGTCGTCTGGCGCGATCCGGAACCACCGTCCGGAGATCATGCTGAAAGCGTTCGAGAAGGCAGGCTATGGCCCAGAAGTGGTCGAGGCTGAGTTTGGCGGCATGCTGAACGCGTTCCGTTATGGCGCGCCTCCGCATGGCGGGATCGCACCTGGTGTGGACCGCATGGTCATGCTGCTGGCTGATGCTGAGAATATTCGTGATGTGACGCTGTTCCCAATGAATCAGCAAGCACGCGATCTGATGATGCAAGCCCCAAGCCCGGTTCGTGACGAGCAATTGCGCGAGTTGCACATCCGCTTGGCCCCGCAAGTCAAAGAGAAGTAGGCGAATAGGGCGCTAGACGCCCCGTTCGCATCACCCTAAACGCTAGCCCGACGAGTAATGAGGCGAGCCCATGTTCGATATCCGCGCCATTCGCGAAAATCCTGACGCGTTCCGAGACGCCTTTGAGCGAAAGCAAAAAGGTCTCGGCGACGTGGTTTCTCATATGTTGGATCATGATGCTGCTGTTCGAAAAGCTGTGTCGGACAAGCAAGAAGCCGAATCTGCGCGAAACGCCAAATCGAAAGAGATCGGCAAAGCCAAGGCGAGCGGCGATGAAGCTCTGTTTGAGCAACTCCGCGCAGAAGTTGCCGAAGCCAAGGACGTCATCGAGGCGGCGGGTGAGCAGGAGGCTGCGGCCCGCGAAGAACTCGATAAACTCCTCCTCGGAACACCAAACATTCCGATGCCGGACGTGCCAGTTGGCGAAGACGAAGCCGGCAATGTCGAGCAACATAAATGGGGCGAGCCAAATGCGCGTCTCGATGGCCGCAACGATGTCCAGGATCATGCAGACCTCGGCGCTGCGCTCAAAAATAGCATCGGTCAGCCTCTGATGGATTTCGAAGCCGCCGCCGCGATGAGCGGCGCGCGTTTCGTGGCGCTGCGCGGGAAAATGGCGCGGTTGGAACGCGCACTCGCGGCTTTCATGCTGGATAAGCAAACCGGCGAGAACGGCTATGAGGAGGTCAGTCCACCGCTTCTGGTGCGCTCTGAAGCGCTCGAGGGAACAGGACAACTCCCCAAGTTTGGCGAAGACTCCTTCGAAACAACTGACGGCCTTTGGCTGATTGCGACATCTGAAATCTCGCTCACCAACCTCATACGAGAGCAAATTCTGGATACAGCTCAGCTGCCTATCCGGATGACGGGCCACACGCCATGCTTCCGCTCAGAAGCCGGCAGTGCCGGGCGCGATACGAAGGGCATGATCCGTCTGCACCAGTTCAACAAGGTAGAGATGGTCTCGATCGTTCGCGACGAGGAAGAGGGGCTCGAAGAGCTGGAGCGTATGACCAAATGCGCTGAAGGCATCCTCGAAGCACTCGATCTGCCATACCGCCGGATGCTGCTCTGCTCGGGCGATATGGGCTTTGGCGCCCGCAAGACTTACGACCTCGAAGTTTGGCTGCCGAGCCAGAACACGTACCGCGAGATCAGCTCCTGTTCTTATTGCGGTGATTTCCAAGCGCGCCGGATGAGCGCGCGCTGGCGCCCGGCCCCTAGCGAAGAAAACGCAAAGCCGAAACCCGAATTCGTCCATACCTTGAACGGATCTGGGCTTGCGGTCGGCCGTACGCTGGTCGCGGTGCTGGAGAACTATCAAAACGAAGATGGCTCCATCAAGGTGCCTGACGTGTTGCAGCCCTATATGGGCGGCCTTGAGGTGATATCTTGAGGACCCTTCTGACAAATGATGACGGCATCAATGCGCCGGGCCTGGACGTTCTTGAGCATATTGCTCGCGAACTGAGCGATGATATCTGGATTGTCGCGCCCGAACTTGAACAATCGGGGAAGGGGAGAGCGATCTCTCTGACTGAATTTGTGCGTGTTCGCGAAACCGGTCCTCAGCGCTACGCCGTCAACGGCACGCCCAGTGACTGCGTACTGCTTGCGCTCGACGAATTGATGCCTGAGCGCCCAGATCTGATCTTGTCGGGCGTGAATGCCGGTCAGAACATCGCTGAAGACACGACTTTCTCAGGCACGATCGCAGCGGCGCTTTTTGGTATGCAGCACGGCGTACCCAGCATCGCGCTGAGCCAATCCAAAGGCTTCCAGAACCCTCAGTCCTGTCCGTGGGAGACGCCAACCGCGTGGGGCGCAAAAGTGTTGCGGCCAATCATCGAAAAAGGCTGGCCGGATGATCTCATCATCAATGTGAACTTCCCAGACCGCGCGCCAGACAATGTCGAAGGGGTCCGGTTCACCAGCCAGGGTCTCCGGGATGAGCGAATTATCCGCACCGAAGCGCGCGAGGACCTGCGCGGAAACGCCTATTACTGGATCGGGTATCGCGGAAAATTGTCCAATCCGAACGAAGGAACGGATTTGCGCGCCATCTATGATGGTTACATTTCTGTATCCCCCTTACATGTGGATTTGACGCATGAGGCTTTTCTCGCTGAGATGCGAGAGACATGGCCGACCTGATTCCTGACCCTTTGCGCGCGGCGCGACTCGTTTTGTCCCTGCGCCGCCAGGGGATTACAGATGATGGCGTGCTGACTGCGCTGGAAACGGTCGATCGCAGCGCCTTTGTTTCGGATGATTTGAAAGCCATGGTGGGCGAGGATTGCATGCTCCCAATCCCATGTGGGCAGAGCATTCCAAGGCCGATTGTCACTGCCAAACTGCTGCGTGCTTTACAAATCCCGCCGGGCAAAGAAACACGCGTGCTCCTGATTGGATCAGGGAGCGGCTATACGGCAGCCCTGTTAAGCCAGACCTGCCGGCACGTGTATGGCATTGAGCGTTATGAGCGCTTGGTCGAACAATCACGAACGCGATTGAAAGAGCTTGGCGTCGAGAATGTCACCATACGTCATGGAAATGGGCTTGTCGGGCTGTCTCAGCACGGGCCGTATGATCGTATCCTGATCGCGGGGGCGATAAAGACCATACCGGCAGCTTTGATCGAACAATTGTCAAAGGATGGTCTGCTCGTGACCCCCATCGAGAGCAGCAAAGGGCCGCAAATATTGCGAACCGTCACCGCCTCGAAAGAGGTTATGGACGAACCGATGCCGGATCGCCTCGCGCTGCTCTCAGAGAGCACGGCGCTGACTTTGTAGCTTAGTCCGTATCAGGGCTCGCGCATTCGCCTTCAATGGCGATGCTGACACCATTTGCAGCCGCGTCACACGCATTCGGATAGGTTTGCCCATCACATCCGCAGACCGGGCGATATTCTTTGGTGCAAACTTCAGGCTTTGGTTGGCAGGTGCCAGCCCCGTCCATCACCTCAAGACACTGACCCGTTTCCTGCTTGCAATAGAAGTTTTCCGGACACTGAAGCGCAGCAATTCCGCCGCAGGTTTCCCCTGTTGCGTCAAAAACAGGTTCAGGGGTTTCGGGTTCGGAAATTTCAGCGACTGGCGGGTCAACAACCTCTTCGGTTGCTTCTTCAGGGCTCCCGCATGCCGCGAGGGCCAAAACACCAATTGAAAAGACTAGTCGACGCATACGGCGCTCCCCGTCAGTCCCACACATCCATTTCCTCTTTAAATAAGAAAAACCGGCGAGGCTATAGGCCGCCGCCGGTTTCCCGAGAAATTGATATGAATTGCCGCAGAACTAGGCTTTAGCAGCCGCTTCCTGAAGGCGTGCAAAGATGTTCTGGCCGTGGCCTGCACCTGAGTCGAAGTGTGTTTGCTCAGATGTGTCCGTGATCTCTGCCCATTTTGCTTCGACAGCTTCAGCAGTGAGGGCTTCGCCTTGGCCGACGAATGCGCCTCGGGTTTCGACGATTTGCGCCATTGAGAACGCGCCAGCACCCGCAGATAGAATGACGCCGGTTGGTGCGTCGTCCTTCACCAGGTTCATTACGCCGGGTGTGACATATTCTGGCTTGAGGTTGTCGAGCATTGGTTGCGGCATCAGGCCTTCAGTCATACGAGTCGCCGCAATCGGGCATACTGCGTTGACTTTAATGTTATTTTTCGCGCCTTCGATCTTCAGCGTGTTCATCATGCCGACGACACCGAGCTTGCCTGCGCCGTAATTGGCTTGACCGAAATTACCATAAAGGCCGGTCGAAGAGGTGGTTACAACGATACGGCCGTAATTCTGCTCTTTCATGATGTTCCAGGCTGCGTGTACGGGCTTGAAGGTGCCGCGCAGGTGAACATCGAGGACCAGGTTGATGTCGTCCGTCGTCATTTTAGAGAAAGACTTGTCACGCAGGATACCCGCATTGGCGATGATAATGTCGATGCGGCCGAACGCGTTCATCGTGTCATCGATCATTTTCTGAACGCCAGCATCGTCTGAAACAGAAGATCCGTTCGCAATGGCTTCGCCGCCCATCGCTTTAATCTCTGCGACAACTTCTTCAGCAGCTTCAGAGTTTCCGCCAGTCCCGTCCATAGATCCACCGAGATCATTGACGACGACTTTTGCGCCGCGGCGAGCGAGTTCAAGCGCATGCTGTTTGCCCAGGCCGCCGCCTGCACCAGTAACAATTGCGACGCGATCATCAAAACGAATAGACATTAGTGTGTCTCCTAAAACTTTTACTCATTGTGCGAGTGCGAAGGCCTTGCACCATCCGCTCACGTAAACGTCAAGCTGCGACGCTGCGTTACGTCTTGCCATGAAGGTAGGCGCGTGGTGCGTAATGCCCAGCACGCATTACAGGAGACCTCTATGCTAGCTTATGTGACTCTCGGTTCGAACGACATCAAGAAATCCCTCGAATTCTATGACCAAGTTCTGGCGGAAGTCGGTGCAAGCCGCTTCTTCGACAATGGGCGTTTGTACTTTTACGGCACCGCACCGGGCCAGCCCATGCTGGCAATCGGTGGACCGTATGACGAATCATCCGCGACTTGCGGGAATGGCGTGATGCCAGCGATCGCGGCGCCGGATAATGAAACGGTCGATCGGGTTTACGCGAAGGCCATGGAACTTGGCGCCCCCGATGAAGGCGCACCCGGAAAACGTATGCCAACCTTTTACGGGGCATACTTCCGCGACCCAGACGGTCATAAGATCTGCATTTGCAAGCTCGGCTAGGTGCTGTGGCTGACATGTGGACTAGCCCGCGCGGTATGTGCGGGCTAGGTCGTTAGCAGGGAAACACAACTGAGAGGATTGCCGATGGAATGGGGTTGGGACAATGCACGCGCGCTGTTGGGGATAGCCCTCATATTCGGCATCGCTTGGGGCTTATCTGAAAACAAAAAGGCCTTTCCTTGGAAACTGGTTCTTGGCGCGGTTGCGATTCAGTTTGCGTTTGCCTTGATCTTGTTTGGGATTCCGATCATTCGGGAAGCCCTGTTTGCTGCTAATATTGTCGTGGATAGCCTGATCGCTGCGACGGCTTACGGCACGCAGTTCGTATTCGGCCCAACATTCGGAACCCAAGCCGGATGGGAAGAGTTGACCGGGCAACCAGGCCCAATCTTCGCCGTTCATCTGCTGCCTCTAATCATCGTTGTCGCCGCTTTGTCCGCCATCTTGTGGCACTGGCATGTGCTGCGCTGGGTGACCAAGGGATTTGCCACCATCTTCCGCAAAGCAATGGGCCTAGGCGGGGCGACCTCGCTCGCTGTATCTGCCAACGTCTTCATGGGCATGACCGAAGCCCCAGTCTTGGTGAAACCCTACCTCAAAGGCATGACGCGGTCAGAGATTTTCATTCTCATGGTTGCTGGGTTTTCGACCGTCGCGGGCAGCGTGCTCGTGCTCTATGGCGTATTTTTGCAGGATGTTCTTCCAAATGCGCTAGGACAATTGCTGGCAGCTTCGCTGATCGCAGCGCCGGCAGCGGTGGCGCTCGCTCTCGTCATGGTGCCGGAGACAGTTGATTCGAAACTGCGCGCGCATGAGCCAGATTTTGAATACGAATCAACCATGGACGCGTTTGCGACAGGCGCGTCTGATGGGCTGAAAATCCTCGCCAACATTGTCACAATGCTGATCGCGGCCTTTGCGCTTCTGTATTTGGTCAATGCAGGCCTTGGCGCGCTTCCAGAAGTCGCCGGTGCCAAACTCTCGATTGAGCGTATCCTCGGATGGATCTTCGCACCGATCATGTACATGGTTGGGGTTCCGATGGCCGAGGCCGCCCAGTCTGGCTCTTTAATCGGGATCAAAACAGTTTTGACTGAATTCGTAGCCTTCCTGCAATTGGCAGGCGAAGGCGGGGAAGGACTGTCACAACGCTCTAGCATGATCACTGCGCATGCGATTTGCGGTTTTGCAAACTTCGGATCGATTGGCATTCTGATTGGCGGGCTATCGATCATCGAACCGGCACGGCGCACGACCTTCCTTGAGCTCGCCTGGCGCACTCTGCTCGCGGGCACACTCGCAACATGTGTCTCAGGTGCAGTTGTTGGCGCGCTGCCAGCTAACCTCTTCTTTGGGAGTTAACGCGATAAAATGATGAAGTCGCTCCTTTGCACGAGCGCTGTTATGGCGATGACAGCGGCTGCGCATGCACAATTTGCTTATGACGAAGCCCAGCAAGATGTTTCTGACCAAGTTTCAGCGTGTCTTGCCGAACGCGGCCTGGAGGCAGACGCAACATCGCCGTTCTGCCCCGAACGCGACAATCGCGTGCTGGCGACGATTACCACATTTGGAGATCGCAACCCGGAAGGCGCAGGCGCGATCTCGATCCTGGATGCCGACGCCATCGCCTCGATTGCGGCAGATCACCCGGCCGAGGTTCTGAACACGCTGCCAGGCGTGAACATTCATACCAATTCCGGGCAAGAGCATCTGATCGCTATTCGCTCTCCCGTTCTGACCGGCGGCGCCGGGCAGGGCAGCTTTCTCATCCTGGAGAATGGCGTTCCGACGCGATCGCCAGCGTTTGGCAACGTTAACAGCCTGTTGGAGCCACACCACGAGACCGCTGAGGCGATTGAAGTTGTGCGCGGTCCAGGATCCGCCAAATATGGCTCAAACGCCGTGCATGGCCTGATCAACGTCATTCTGACAGACCCGAGCGGTGAGCCGCTGCGGCAAGCCAATGCCTCTTATGGCAGCCTGGGGCGCTATAAGGGCGATCTGATTTACGATCAGGGTTATCTCGGACGCGCATCGCTCTCGGTCCAAAAGGATACTGGCTGGCGCGACAATACCGGTCTATTCCAATTGAAAGGCTCTGGCGTTGCTGAAACCGTCTACGCAGGCTGGAATGTCACCGCTTGGGCATCAGCGTCTTATCTCGAGCAAGAGACCGCAGACTTCATTCAAGGCCCGGATGCATTTAAAGATCGCGACATTGCGAGAGCCAATGATGATCCTCTGGCCTATCGAGATGCCTGGTCAGCGCGCGGTGCTTTAAAGCTGGAGCGGGAAGTCGCTAATGGGACACTTACGCTGACGCCGTTTGCACGCACGCAGCAAATGGATTTCAGGCAGCATTTCTTGCCGTATCGCGGGTTTGAAAAGAACGGGCATACGGGCATCGGCGTGATGAGCCGGTATGAGCGTGTTCTGTCGGATGTTTTGACCTGGCGTGTCGGCGCCGATGTTGATCTGGCCACAGGGTATTTGCGAGAAACTCAACCTGAGCCATTTGGGTTCTTTCCGGGCGATAGCCGGTTCCCGGTCGGCATTCACTACGACTACAATGTAGACACGCTCGTTGGCGCGCTGTGGGGTGAAGCAGACTGGGCACTCTCAGAGAAATTGACGGTTCTGCTGGGGCTGCGCGGAGAGGCGCATGGCTATGATTACACCACGGACGCACCGGTTGGCATTAATGGCCGCTTCAATGTGCCTGCTGATCGCACCGACAATTTCGATTTCATCACGCCGAAACTCGGGGTCGTCTACGAAGCTTCAGACACGATTAGCCTCTACGCCAATTATGCGAGGGGCAGCAGAGCCCCGCAGGCGAGTGACCTTTATCGCCTTCAGTCTCAGCAAGGCGTCGCCGAAGCCGAGGTTGAAACCCTCGATAGTTTTGAGATTGGCGCCCGCGGAAGCCTTGCTGGCGGAGATTTGGTCTTCGATATCGCTGCCTATACGGCAGAAAAAGACAATTTCTTCTTTCGTGATTCAGATGGTCTGAACGTCACCGACGGCTCCACGCGTCATGAAGGCATAGAGCTCGCAGCGCTTTGGCAAATCAGCGATCATTTTGTCTTTAACGGCAATGTCAGCTGGTCAGATCAGGTCTACACATTTGATCGCATTGTCGGAAATGGCTCTGAAGTCATCTTGGACGGCAATCAGATCGACACCGCCCCTGAATGGCTGGCAAACGCTTCGTTCACTTGGTTGCCGAACGATGAGTTCAGTCTGGAAGTTTCAACCAATTATGTTGGTGAATACTTTACCAATCCGGCCAATACGCAGGACTATGCGGGCCACCTGATCGGCAATCTGCGCGCCAATTATGCTGTGTCCGACGCGCTCGAAACCTTCCTGATTGTCCGAAACATCGCGGATAAGAAGTATGCCGACCGCGCTGATTTTGCCTTTGGCGATCAGCGCTTTTTCCCGGGTGAGCCGATCAACGTAACGGTCGGTCTCCGCAAAACCTTTAACTGATCGTCTTTCAAGGAGAGTGACGTGAAACTTTATCATGCCCCGAAAGCTGTAAATCCAGAACGCACCTATAACTTCCTGAAAGCTAAGGGAAAACTGGATGCAGTCGAACTGGTTGAGATCTCGATCATGAATGGCGAACACAAGCAGCCTGAATACCGCGAGATATCACCATTTTCACAAGTGCCCGTTCTAGTTCTGGATGATGGTACTGCGATCACGGAAAGCCGCGCCATTTGCAGCTTCTTCGAGCATATGTTTCCAGAACCGAACTTGATGGGGTCTGACGCCAAGGAAAAAGGACTCATCGAAATGTGGGATCGACGCATCGAATTCATGATGATGGCGCAATTTGCGACTTGGTTCCGGAATGCTCACCCAGTTATGGCGCCGCTTGAGAACCCGCAGCTTCCAGATGCTGCCGCAAAAGCGGAAGCGAGCGTGAAGAAGTTTGCAAAACGCCTTGATCAGTACCTCGACGGCAAAGACTGGCTCGCCGCGGATCGGTTCTCAATCGCAGACATCACACTATTCCTGACCTGCGGCTTCTGCGGTGTCATGCAATGGAAGCCGCATCGCGACTATGAGCATATTTCCCGACACTTCGGCGCAGTCAAAGAGCGTCTAAGCTAAGATTTCGCGCAAAACAGGGCCGATTTCTCTGAACAGGTCCTGTGGCACCAGGCCGGGCCCAATACGTTCTGAGGCTCGGCCGTGGATCCAGACCGCGGCACAGGTCGCTTCAAAATGCGGCATGCCCTGCGCAATGAGGCCCGCCACCATTCCTGCCAAAACATCGCCTGTGCCGGCTTTGGCGAGATAGGGCGACGCCGTTCGATTCTCGACCATGCGACCATCGGGGGCGCAGAGTAGTGAGCGGGCGCCTTTTAGCAGAACGACACATTGATGCTTTTTGGCTGCATTAGTCGCTGCCGCAGCGCGGTTTGTCTCCAGCCGTCCGAGATAGCGTTCAAACTCGCCATCATGAGGCGTCACGACGGCCGTATTTGCGGGTAACGCCCCTAATAGACGAATGGCATCCGCGTCCAAGATGTAAGAGGTGTCGGGTTCCGCGGGCTCGATCTCACCTGCTTGTGCGTCACTCACCCCGCCCGGACCGGCGAGCACGGTGTTCACATTACGGCAGTTTGAAGCGTCCTCCGCCTCGATCATCACATCCGGCGGCAGGCAGGTGCGGTAAAGGTCTGCTCGTTTTTCATTATAGACCGTGACGAGCCCGCTGCCGATTCGCGAACAAGCCTCTGCTGCGAGCCGGGTTGCGCCGGTGAAACGATCAGAACCGAAGATAACCGTGTGGCCGCGATTGTATTTGTGATCCGCAGCCTGAGGGGCCGGAAAGCACTGCCGCCAAGTGTCCGGAGCATTGATCGTGACCATGGGTTACTCCGCTGCGACAGGCTCCACTGCGTGCGCTTCGAGCCATGCAGAGACATCTCGCAATGCCCGCGCGGCTTGCGCTTTCTTCTTGGCGCGGCCTTTGTCTTTGCCGCGCAGACGCTTGCCGGTTTCGGGATCTTTGGTCTGAACTTCGTCCGGATTGGGCGGTGGAAACAGGCCAAAGTTCACGTTCATTGGCTGGAAGGTCGCTTTACCTTCCAAGTGACCGCCCGTGATGTGTTTCACCAGTGCACCCAGCGCAGTTGTTTCTGGCGGGTTCTCAAGCTTAATGCCCAACCGTTCAGCCGCGGCAAACCGGCCCGCAAGCAGACCCATGGCCGCGCTTTCAACATAGCCTTCGACACCCGTGACTTGACCAGCGAACCGCAGGCGCGGCATGGATTTGAGCCGCAGCCGCTGATCCAACAGTTTTGGCGAGTTCAAGAATGTGTTCCGGTGAATACCGCCCAATCGAGCAAATTGGGCATTCTCCAGGCCTGGGATCATTTTGAAGATATCTGATTGCGCGCCGTATTTCAGCTTGGTCTGAAACCCGACCATGTTCCAAAGCGTGCCGAGCGCATTGTCCTGACGAAGTTGCACGATCGCATGCGCTTTTACTTCCGGATTGTGCGGATTGGTGAGGCCCACTGGTTTCATCGGGCCGTAGCGAAGCGTTTCGCGGCCGCGTTCAGCCATCACCTCAATCGGCAAACAGCCTTCAAAATAGGGCGTATCTTTTTCCCAATCTTTGAATTCGGTTTTCTCGCCATCAATCAAGGCGTCGATAAACGCATTATACTGCGCCTCATCCATGGCGCAGTTGATATAGGCCGCTGTGTCGCCATGCGGACCGGGTTTGTCATAGCGCGACTGACGCCACGCTTTATCCATATCGATGCTCTCGAGATAGATAATCGGCGCGATCGCATCGAAGAAAGCGAGATCGTCTTCACCCGTTTCAGCGCGGATCGCTTCTGCTAACGCCACCGATGTAAGCGGGCCGGTCGCAACGATGACGCTCGACCAGTCTGCCGGGGGCAGTCCGGTAATCTCTTCCCGAACAATCGTGATCAGTGGGTGGGCTTCTAATTTGGCTGTGACGGCCTCAGCAAACCCTTCGCGATCGACGGCGAGGGCGCTTCCGGCTGGGACCTGGTGTTTGTCAGCGGTGGGAATGATGATCCCATTTGCGCGGCGCATCTCTTCGTGCAGGACGCCTACCGCATTCATTTGATGGTCGTCAGATCGAAACGAGTTCGAACAGACGAGCTCTGCCAGTTGATCGGTTTGGTGCGCGTCGGTGCCTTTCACGCCGCGCATTTCGTGCAGGACAACCGGCACGCCCATGTTTGCAGCCTGCCAGGCGGCCTCTGAGCCCGCCATGCCGCCGCCAATAATGTGGATCGGTTCTATATCAGCCATGACCCGCGATGTGCGTCTGATCCTGCACAAGGTCAAGCACGGTGTGGCAGACAGGGACTAGGCATAGAAGGAGACGCTCTCTAAATGGGGCGAATGACCAAATCAGAGCTTTCTCCCGAATCGATCCTCTCCACGCTTATTGAGACTTGCGTAAAGGCTGGCGCTTCTGGCGCTGACGCGTCTTTTGGACGCTCCGACGGGGTCAGTGTTGAGGTACGCGAGGGTAAGCTGGAAGGGATTGAACGATCTGAGTCCCAAGGCGTCGCTCTGCGGTGCTTCTTTGGACAGCAGCAAGCCTCTGTCTCTGGGTCTGATACCTCACCAGAAGGCCTCTCAACGCTCGCCGAACGCTGCGTGGCAATGGCAAAAGTGGTGCCTGAAGATCCGTTTTGCGGTCTGGCGCCGAAAGCGGCCCTGGCCTCGGACCTTCCCGAGATCGATGTCACAGGTGATGGCGAGATCGCAACCGATATTCTCGAGCGGGATGCTTTGGCTGCAGAAGCTGCGGCCTTAGCCGTCGACGGCGTTCAACAAGTCTCCGGCTGCGGCAATGGTTGGAGCACAAGCGAGCGCTGGGTCGCGACCAGTAACGGCTTTTTCTCGCATAGACAGAGCGGCTCTACGGGCCTCGGGCTCGCCGCTGTGGCTGAAAAAGATGGCGCGATGGAGCGCGATTATGAAAGCCGCTCAGTCCGCCGGCTCGAAGATCGCCCATCACCAGAAGAGATTGGCCGGATCGCAGGCGAACGCGCGGTCGCGAGACTCGCGCCGCGTAAGATCAAAACGCAGACCGGCGCCGTGATTTATGATCGCCGTGTCGCGAGCAGCCTGATCGGGGCTTTCTTGTCCGCGATCAGTGGGCCAAGCGTCGCCCGCGGCGTATCATTCCTGAAAGATCAGCTCGGTGAACAGGTCTTCGCTGATAGCGTGAATCTGATCGACGACCCATTCCGAGCGCGCGGTATGGGCACTCGCGCGCATGATGGGGAAGGGCGGCCCGTCTCAAAGGTCAACCTGATCGAGAATGGTCGTCTGACACGCTGGCTATTAAATGGCTCATCTGCCAAGCAGCTTGAAATGACCCCGAACGGCCATGCCAGTGGCGGATTTGGGTCCACGCCAGGCGTCGGTGTCTCAAATGCCTATATCGAGGCTGGCACCAAAACCCCGGCTGAGCTGATGCAAGGTGTTGGCAAGGGTCTCCTCGTTGCGGATATGTTCGGACCGTCAATCAATCCAAATACAGGTGATTATTCCGTCGGCGTGGCAGGGTTCTGGTTCGAGAATGGCGAGATCCAACACCCGGTCTCAGAAGTTACGATCGCAGGTGATTTACCCGGCATGTTCAAGCGCCTGGTGCCAGCGTCGGATTTGGAGTTCAGAAGCTCACGCGATGCGCCTTCAATCTTGATAAAGGATATGTCGATTGCAGGAGAGTGATCTCGATAAAGAAGATCTAGACATTCTGAAGCAGGTTGCGCGTGAAGCGGGCGATCTTGCGCTCGACTATTTTAAACGTTCAGACGTTCGCGCCTGGGACAAATCCAAGGACCATCCGGTGACGGAAGCGGATCTGGCGGTCAATGCGCTCATTCGCGATCGCCTTATGGCCGCGCGCCCGCATTATGGTTGGCTATCAGAAGAAACAGCGCTTTCGAACGAGACCCGCACCGCCAAACGGGTGTGGATCGTTGATCCGATTGACGGAACCCGGGCATTTATGCGCCAGGAACCCTATTGGTGCGTTGGCATAGGCGTACTTGAGCGCGGACTACCACGGGCTGGTGTCATCAATGCACCGGTCTTGGAGGAGACTTACTCCACGCACCTTGGTGGCGGGGCCTTCCTAAATGATCTGCCTATTCACGTCACAGGCTGCCAGAAGGAAGAAGGCTGCCGTATCATCACGAATGAAGGCATGCTCACGCACCCCGCTTGGCCTGTGCCTTGGCCGGAAATGGAACTCGCAAAACCGAAGCCCAATGCGACTTTGTTGCGTCTCTGCTGGGTTGCTTCTGGAAAATTCGATGCTGTGGTGACGCTATGGCGCAAATCGGACTGGGATTTGGCGCCCGGCGCCTTGCTGGTGAAGGAAGCTGGCGGTGCTGCTACCACGCATCTGGGTGAGCCGTATCTGTTTAATCGCGGAGAACCTGCACAAAGAAGTCTTTTGGCGGCTGGAAAGGCCCTGCATTCCCTGTTATCAGCGCGAGTCAAAGGGGTACGACTGCCAGATCCGAATTGGACCGTACGCCCATTCGATTCGACACAGACGACGGAGCGCCAAAACATGGCCGAGACATCTGACACAAAACAACTCCTCCACATCGTTATTGGAGGTGAACTTAAAGACGTAACCGATGTCGAGTTTGAGGATCTCTCAAAAATCGACTTTGTTGGCGCCTTTGCGAGCTACAAAGAAGCGTATGATGCCTGGAAAGGCGCTGCGCAGCGGACAGTTGATAATGCAGAAATGCGTTACTTCATCCTGCATGCACACAAGCTGCTAGACCCAGAGACGGGTGATCACCATCACGTCTAAGACGTCCGAAACACCCAAGAAATCGGGCAGTCTCTTCAGACTGTTCAAAACCTATTTCCGGCCCCATCTCGGTTGGTTCATAGGCGGCACCGTGTTTGCGGTTATGACCGCTCTGTTTGCCAATGCTTACGCGGCAATCCTTGCCTTCGTTGGCAATGGCATCCAGGGAGCGATCGAATCGCCCGATGGCAGCACAGATTGGGTTTGGTGGGCAGCAGGCGGCATTGTGGCCCTGGCCACCGGCCGCGCCCTTTCACTCTATTTGATGACCGTGCTGAACAATACCGGCGTTCAACGGTCGCTTGTGGATATCCAGCAAGTCCAATTCGATCATTTGATTGACGGTGATTATGCGCGCCTGAGTGGAGATGCTTCGGGCGGGTTTGTGTCCCGTTTCATCAATGATGTGAACGCTATTCGGGATGCTGGATTGCGTTTCGCTAACAATTTCACAAAAAGCGTCGTTACCGTCCTTGGAGCGTTCGGGATCATGCTCTGGCTGGATTGGCAGCTCACCCTTATTCTCCTGGTCGTCTATCCGATCGCTTTTTGGCCTGTGATTGCGCTTGGCGAGCGGGTACGCAAACGCGCAAAGCGTGCGCAAAAACAGGTTGGTGACGTGACTGCGCTTCTATCCGAAGGCTTCCAGTCACATCGAATTATCAAAGCGTATGGCCTCGAGACTTACCAAAAAGATCGCGCCAAACTCGGTTTTGTCGAACGGTCGCGGCTTTTCTTGAAGGTGCTGACCGATAAAGCAGCGGTGGATCCAATATTGGAAGTGACCGGCGGTGTCGCTCTCGCGGGCATATTGGGCTTTTCCGCTTGGCGGATTGCGAGTGGCGATAGCTCTCTTGGCGCCTTGCTCGGCATCATCGGCGCGATCGGCATCGCCGCGCCCGAATTGCGCGCGCTCGGCACGCTTAATGCCGTCGCTCAAGAAGGCGGGGCCGCAGCTGATCGGGTCTTTGATGTGGTCGACCAGCTTCCAGCCGTCGCGGACAAAGATAACGCAAAATCACTCTCCAGCGTACAAGGCGACATACGTTTCGCGGACGTTGTTTTCACCTACCCAGACGGCACGCCGGCGCTGAAAGGCCTGACCTTTGATATTGCTGCAGGCGAGACCGTGGCCTTTGTCGGATCAAGCGGGGCAGGTAAGTCGACCATCTTCAACCTTGTGCTGCGGTTGTATGATATCGATCAAGGCGCGGTCACCTTGGATGGCCATAACATTCGAGACCTCGATGCACGATCGCTGCGCAGTGCCTCCGCCATCGTATCGCAAGACACAGCCTTGTTTGACGACACGGTAGGGGCGAACATCGCGCTTGGGCGCCTCGGCGCTTCAGCTGAAGACATCCAGCGCGCCGCTGAAGCGGCCAATGCACATGGGTTCATATCAGCGTTCCCAGATCAGTATGACAGTGAGGTCGGCGAGATGGGGCGCAACCTCTCTGGCGGGCAGAGACAACGTGTGGCGCTCGCACGTGCCATCCTCCGCGACGCCCCGATTTTGCTGTTAGACGAAGCAACCTCAGCCCTTGATGCTGAAAGCGAAGCGAAAGTTCAGGCCGCACTGTCAGACTTCGCCAAAGACCGTACGACACTGATCATCGCGCATCGTCTGTCGACCGTCCGAGCGGCAGATCGCATTATCGTACTCGACGATGGCAAAGCAGTGGAAAGCGGAACCCACGACGAGCTGATGGCGCTGGACGGCGCCTATAAAAAGCTCGTGGAAGCTCAGCTAAATTAGTTTGGAACTTCGGCGCGTGGCCGCTCACCGGGAACGTGTTGCGCGGCGGAGCGGAGGAAGCGCGCGATCTTCTCGGACGTTTCGGCGCCTTGCACAGCAATCTGACGGTGCGCGATGAAGGTTGGCACGCCAGATATTCCCATTTGTCGGAACATATTCTGCTCGTTTCGGGTATTCTCAACGTCCGCGTCGCCAGCGAGCAGGTCAGAGACCAGATTGGCATCCAATCCGATTTTGGCCGCGATCGTCACCAAGGTCTCGTGATCGCCAATGTCTTCGCCTTTTGCGAAGACGGCTTCGAAGAGGGCCTCTTTCGCCGCCATGCCATGGCCTTGGCCTTGCGCCCATCTGACAATACGGTGGGCATTGAAGCTGTTCGGGCGACGCGTGATCCGGTCAAACTGGAAGGGGATGCCTTCTTCCTCACCATATTGGACCAGCAAATCGCGCATCTGATTGGATTTCTCGCGCGCTTGGTCACTGCTAAACCGCGATTTCATGTACTCTTTATAGTCCGTGCCACCAGGCGGAATCGTTGGATCTAGCTCGAACGGGCGAAACAGGACTTCAACATCCAGTTCCGGCACCAATTCAATCGCCCCCTTCAATCGGCGCAAACCGACCCAACACCATGGACATACGAGGTCTGAAACCATTTCGATTTGGAGTTTCATTGATTTGGAGCCTCCGTGGCATGAGATTTTAGGTGCGCCAGATCAATGATGGCGAGAGTTTTGTGATGGGTCGCGTCGAGGTGGACCGGCGGCGCCACACCCATTTGCCGCGCCTCTTCCCAACGCGATGCGCAAAGGCACCATTGGTCACCGGGTTTAAGACCAGGGAACCGGAACTCGAGACGCGGCGTGATCAGGTCATTGCCGCGATTAAAACTGTATTGCAGGAATTCGGCTGTGACGGTCACGCAGACCGTGTGCATACCCTGATCCATTGGACCGGTATTGCAGCATCCATCACGGAAAAAGCCAGTGAGAGGATCGTGACTACAATCCTTCAACTCACCGCCAAGAACGTTACGCGCTTTGGTTTGTGTTTCACTCATGCAGGCGACATCGCTTCGGGTTTGTTTGCAGCCGACTTCAAGACACGCCAATAGCTATCTTGAACTTCCATACGCTCTGTAATGCCTTTGCGCTCAAGCTGTCGATGCGCCTCTGCTAAGCGATAAAAGGGCAGGTGCATGAACATATGATGTTCGCAATGATAGTTCACCCAATACGGCGCCAGAAAGATCCGCTCCAGGATCGTGGCGTGCGTCGTACGAGCGTGGCGCATGGGATCATTGTGATCCGGCACAACTGCATGCTCAGCAATATTGCGGAGGCGCGTCACCATCATGTTCCACGTCGCCATAGGCAGCAACCACAGGACGAAAAACGCCCACCAGTGGCCAATCAGGGTAAGAAAGATCAGCAAAGCGCCATTGGTCAGCAAATAGGGCACCGCTGCTTCACGCGCCGCTTGCATGCGATTGCCAGAGCCTGCGCCAGGGCGAATGTTCAAACCCATCGCGTTTGAAAGCTGATTATAGCGCTGTTTGAAAAAGGTTTGACCGGTCAGGTCGCGGATAATTTTCCGCTTCAAGGATGTCCGCGTGATGGGAAACGGTGCTGAGAGGACAAGATCAGGATCTTCAGGCTGTTGTGCATATTTATGGTGCTGTAAGTGATAGGGCCGATAAGCTTTCAAGCTCCCGCCAATCGGTGCGCCTGAGAGCCAGTGCCCGAAAAAGTCATTCACCGCCTTATTGCGCGTAAGTCCGCCATGGGCTGCTTCGTGCATCAAAACAGCGAGGCCTAATTGCCGGGCGCCAATGATCGGCACCGCCAGGATGATTAAGATGGGCTGCCAGATCGCTGCCGCCATTGCGAGCGCAATGACCACCCAACAATGCACAACCATTCCAAGCCCCAAAAGATCGGATCGGCGGGACACATGCTCCCACTCTTCGCGGGAGAATAGATCGAGCGGGCGGATACGTTTCGCGGCTGCCATGATGGATAATATACAGCCTTGTCCTTGGGTCAGACAAGAAAGGCTTAGAGGAAAGCCGCCAAACACAGGCCAGCAAGCACGATCAGACCCGCATGGACGTTTGATTTAAACACATCCAGAGCGCGCGCCTCGCGATTCTTGGACAAGGTTGAAACCTGCCAGACGCCATGGGCGAAGAAGCCCAGCGCGAGCAGGGCACCGACGCGTCCCGCGCCGGCGAAATAGGCGCCGAGGAACACTAAAGTCGTCGCCAACATATGAAAGACGAACACCCCGGTGAGGACTTTTTCGCCAAACAGGCGCGCCGTGGATTTCACCCCAAGCATGGCATCATCTTCGCGATCTTGCAGCGCGTAGATCGTGTCATACGCCACCGTCCAGCAGACGAGACCGAGATATAGTACAACAGTAGCGCCGGTAACGCTGGTGGCTGTTGCCGCGCCCACCAGAACACCAAAGTTGAAAGTAAAGCCAAGCCAAGCCTGCGGCCACCAAGTGACCCGCTTCATGAAAGGATACGCAGCCACCATGGGAATTGCGAGAAGAGCGACGATTTTCGCGTCATTCGGCAGCGTCAGCCAGACCAGAAATCCAATACCGACCTGCGCTGCGAGGAAGAGATAGGCCTGCTGCAACGTGACATCGCCTGCCGGCAGAGGGCGTGAGGCCGTCCGCGTTACTTGTGCATCGATATCTTTGTCCTGAATATCATTCCAGGTGCATCCGGCCCCGCGCATAGCAACGGCGCCAATCGCGAATAGCGGGATCCACAATAGGTCGATCCACTGAAAGCCGCCTGGTATGCGCATTTGGGCCAGTCCCATCCAACATGGAATGAGCAACAGCCAAATCCCCACCGGCCGGTCCCAACGTGCCAAAGCCGCATAGGGACGACTGCGATCAGGAAGGCTCTTTAGCCACTCTGGAAGAGCGCTATCCATCGGAATGGCGCGCCGGGCTTCCTTATCTGTGTCGGTCGAGTCGTTCATTCGGCCTGTATAGCGACTTTTAATTGCGGTGCCATGACTTAACCTGCGTTACAGTGCAGCCTATAGACGCCGAATGAGCCATATTGCCCGCCTGTTTACGCCGCAACCGCTTGTCGAAGGACAAGAAATATCTCTGCCTGCAGATCAAAGCCGTTACCTGACCCGGGTGATGCGTCTTGAACCGGGCGCGGCCGTGCGGGTGTTTAATGGCCAGGACGGCGAATGGCGATGTGAACTCTCTGGGACGCCAAAATCCGCATCACTGATCCCGCAAGCACAAACGCGGCCACAAGTATCAGGCCCCAATCTGTCATTGCTGTTTGCTCCGATCAAAAAAGCGCGCACCGATTTCATCGTCGAAAAAGCTACAGAACTCGGTGTGAAGAGCATCCAACCCGTATTCACAGAGTACTGCCAGACCAATCGGGTGCGGATCGATCGGTTTGAAAGTTTGGCAATTGAAGCAGCTGAACAAACAGAGCGGATGGACATCCCTAAGATCAATGATGCGCTCGCGCTTCCAAAGGTGCTCTCGGAGTGGCCCGAGAATCACCCGTTGATCTTCTGCGATGAGAGCTCAGACGCCGCTCCAATGGCGAAATATTCTAAACAGTTGCATGAGAATCCGGCGGCGATCTTAATTGGACCCGAAGGCGGATTCTCGCCGAAAGAGCGGCAAATGCTACGATCTCTCGATTTTGTGATGCCTATAACACTGGGGCCGCGCATCCTTCGCGCTGAAACAGCGGTTGTGTCGGCGCTCACCCTTTGGCAATCGCTGGTTGGCGATTGGCAGAAGTCTCCCTATCTGCCTGAAAGCTAAAAAAGTTTGCGAGGAGGGCAGGGGCGTGACGACACCCACGAAGGACATTGACGAATCTGCACCGCGCATTTCGGGTAAAACCGAACTGGTAGAATGGTTTGAGGCGGGTTCTAAACCCAAATCGGATTGGCGCATTGGCACCGAACACGAGAAGTTCGGCTTCACCTGGAACGATCTCAAACCTCTGCCATATGACGGCGAAGCCTCTATACATGCGATGCTGGCGGGTCTTCGCGATCAATTCGGATGGACCCCGATCGAAGAGAACGGATTCCTGATCGGCCTGAAAAAAGATGGGGCAAGTGTCAGCCTGGAACCCGGCGGGCAGTTCGAACTCTCCGGCGCACCGCTCGAACACATTCACGAGACATGTAACGAGGTGGGCAAACACCTTGAGGAAGTCCGCCAAATCGCCGACCCCCTCGGCATCGGGTTTATCGGCCTCGGCGCCAGCCCAATCTGGTCGATGGATGAAACTCCGATCATGCCGAAAGGCCGCTACAAGATCATGCGCGCCTATATGGAAAAGGTTGGCCGGTTGGGCCGCCAGATGATGTTCCGAACCTGCACGGTTCAGAGCAATCTCGATTATGGCTCTGAAGCCGATATGGTGAAAAAGTTCCGCACCTCTTTGGCTCTGCAGCCTTTGGGCACAGCATTGTTTGCCAATTCACCCTTTCTGGAAGGCCGGACGAATGGATTCCTGTCCTACCGATCTCAGATCTGGACAGATACAGACCCAGATCGCACCGGCATGCTGCCCTTCGTTTTTGAAGACGGTTTCGGATATGAGCGCTATGTCGATTATGCCCTGGATGTCCCGATGTATTTCGTCCGCCGCGGCGGCACATATATGGATGCGTCTGGCCTGAGTTTCCGAGACTTTATTAAGGGCGAATTGCCAATCCTACCGGGTGAGTTGCCCGCGATTGACGATTTTGAAGATCACCTGTCGACCATCTTCCCCGAAGTGCGTCTCAAACAATTCCTAGAAATGCGCGGCAGTGATTCGGGCCCGTGGTCGCGACTCTGCGCCTTCTCTGCGTTCTGGACCGGCATTCTCTATGATGACAACGCGCTCGATGCCGCTTGGGATCTCGTCAAAGACTGGACAGCAGGCGAGCGAGAAGCCCTGCGCCAAACCGTTCGCACGATCGGATTGAAAGCTCCGGTGCCGGGCGGACGGTCGCTCCAGGAGTTCGGAAAAGAGGTGGTCGACATTGCGCGGTCTGGCTTGCGCACCCGAGCAAAACTCTCCGTCTCAGGCGATGATGAGACGGGCTTCCTGCAAGAGCTCGACCGGACCCTCGCGACTGGCAAAACGCCCGCCGATGAACTTCTGGATCTGTATAATACAGAATGGAACCAAGACGTTACCCACGTCTTCAAGGCGCTCGCTTACTAGTATAACATAAATACAACAGCTGATTATATTATTAGTTGCGTCTGCAAATGAGACACGCAGACGATGAACTCATTCATTCTTTGATCAATGCAGAGATTAGCGGGATTGGATATTGGGAGATACTTTCCAATCCGCGCTCTTTGTATTGATAATGAGTGAGATTATAGATGAAAACTCCAGGATTACGCGCCCGCCTGATCAAGGCGACCGCGATTTCGACTTTGTTTGGTACGATCGCCGTTCCGACTGCCCTAGCTCAAGACGACACAGAAGACGCCGTCCAAGAAACCGTAATCGTGACGGGGACGCGGATTGCGAATTCGAATCTGACATCGAGCAGTCCAATCACGAATGTCGGTGCGGAGGATTTGACCTTATCGAATACGGTCAATGCCGAGCAATTCCTCAACCAGTTGCCTCAAGTGATTCCAGGCTTTGATTCGACGTCAAACAACCCTGGCATTGGCGAAGCAACGGTCGACCTGCGCGGACTGGGCGACAATCGAACCCTGGTTCTCGTAAATGGTCGTCGTTATGTCACGTCCAATCAAAATCCGGGCGCTGTGGATCTAAACACCATTCCCGCGGCCTTGATTGAGCGCGTTGATATTCTAACCGGCGGCGCATCTGCGGTTTACGGGTCCGACGCTATGGCTGGGGTCGTCAACTTCATCATGAAAGACGACTTTGAAGGCGTAGAGCTTTCTGGCGGCTATGAAACTTCCGAAACAGGGGATGGCGACATTTACACTGCCGGCGTGACGCTCGGTGGCAACTTTGCGAACAATCGCGGTAATGCCGTTCTAAGCCTTGAGTACACCCAACGTGAACCCGTTTTCCAAGGAGATCGCGACGAGTCGGCAACGACCCTCATTGATCTTGGCGCGAGTGAAGGATTTGCGGAGACCGGCTCCGTCAACATTCCGTCGACCTTTGTTCTAGATTCAGGCATAAACTACACGGACGTCCTCGGCATCGAAACACCCTGTTCAGTCGAAGGCACAGCAGAAGCTGTTGATGATGATGACATGCCATTGGGCTTCTGTACGACGGATAGCTTCGGCTTTATCTTCAATCCAGATGGCCCGGGTGTTCTGCCCTTCATCAATTCTGGACCAAACACAAACAGATACAATTACGCGCCTGCAAACTATCTACAAATTCCGCAGGAGCGTTACTCGATCTATTCCAGCGTCGCTTATGATGTCACAGACGACATTGAAGCTTATGCGCAAGCTGTGTTCGTCACCAGTCAAACTGAGCAATTGCTGGCCCCAACGCCAATTTTCACCAGCCTCACCGTCAATTTAGACAATCCGTTTTTAGCGGATGATCCTGAGGCTTTGGCAGCGTTGACGGCGATTTCAAACGCTCAAACGACGACGAATGAGGACGGCGAAACGGTTCCAAACCCAGATTCAGACGGCAACGGTGTGCCAGATGCTGTGTTCTCGTCTGGACGGCGATTCCTCGAAACCGGCGGACGCCTTTCAGACATCCGAAATGACAGCTTCCAGATCAATGGCGGGCTCAGAGGATCCCTTACGGAAACTTGGAACTGGGATCTCTTTGCCTCATTCGGGCAAGCTGAAACAGCGGTTTCGCAAACCGGCAATATCTCGCTATCCGGATATCAAACGGCTGTCTCCAATGGCACAGCAAATATCTTTGACGCGAATGGGTTAAGCCAAGAGGTGATCGATGCGATATCGGTCACGGGCATCATCACCGGACAGACGGAGCAATTTGTCCTGTCAGGTTCCGTAAGTGGAGACCTGTTCGGATTGACCTCGCCATTGGCGGAAACGCCGATTGCCGTTGCGTTTGGCGCTGAGTATCGCGAAGAGGATCTCGAAACCCGCGGCGCCGGATTGGGCCCCGACGTGCGTGGTTTCAACCAAGCTCCAGACATTTTCGGCGGCTTCGACGTCGCGGAACTTTTCGCAGAGATCAACGCGCCATTGGTTGAGAACAAGCCCCTCGTGGATGAACTGTCCTTCACGGGCGCTTATCGCCTGTCCGACTATTCAACAGAAGGCGTCGGTCAAGTTAGCTCATATGCCGCTGGCTTGAGCTGGGTTCCTGTCGATGGACTTCGATTCCGCGGCCAGTATCAACAAGCGGTACGCGCACCAAACATCGGTGAATTGTTCCAGCCACAAGTGAACGGCTTCCCGAATATTGCCGATCCATGCTCCGGCGGCGCCAATGGTGGCTTTGACGACCTGACCGCAGCGGAACAAACTGCGGCAACGCAGAATTGTGAGAACAATTCGGTCGCAAGCGCGAATGTCCCCAGCGGTGCGACGGGCTCCTCACTTCAGGTCAACTCTCAAATCGAGGGACTGTTTGGTGGAAATCCAGACCTATTCGAAGAAACAGCTGAAACCATAACACTTGGCGCTGTGTGGGAACCAAGTTTCATCGACAATTTGGTGCTGACGCTGGATTATTTCGATATTCAAATTGAAGACGTGATTTCTGGCGTCCCATCGCAAACCATCTTTGATTTTTGTTATCTTGAAGGGCTGACTGACTTCTGCGGAGCCATTCGTCGAAATCCAGATGGAACCGTTGCCAGCTTTGATTCATTCTCGCGAAATGCGGCGGAACTCGCCACCTCAGGCTGGGATGCTTCGATAGATTACACCTATGATGCCAACCAGTACGGTATCTTTGGTCTCTACTCGATCGTCACCTATACTGAGACGAACACATTCATTCCGCTGCCGGGAGAGGATCCAATTGAATTCGTTGGATTCTACGGCGCCACCGTTGGGGAGCCATCCCCAGAGTGGAGCTTTAATACTCGGTTAGATTGGAGCTGGCAGGACTATGGCGCACGGCTGCGCTGGACGAGAATTTCAGAAGTTGAAGATGATCTGTTCGCCGATGGTGGCACACCGGACTTGTTTGTCGAAAGCGTAGATGCCTACGACCAGTTCGATCTAACGCTGTTCTGGGATGCCGCTGAAAATGTCACCTTAACATTCGGCGTCGAAAACTTGTTGGATGAAGATTGGCAAATTATCGGCGATGATTCAGCCGAGCAATCAAACACCTATCCGGCGACCTATGATACGCTTGGGCGTACATTCTTCGGTCGCGTGACGGCACGCTTCTAACCACCAATTCAATCAAAGCTAAATGCAGCGGGCCTCTGATCAGGCCCGCTGTTTCTTTATCGACGCACCGCCGGTGTTTCGATTTCGAGGCCGCGGGCTCGTGTTGCGAGGTACAGTTCGACGGCAATATAGGTTGGGTCGCCGTAGGGCAGTGGTTCAGCGCGGACGCCGGTGTCACAGTCGCGCAGGCGTCGGTGCAGAGAGCCGATCGACTGCCATTCCAGGCGATAGGCTGGGAAGCCATTGCCATGCCCCTGGCTGATCGTGTCGCCGCGCAGCTGTTTTCCCCAATTTTCAGTATGGCATTGCTGGCAAGACAGATTGAACTGTCCGCGCCGGGTGAGGAAATAGTCGCGGCCTTGGTTCACATAGGGCCGGTTTGTGTCGTCGACCGCGATATTCATGGCCATGCCTTTTGATTGCTCGGCGACGTAAGCGGTGATCGAAAGCAGCTCATCGCTTTCATAAGGCCAGGGCTCAGCGTTTTGATGCTCGACACGGCATTGATTGATCCGCCCCTCAAGATTGAGAAGCGCGCCCGTTCCTGGATCGACCTTCGGATAATTGGTAGCCGCGCCTTCCAGCCCATTCGAATGACAAGACGCGCAGGCTGGCGAGCCATCCGTCTCAGCAGTAAATATCTGCGCGCCGCGATCGACCCATAAATAGCCTGGATTTTCGAAACTATCCTCTTGGAGTTGCTGGGTTTCTGAGGTCAGGAACGCATATCCAGATTGGATTTGATCTGGCGCAATTTCCAAATGTTCGGGACGGTTCGCTTCTGGGGTGCAGGCCGCGGCGACCAATAATGCTGAACTCCAAAGAATGCGCATCATGCGACGGTAATTGAAGCTGTGTCGCTCCAGACTTCAGCATTCTGATCGGTCCACCGGAAGGTTAGCTCGCCGCTTTCCGTCGCTCGCATATGGAATGTAATCAGCGGATTGGCGGCGATAGCGGGATGGAAGTCAGAGGCAAACACGAGCGCGCCATTCAAGTCGCACTCAAACCGCGTAATGATATCGCGCTCGATCACTTCACCGCGTGACCCACGACGAAAGCCACTTTCCATTGGATGACGGATAAGCGCTTTGATCTCAACCACTTCGCCGCGGGTTGCTGTTTCAGGAACGGAGAGACGTATTCCGGTCATGGCAATCTCCTAAAGCACGACGCACGCAGCGAGCGTGACGACCGTTTCCATACTACCAGACCACAATGAGCCGTCATTCATTTCGGCGACGGCCTGGATCGCCTGCGTGCCAGACATCCGGATGCGAGACGAGACTTCGGCTTTTCCGGATAGCGGGGTCAAATGAAACTGGGCGATCAAGGGCAGGGGGTTGCGCGGCGACAGAATGGCGATCTGTTTGACATAATCGTCTTCCGTCATCGGACTGTCGACGCTCACGGTGAGCGGCACCGAGTGGCCATTTTCGGCGATGGGCGGAAGCGTGACCGTCACGCGGCCTTCACGGATCGGACGGTCGCCAAATAAGTCAGCCCGCGCGCGCAGCAGATCAGCCTCGGCAGCGAGCGCCTTTAGGGGCGACGCAGCGATGAGCAGAGCGCCGCCGCCAGCGGTCAGGAGCTGCCGGCGGGTGGTCTGGAATAGCGGTTTGTTGCCCATACTATCAACGCCTCTCACTGAGATAGGATACCAGATCCTCGACCTCTTGCGCCGTCAGGACTGGGTCGTCCTGATACGCTTCTGCCACCTGATATAAGTCGTGAATGCGATAATAGGAGGGCATGAGCGTGCCCGGCCGTACAATTTGATAATCGGCGATGCGCAATCTGAGTTGCCCAGCGCTCAATCTATCCCCCACGAGCGACAGATCAGGACCAACATTTCCCTGAAACTCGGCCTCTAGGCCCTCAATTGCATGACACAGAACACAGTGCCCCCGCTCCCGATCAACAAAGATATCTGACCCGCGCTCGGCGTCGCCTGGAACGGCAGTGAGCGCTTTCGGAATGGTATCACCTACGACCTGAGAGTTACTCACCAGGTGCGGACCTGTATCGCCGCAAGATGCCAGCGCGATAACCAGCCCGAACGCCCACAATCTCACCCGAAGGCCTCATTCGTGATGGTCTCAAACCAATGCGACGCCTGGGCGGCTTCTGCGCGTCTGACAGCCTTGTCTGCTGCAAGGGGACTGACGCCCCCGGCACCTGACACGCTGGCCAGCGTGCGATCATGATTGGTGTAGACGCCGGCAATTGAAATCACTTCGTCCGGCGCGGTGTAGGAGTAGCAGGTATTGGCGAGCGTCGTCGCCATGGGCTCCAGATCGACCAGCAACCGCGCCACGGCAAATGCGCAAACCTTGGCTTGTAGGTTGGCCGAAAACGCTGATTTCGGCATTGGCGCTGCGATTGTTGCGTCTCCGATGACGTGGATCTTGGGTTGCAGGGTCGATTCAAACGTCAGTGGATCAATTGGGCACCACCCGGTCAGATCCGATACACCGGCATGGTCGGCAATCTGTCCCGCCTTTTGAGGCGGAATGACATTGATCACGGCCGCGCTCAATTCATCGAAATCTGTGTAGACCGTTTTAAGATTGGCATCGACGCGCGACAAAGCCCCATCGTTGATCGCGCCGCGCCATTCGAGATGGTCTGGGTAATGCTCAGCCCAGGCCTCCTGAAACAGCGCCATCTTGGAAAATGAATCTTTGGCGTCCAACACGATGAGCTTAGACCGAGGTTTGTTTGCTTTCAGATAATGCGCGATCATAGAGGCACGCTCATACGGCCCAGGCGGGCATCGATAGGGCGCTGGCGGCACTGTCATAATGACGGTCTCACCGTCCTCAAGGGCGTTCAATTGATCTTTGAGAAGCTGGGTTTGGTGACCGGCTTTCCAGGCATGCGGCAGGACTTGCGATGCTGCTTGTGAGTACCCTTCTAAGGCGCCCCAACGCATATCCACCCCGGGCGACAGGATCAGCCGGTCATAGCTGACCTGGCTACCATCCTCGAGCGTTACGGTCTGTTCGCCCGCATCGACGGATGCCGCGCGTTTCGCGATTATGGTCACACCGGACGATTGGATCGTTTCGTAAGTAAATTCTTGCGCCGAGAGTGGTCGATCGGTTCCGATCACTAAATTGCTGAACGGACACGCGGTGTAGCGCGCATTTTGCTCGATCAGGGTAATCTCGGCAGATGGCAGAAGTTGGACTAAAGTCCGGGCCGCACTGGCGCCGCCAAACCCTCCGCCGACAATCACGATTCTCGCTCTGACCTGGCTCGCAGCTTGGATTGGCAGAGCCAGCACTCCAAGCCCCATGGTGACGCCTTGTAAGAGCCCACGTCTCGAGACATTGCCTATCATTGTTCAGCTGCCTCTTCGCCGAGATAATTGCTGATCAGTTCGATATCAGCCTCGCTATAACCGCGCGCCAATCGGTGCATGACCGTGCTGCCATCGGCATCTGACTTGTAGGAAAGTAGGCT
Organism: Henriciella sp.; assembly: GCA_027019605.1. Classification (GTDB taxonomy): domain Bacteria; phylum Pseudomonadota; class Alphaproteobacteria; order Caulobacterales; family Hyphomonadaceae; genus Henriciella. The sequence continues at coordinate 2,560 of JALUWJ010000287.1, read as the reverse complement.
CTGCTCGAGTGCGGCGGGCGAATACCTGCCGAGTGAAGCGATGCCGCCTGACGTATCGCTATGACAGCCACTACAGGTTGCCGCCAGCACCGTGGCTTTGCCGGTTGATTGATCGATCAGGGCAGCTTGATCAGGACTATTGTTTCCGCCGCAGACCGCCAAACCGAAAAGGCTTAGCGGCCAAATAACGGATAGAAAGGATCGCTTACGCATCCCGAAGGTTTTGATCTTTCAGAGGCAGCTGACGCACCCGCTTGCCGGTGGCCGCATAGATCGCGTTCAACACAGCAGGCGCTGCGACCGCAATTGTCGGTTCACCCACGCCGCCCCAGAACCCGCCAGATGGCATGATAATGGTTTCGACCTCTGGCATATCGGCGATGCGCAACGAGTTATAGGTGTCGAAATTGCGTTCCTGAACTTCGCCGCCTTCATATGTGATCTCGCCATACAGCATTGCGGAAAGGCCATAGACGAAAGAGCCTTCGACTTGCGCTTCAATCTGTTGCGGGTTCACGGCATTGCCAGGATCTGTTGCGGCGACAATGCGATCGATTGACAGCTCTCCATCATCACTCACCGTCACTTCAGCGCAAGCAGCGACATAGGCCCCGAAGCCGTACATCACGCACAGGCCGCGCGCTTTGCCATCATCCTGACCCCATCCCGATTTGTCAGCGACAGCTTGCAAAACGGCAGCGGCTAGTGGGCTATCCTGAAGATGGGCCAGTCGGAACTCGAGCGGATCACGACCCGCCGCATGGGCGAGCTCGTCCATGAAGCATTCGAGATAGATCGCGTTCTGGTTCAAGTTCACACCGCGCCAGAAGCCTGGACGTACCGGCGGGTTCCGCATCGCGTGATCGATCAGGAAATTGTCGAACGAATACTTGAGCGTCTGATCTTCCAATCGCGGATCAACGCCCGACGGGAGAAGCCCTTGGAAGGTTGCATAGTCGACGCCGTTCTGAAGCGCTTGCGGGATCAGAGCCGCCAAGATGGATTGCCCCGAAATCCGCATATGTAGGCCGGTTAGATTGCCATCGGCATCTAGCGATCCTTTTACCCGAGCCTTTGTGCTCGGGTGGAAATAACCGTGCATCATGCTCTCTTCGCGCGTCCATAGGAGCTTGATTGGTGTGCCCGGCATTTCCATGGCGACCAGAACCGAGAGGTGGACATAGTCCGGCATACCTCTGCGTCCGAACCCGCCGCCGAGGTGGATTTTATAGACTTCGCACTGCTCGATTGGCAGACCAGACGCTTCTGATACTGCGGCGAGAGCAGACTCACCATTCTGAGTAGGGCACCAGACTTCACAACGATCTTCAGTATAGAGCGCTGTCGTATTCATCGGCTCCATGCACGCATGGTTCTGAAACGGCATATTGTAAGTCGCTTCAACCATTTGAGCCGCATTGCCAAACGCACCGGCGAGATCGCCGCCACCATTGCCAATGAAAGCTTCGTCTGCGGTCAGGCCCTCATCCAGCTCAGCTTCAAATTCAGCTGTCGAGAAATCAACGCCGCCCTCCCATTCTACGGGCAGAGCTTCAATCGCCTTATTGGCTTGCCACCATGTCTCCGCAATCACGGCAACGGCGTTGTTACCTTCGCCAAATGGGTTCTTGACGGCCACAACTTTCTTGACGCCCGGCATACTTTCAACCGCGCTGGCATCGAATGATTTGAGCGTCGCACCGATTTTCGGCGCCTGCTTAATCGTGGCGTTCAGCATGCCATCCATTTGGATGTCTGCGCCATAGACCTGAGCCCCGACAAGCTTGTCTGCAGTATCGAGACGCTTCTTGGCTTGGCCGATAATTTTCCACTCGCTCGGGTCTTTGACTTTCACCTCAAGCGGCGGTGCGAGTTGAGCGGCGGCACTTGCGACTTTGCCATAGGTGGTTGTCTGGCCAGATGGGCCGTGGGTGATGACGCTGTCGGCTGACGTACATTCGCTCGCCGGCACACCCCACTCATTCGCTGCAGCTTCGATCAGCATCGCTTTCGCAGCCGCTGCGCCTTCGCGGACATAATCCTGCGAGCCGCGAATGCCTTGGCTACCGCCGGTTCCAAAGTCGCGCCAGACACGCTCACGCGCAAGGTTTTCGCCTGGCGTTGGATATTCCGCCGTGACTTTATCCCAATCGGCATCAAGCTCATCGGCGATGAGTTGTGAGAGACCGGTAAGGGTGCCTTGCCCCATTTCTGAGCGCGCAATGCGAACGGTGACGGTGTCATCGTGATCAATGTGCACCCAAGCATTCACTTCGGGATTTGGTGGAAGGTTGGAATAGTCCGGCACATCCGGTTCAGTGCTCGAAGGTGAGCAGCTCGCCAAGATGCCGATCGTGAGGCCTGTCGCCCCCGTTCCAACAATAAACCCGCGACGGGAAAGTAATCCTGTATCAGCCATGATCTTTCCCCTTATGATTTTTCAACAGCGAGCTTGATGCCCTTGCGAACGCGCGCGAGCGTTCCGCATCGACAGATATTTGTAATCTCTGCATCAATGTCTTCGTCTGTTGGGTTTGGGTTATCATTCAGCATTCCGGCA
>JALUWJ010000286.1 GCA_027019605.1 Henriciella sp. | reverse complement strand
GCAAACGCGCCCCTCGCACCTTTGGCAAAGAAAAAGCGGCAGAGCTTTATGCCGAACTCGCAAAGGATCGCCCGAACCCGAAAACCGAGCTCGATTTTGTAAATCCGTACACGCTGGTGGTGGCGGTGGCCCTCTCGGCGCAGGCCACAGATGTCGGCGTCAACAAAGCCACGAAAGACCTATTCAAGATTGCGGATACGCCAGAGAAAATGCTGGCGCTCGGCCTTGAAGGCGTTGAAAACCATGTAAAAACCATCGGACTATGGCGCAACAAGGCCAAGAATGTCATCGCGCTCAGTCAGATGATCATTGATGAATTTGGCGGCGAAGTGCCTCAAACCCGAGCCGAATTGGTGCGCTTGCCGGGCGTTGGCCGCAAGACTGCAAATGTGGTTCTGAACGAAGCCTTTGGACAGCCGACGATTGCCGTTGATACGCATATTTTCCGCGTCTCGAACCGCACCGGGCTCGCCCCTGGGAAAGATCCGGATCAGGTTGAAGCAAGCCTGGAGCGCACGACGCCGGATGAATACAAGCTCGGCGCGCATCACTGGTTGATCTTGCACGGGCGCTATACGTGCGTGGCGCGTAAACCAAAGTGCTGGACCTGCTCGATCACCCATTTGTGCAAGTTCAAAGACAAAACGCCAGACCCTGCCACCGTATCCTCGCTCGGCCCGAAAGGCCCGAAGCGAAAAGCCAAAGCGAAGAAATAGACTTGCACGCCTGAGCAATCGGGCCTTAAACGCCGCCTATGCTCAAGACCCGCATCATTCCCTGCCTCGATGTCAAAGATGGCCGCACCGTCAAAGGCGTAAACTTTGTCGACCTGCGCGATGCGGGCGACCCGGTGGCGCTGGCAAAGGCCTATGATGCGCAAGGGGCGGATGAGCTCTGCTTTCTCGACATCACGGCCAGCCATGAAGGGCGCGGGACCTTGCTCGACATTGTCAGCGCGACGGCAGAACAGTGTTTTATGCCGCTGACCGTTGGCGGCGGTGTGCGCAGCG
>JALUWJ010000285.1 GCA_027019605.1 Henriciella sp. | reverse complement strand
GTGAACGTTGACGTCGACAAATTCCGGATCGAGATCAACAAACAGCGCTGCCATGGGGTGACGATCGCGGGCCAGAAAGTCCTGGTAGGCGGCGCGGATAACGCCATTCAACATCCGATCTTTCACCGGCCGTCCGTTGACGAAGAGATATTGGCGTTGAGCGTTCCCGCGATTGAGTGTCGGCAGCCCAGCAAAGCCGGTCAGCCGGACGCCTTCGCGTTCAGCATCAACGGCAAGCGCATTCTCACGAAACTCTCTACCCATGATCGCGCCAAGGCGTTGCAAGCGGCCATCCTCTGTGTCCGGGTGGGCCGCATAGCGAAATACGCTACGGCCATTGCTCTCGAGCGAAAAGGCGACATCGGCGCGTGCCATTGCGAGGCGTTTGAGGGAGTCGGTGATCGCGAGGGTTTCGGACCGTTCCGACTTCATGAAGTTCAGGCGGGCCGGGGTGGCGTGGAATAAGTCTCGCACTTCGATCCGAGTCCCGGTCAGGCCGCGCCCGGAAAAGGCGGCTGGTTTTGGACCTTCAATCCGGCCGGCTTCGACATAGAGTTCAGCTGCGTCTTCCCCAGCCGCGCGGGAGGTGAGCGTCATCCGGCTGACAGACCCAATCGACGGGAGCGCTTCGCCGCGAAACCCCATTGTGTGAATGTTCAACAGATCGATCCGGCCATCTTCGCCGGGGCTCAGTTTGGAGGTTGCGTGGCGTTCTAAGGCTAGGCGCATATCGTCGCCGCTCATGCCGCAGCCATCATCCTCGACAATCAGGCGCTTCAGGCCGCCGCCCTCGATGGAGACACTGATTGACTGAGCGCCAGCATCCAGCGCATTTTCGACGAGCTCTTTGATTGCGGCAGCAGGGCGCTCAATCACTTCACCGGCGGCGATTCGATTAACCGCATCGGGCGGCAATTGGCGAATAATCGGCCGGGGAGGGAGAGTCGCGCTGTCAGGCATAGCGGTAAAGGTAATTGCGTTCAGCGATTCGCACCAGACATGCGGGCATGAAAAAAGCGGCTGCAAGAACAGCCGCTCAAATCATCAGATGGGTCTCTGTTTACAGGACCAACTGGAACAAGAAGATCAGCAGCTGGACAAACAGAGCCAGGCCTGAAAGCGCGATCATTGTCGCAACCCAAGCGCCGCCAAAGCCCATGCCGAGGCCGATTACGATGCCGCCGCCAGCACAAAGGACCAAAGAGACGAGCCAGTTCATCCCCATTGAGAGGGTGAAAGTCGCATGCGCCAGCATAAGCATGGTGATGATGGCACCCCATGCACCAGCCTTCATTGTGCCCGCATACATGCTCTTTTGAGCGTCGATATTCATTTCACCGCGGGTGTAATCGTTCGCAGCCATCATAGTCTCCAAAACACGTTTGCCTGTCTTTATCTTCGTCGTCGCCCGCGTCAAGCGCAGCGTATGTCGCAGCGTATGTCGCAGCGTGAGACGCCCGCTTTCGCTCTTCCCAAGTATGACGGAATGTTTCAGGGTTGTGAAAAGCGCCATCTTGAAGCGCTGGGAGGCTGTTTATGAGTTATGCGCCGAGTGACGCTGCGTCCGAGATAGAACCCGCCACCGGAGGCGCATTTGGCATCAAGGGATTGGCCTGGGCGATTTTCGAATGGGCGCGCAATCCGTATTACAATGTCATCGTCATTTACGTCTTCACGCCGTACTTTGCAGAGAATGTAGTCGGTGGCGGTGCGGCTGGTCAGACGGTCGTGGCGAATACAATTGCAGCAGCAGGTCTCATTATGGCCGTGTTGGCCCCAATACTGGGGGTTATCGTCGACAAAGGCGGCCGCAAAAAACTCTTCATTTTTTTGGTCTTAGCGGCGATTGTAATCTGCTCGGCTGGGCTAGGCTTCATTCTCCCAGATACGCCGGGTGCGATTCCAATCGGCATGGTGCTGCTGGCAACCGCGTATTGCTGCTACACGGTTTCCGAGCTGCTCCACAATTCGCTCCTGCCGGCTGCCGGGAGCCCGGCTGCCCTTCCCATGATTTCCGGATCAGGGCTCGCCTTTGGCAATATCGCTGGGGTGGTGATGTTGGTCGGATTGATTCTGGCGTCTAATTTCAGCCCGTGGGTCCAAGCGCGAGCGGGTGGAATTGGCGCACTGTCAGGTCCGATCGTTGCGGTTTGGCTCGCGCTGTTCATCATTCCTTTCTTTGTTTTCATGCCGGACCGAAAAGGCAGTCTCGGTAGTTGGAGAAAGGGCGCTATCGAAACCTTTACACCACCCAATTTCAAGCTTTGGGGCAATCCGCCTGTCCTCAATTATCTTTGGTCAGGACCAATTAATGCGACGCAATTCATTCTGGCGAAGTTCCGAGAAACGCCGAACGTCATGAAATTCCTACTGGCGCGGATGATTTATGCGGATGGTTTGGCCGTGCTTCTGACGATGGGCGGCGTCTATGTCGCCGGCGTCCTCGGGTGGAGCCTGACCGAGGTGATGATTTACGGCATCGCTGGCTCTTTAATCGGGGCTCTTGGAGGATTTGTCGGGGGATGGCTGGACGGGGCATTCGGCCCGAAACGCGCCCTAATCGCAGAGCTGAGTGCGATACTGATTCTACTATTCCTGCAGGTTTCGATTACGCCAGACGCTTTATTGTTCGGACTGATTCCGGCGGGACAGGAAGTTTGGGACGGCTTCGGAACCGGGCTATTTACGCGTCTTTCTGACGTGATTTACTTTCTGATGATTGCCCCAGTCGCGATTTCGATCGTGGCTTGCATCTCATCGAGCCGATACATGCTTGTGCATGTTTCTCCACCGGAGCGTATCGGCGAGTTCTTTGGCTTCTATGCAATGGCTGCAAGTGTCACGGTTTGGATCGGACCGCTGGTCGTCAGCATTATGACCACAGCATTCGATGATCAGCGCATTGGTTTCTCTGGCGTTGCATTGCTATTCCTAGCCGGCCTGATCGGCATCGCATTCTTTGTTGATGCCGACAAAACGCCGGAACATATGAAGCCCGAACCGACCTATTAAGGGTTCGCGTAGGCGCAGGCAAACGATCCGTCAGAGCGGTCGCGTGTAATCTCGTCGACCCGGCGCGGACGCAGATAGAATGTGTCCGAAAGCTCTTTGGCGGAGCTGAAGAAATAGCCGATGTTCGAGTTATAGTCATACTCGATCTCAGCCATGATCAGGGTGCCATCTTCCGGGATCAAATTCGCTGGAATGGTGATCTGCTGATCAACTGAATAGGCGGAGAGGTTACACCCATCACTCCAGGCGACTTTCGCATCGCCATCATCTTCATAGAGGCTGGTGATCCGAATTCGAGCTCCGGCCATATCGTTCGGCTGCATAACCATTCGAGACGCTTCGATGATATCAGCCAACTCGTCATTATTAACCGAAGACGCACGTGAGGTCAGATCGCCGAGCGCTGCTGTGGCGCCGGTCACTTTCCGATCCAACGTCATCATGATTGAGAGCTCGATACAGCCAAAATAAATGATCGCCATGAGCGGCGCGATCAGAGCGAACTCAACCGCCGAAATGCCGTCTTCAGATTTGGCGAGGCTGCATTTGCGAGACAAAGAGAGACCAAACATCATATCTATCCTTAAGTGCCCGTGGCGCTGGAATTTCCGAACGGCTCGTTGCGGAAAGCGATGGTTGCCTGCAGCAGGCGGCGGTTAGAGCTCATATTTGCGAGTGGTGCGCTCATCACGGGGATGATCAGATCCCACTCATAGAAGACGCGAACGACGACAATCTCGTTCTGGGCGCCCGGGCTAAATGCAAATGTGCCCGTAGCAAGATCGCCGGTGACTGGATCAATCGGGTCTGGATTGCCGGCGCCAGCAAAATCACTGAAGGTTTTGACATCCAGTTGCAGCTTTGAATCGCAGCTAAGAAGTCCAAACAATTCGTCGCAAATATCGTTTTTGAATTGTGCTTGATCGAACCCGGCTTGTTGGAATTGCCCGGTGCGGATGGCCCGAGCTGCTTCACTCGCGCCATGCTCGAGCACAGAAGACATGATGAAAATCACGCAGACTTCGAGCAATCCAAAAATCAGAAAGAAGAATGGAATCGCGATCATCGCAAATTCGACCGCCGCGATGCCGCGCTTGTCGCTGGCAAAGCGTTCCCACCGTTTTTGCCATACTGGCGCAAACAGACCTGGAATTGGTAAATCTCGCATGGCCCACTCCGAAAAACGTATTTGTCCCATGCGGCCTCATATCAAACCATGTTTTCCGGACGATTGAGCAGATCTGGCAAATTTCATCTAATTGCTGCGGCATGTCGGGGTCTTTACCTAGCCACAATCTTCCACCAAATGGAGGCCAATCAGGATGCATAAGGTGCAGCGATGACGCACAATCCGATCCGCCCTTGGCGCAATATTGAACGCCGCACGTCACGGCAGATCCGAGTTGGGTCTGTTCTGGTCGGCGGGGATGCGCCGATTTCGGTGCAGACGATGACCAATACCCCCACGCCGGATGTCGCGGCGACGCTGGCGCAGATTGGGCGCGCCGCGGATGCTGGTGCCGATATTGTTCGTGTGTCTTGCCCTGATGAAGACTCTACAGCGGCGTTTTCAGCAATCGCCAAAGGCTCGCCGGTGCCGCTGGTAGCGGATATTCACTTCCACTATAAGCGCGGCATTGAGGCGGCAGAGGCCGGCGCGGCCTGCTTGCGGATCAATCCCGGCAATATCGGTTCGCAAGACCGCGTGAAAGAAGTTGTCAGCGCCGCGCGCAATAATGGCTGCTCGATCCGGATCGGCGTGAATGGCGGCTCGCTCGAGAAACACCTGCTCGAAAAATATGGGGAACCTTGCCCAGATGCGATGGTGGAAAGCGCGCTCGATCACGCGCGCATTCTCGATGATCTGGGGTTTCACGATTACAAGATCAGCGTCAAAGCCTCTGACATGTTCATGGCAGTGGCAGCCTATCAGCAACTGGCAGAAGCGACGGATGCGCCCTTGCACCTTGGCATTACCGAAGCGGGCGGGCGCCGGATCGGAACTGTGAAATCATCCATCGGCATGGGCAACCTGCTCTGGATGGGCATTGGGGACACGATCCGCGTGTCGCTTTCTGACGACCCGGTGGAGGAAGTGAAAGTCGGGTTTGATATGCTGAAATCGCTCGGGCTTCGCACCCGCGGCGTGAATATCATTTCTTGCCCCAGCTGTTCGCGCCAAGGTTTTGACGTCATCGCAACGGTGCAGACCTTGGAAGAGCGGCTGGCCCATATTGCTGAGCCGATCACGCTTTCAATCATTGGCTGTGTTGTGAACGGACCCGGAGAGGCAGCGATGACGGATCTCGGCTTCACCGGCGGCGGCAAAGAGAGCGGCATGATGTATGTCTCGGGTCGTCCTGACCATAAGCTCTCAAACGCGGATATGGTTGAGCACATTGTTGAACAGGTTGAAGCTAAAGCTGAGCGTTTGAGAGCGCAGCGCGAGGCAGACACCGTCGCCGCGGAATAATCAGTTCTGACGAACTGGCGCGCAGCTGGCCTGTGCCACCAAATCCGCTGCGGCATCATATTGATCCTGGGTCGGTGCAAGGCGGCGGATCAAGGCGATCCCGCGACCATCCAGCTTTAGCGCACCCTCGCGATTGTTTTCGGCAGGCCGGCGCACTTCAATGCCTTGAAAATCACTGTCAGGTCCAAGGTTGGCGACGAACACATTGTCGGTTTTCGAGTTGAAGATCGAGAGCGACCCATATCCATCCCAAGCCGGGGCGTCGATGAAAACCGGCCCTGTTGTCGTATCGAAACGGCAGATGGCATAAGCGAGATCAGGAGATGGTCGCACAATGCGCTGCGTCTGCGGTGTCTGGCGCGGGGAAGCGACAAAGACATTTTCTGGGATGCCCTGAGCTTCAAAAGTCTGATGCGCTTTGCCCATGATGAAGCTCGGCAGACTGTTCAGCACGAATAAGTGTCCGATAACACCGCTCAAGACAAAGACGATCAGAGGCAAGATCCAACGCATCAGCTGGCTCCCTCGTCGCAGGACAAACGTTCAATGCGCGGCGGCGTCAGCGCCGCAGCGGGATCCTCTAGCAGCGCCGGATCAGGCTGATAGAGCCTCAGCGTCAGATCAAATGAACCGCCCGCTTTGCTCGATACCCACGCGTCATCCGTTTCTGGTGTTTGAGCTGAAACTTGAAAGGCCCACGCGTTGGCGTTTCCACCATTGATCATCTCTGCCTGGGTTTGATCAAAGGACAGGTGCGCGTCTTCATTCATCGG
>JALUWJ010000284.1 GCA_027019605.1 Henriciella sp. | reverse complement strand
AACCCCCGCATCGCTTCCGAACGCCATATTGGCGCCGGCCTCGACAGCGGCCTGGAACCGCTCTCGCTGCAGGCGACCGACCGTGCGTTCTTTGGCGAGGGATTCCTCAAGAATACCGGCCGCTTCGCCCTCTGACAGGATATAGTCGGAGACATAGATATCCATGGAAAGATAAGTGCCTTGCTCGATCGCGAGGGCAATGCCTTCGTCGGTGATCATACTCGCATGTTCAACTGAATCGACGCCCGCCTCGAGCGCCGATTGAATGCCGCGCGGGCCGTGTGCGTGGACGGCCACTTTCAGATCGAGCAGCCGTGCCTCATCGACAATCGCCTTCATTTCTTCCAGCGAATATTGCTGTGCATTGATCGATGTGTTGGGTGAGAGCACGCCGCCTGTGCCACAAAACTTGATGACGCGGGCGCCGTATTTTTTGTTCTCGCGAACCTTCTGGCGCACTTCCCATGGTCCGTCGGCGCGGCCTCCTGTCTTGCGTTGCGCTTCATACGGCAAAAGCGTTGCGTCGCCGCAATGCCCGCCAGTAATGCCAATGGATTGACCGGCGCCAATAATCCGAGGGCCGACGATCTCGCCTTCATTGATGGCTTTCATCAGATCGATATCGGTGAAGCCGGGGGCGCCCAGATTTCGCACGGTTGTGAACCCTGCAAGCAGCGTCGTCTCGGCGTTCACAACGCCGCTAATCGCGGCTCGAGACGTGGAGCGAGTGAGGCGCCGGAAGCCATGAACATTTGCGCCCGAGGTCAGGTGCACATGGCTGTCTGAAAGGCCCGGCATAAGCGTCGCGCCCGCCATGTCGATTTCGGTCCACTCGCCATCTGGCAGGCGCCGTTCCGGCCCGACATAAGCGATCTTGCCGTCCTGCACCGCAACCACATGTCCGCGGATTTTTTTGCCATCGATGACGTCAATAATGTCCGCGCCTGTGAGTACTGTTCCAGATTCTGCGGTCGCTGCACCCGTGGCCACTAACACCGCGCAGGCCGCGGCGAACACGCTTTTGAAAATCATGATGAGCTCCCAATCTCAACAAAGATTATTGTTGCGATTAGGCATAGGGCTAATCTTTAGTTTGGCAACGCTTCCAGGGGCACATAGTCCACATCGAAGCCAAAATTTCGCGGGCTGACGACATCTAAGGCAGCTTCGGTTCGATAGAAGGCAGGGCAGCCGACGGCGAAGACCGCAACACGCTGTCCGTATCGCAAGCGCTCTGCATTAATCGGCTCGGACGTCTCATAATCAACGATGATAATCAGATCCGGCACCGAGGCCAGGATTTGATCGCCGCGTCGCGCCATAAGATATTCATTCTTGATATCGATCTCAACCGGAGCGCCGGCTTGATCAAAGGCCTCGATCACCGTGTTGCCAACATCGAAACCGCCGACAATGCGGGTCGATTTATCGACCACCTTGCCGGTGTGCAGGAGGTGGCACTCGCCATAAATCGAATCCGCAAACAAGGCTTGGAGCGGTGCCAAGAGCGCTGGCGCTTGCCCTCTATTCTCGCGCAAGAACGTTCCGAGTTTGAGCGCGAAACTGACCGTCCCCGGGATCAGAGCGTCTCGCAAGGTCTTGCCGAACATGCCATGTTCTACTGTCGTGATCATACCGCCAGAACTCATCGCCAAGGCGCGAATATGGCGTTCATAGACGTCCGTGCCTTTGGTTGTGAATAGGGTGACATTCTTCGCGTAATCACAGGCCAGGGCTGGCGTGGAGGGAATGTTGCGAATGGCATAAGTCATCATCTGCGCTTCTGGCAGCGCCCGTCCCATGCCATCGCCGTCGACCACCGGAATACCCCGGCTGGCCGCCGCCATGATCGGGATCAGTGAATTGCCGCCGCCAATCTCGAACGAGATGACAGCGTCTAGCGTGCGCCCCATTTGTTTCTCAAACGCTTCCAGCGCGATTAGCGCTTCATCGTCAGACGGCAGCAGCTCTAGACTCACTGTTGGCGCGCCGACATTCCCAATCGCGGCTAAGAAAGCATCATCTGGGATGTCGCTGGGTTGCAGCAATTCGACTGGGCCTGTCCGCTTCAACACCTCTCGCGTGAGCAGTAACGGCACATAAGGATCGCCGCCGCCTCCGGTGGCGAGGAACACTGAACCCAAAGCGAGGTCTTCTAGATCTTCCGCGTGCAGTTTCATGCGCTCGTTCCTGCAGGTTTGAAGGCGAGGTCGCCAATGACTTTGACTCGAACACGCATCGTCTCCTGGCCCATATAGGGGACCTCGGTTTCTTCGATATCAACTACACGCAAGCTGTCATCTTGAGCGCCAGAATCTTTGGCCCGGGCTTCGGCCTCTTTCGTTAATTCCGCAATCGCGTCTTCCCGCGCGATGGCTTGATAGGAGACGATTTTCTCGCTTTCGCCGCCGACTTGAGCAATCGCGGCACCGATGGCATTCGCGACCCCGGCATGTTCGGGGCGATGGACTCTTGCGGCGGCTTTGAGATCGCCGGTGACGAGCACAGCGCCACCGCCGACCAGGATGACCGGCATCTGCACCGCGCCTGGCTTCATCATATCGATGCCGCGGTCCAGAATGGTCAGCATCTTCTGCCGGGCGGTTTCAACCAACGTTTCGGACAGATGCGCCACAGCGCCTGGGTCACCAATTTCTTCGCGCCCGCTTGCAACGATGATATCTGTCGCTGTCAGCGTGCTGCCGCCGAATACCAGGCCTTCGCTGGTCAATTTATGCCCAACCGATTGCGGCCCCAAAGTGTTGCCATCGTTGGTCACCAAACTGCCGCCGCCCAAGCCGATGGCTTGAATGTCGGGCATCCGGAAATTGGTGCGGACGCCGCCGACTTTGATGACCGAATTGGATTCGCGCGGGAAGCCAGCCTGCAAGACCCCGATATCCGATGTCGTGCCGCCAATATCGACGACAATTGCGTCGTCTAAGCCGGTTAGCAGCATCGCGCCGCGCAGCGAGTTTGTTGGCCCAGAAGCGAAGGTGAGCGCTGGGAAGGCGCGTACAAAGTCGGCATTCATCAGCGTGCCATCATTTTGGCTGATGAAAACCGGGCAGGTCAGATGGCGCAGGCGCAGGGCTGACAAGAAAGCTGACACGACCGAATCCGCGAATTGCAAAAGCGTTGCGTTCAAGATCGCGGCATTCTCGCGCTCCATCAGGCCGAGCCGGCCGAAACTCTGAGAGCAGGTAATATGCGCGTCAGGGATGGCAGCGCGTAAACGTTTTGCCACAAGCTCTTCAGGCGCGGCATTCATGGGCGAGAAGGCCGACGACACAGCGAAGTTTTTCAACCCCTTCGACTTGGCATCGGCAATCGCCCGGTCAATCTCGTCCATGTCGAGGTCGGCCACCGGCCACCCATCATAGAGATAGCCGCCATGGAGCGTGTACGCATGGCGCCCGACGGCATCGGCGATATCGTCTGGCCAATCCACCATTGGCGGCAGTCCGCGGCCAGAGGGCAAGCACAAGCGAAACACGCCGGTTTTGGCGAGCTGCCGGCGTTCAACAATGGCGTTTGTGAACTGGGTTGTGCCAATCATCACCGATTGAATTTGATCGGTTGGAAGACCGCTATTTGAAAGCACTGTGTCGAGTGCGTTTGCGACGCCTTCCATAACATCGGCGCTGGTCAGAACCTTGGTCGATGTGACCACATGATTGCCGTCCATGATCACCGCATCTGTGTGCGTTCCGCCGACATCAATTCCTATCCGCATGGGGCTTAATCTCCGGCTTTTGCGCGATCGGTCCAGGTCAGCGCGAGAAAGCTGATCGCGGTCAGTACAATTGCATCGATGGCTGAAATTCCGCTGGGTGATGGGATGAGGCCTTCCGACATGGCGAGCGCCGCAGCTGCGCCAATCGCCCAGGCTGCAAAGGCTTTCGGCGCAAATTTTCGGTTCGAGTCCAATTGCTCAATCCGGTAGGCGTCCCGGCGCACGACAACATAATCGGCGATCACCACGCCCGCGACCGGGATGAATATGATCGAAAGGTAGATCAAAAAGACGACGAAATAGTCGAGCAGGTTGAGCAAGGCTGCACCTGCGCCAAAAACGCCAAGCCCGACAATCAAGAGATTCTGACTGAGTTTCGGAAAGGTCGCTTTGATCGACAGAACGGTCGAATAGAGGTTCAGGGCGTTCAGCACCCAGCTGCCGGTGATCACGATGATAAAGGCGCCGAGACCTAGGCCGAACTGAAGCATAATATCCAGGATGTCAGCAGAGCCCGTAGCCCCACTTGCGAGGCTCGCTGAGGCCATGACTAAGAATTGGACGATCATATAGGACACGAAGGTCACGCCGATGGCGCCGCGCCAGGACCGCACAAATCTTGTAATATCCGGGAGAATGATTGCGCCGATGATGATCGCACCGACAATCGCTGAAATCCCTTCGCCCAAAGACAGCGTGGTTTCTTTCTCGGCGGCCATCAGCTCTGGCAAAGACTGCAGGTTGAGGGCGCTATTGGCCAGAATCAGCGTCACGATTGCGAGCACGGGAACCATCAAAGTCGCCAACAGATTGATGGCGCGAAACCCCGCAAACGTGATGCCCGTCATGCAGGCCGCTGCGATCAAAGACAGGACCAAATTGGACGGCGAGCCGCCAAACAGCGTTGTGCAAAGGCCGGATACGGCGTCGGCGAAGAGATTGATATTGATGCCAAACCAGCCGAGCAATGAGATCGCAAACGCCACGTTCACAACGCCTGCACCATGATCTCCGAACGCGATGCGCGTCAGTAAATAGGAGCTCATGCGCGTTTCAGAGCCGATCCCGCCCATGGCCGAGCCAATTGCAAAGATCATCAGGGAGCCGATCAACAAGGCCCAAACTGTCTGCCAGGGCGTGAGCCCCTGATAGACTTCTAATCCAGTGATGAAGGTGGGCAGCGAAAACGCCACCATTGAGCCAACCGCCGCGACCCGCCACCAAGGCGTCGTCTGGTCGTCTCGGATCGCAACCGCTTCGAACTCGTTTGAAGTCTCGCTCATGATCTCCCCAATCCGAAATTAAGGGATCAGGTTTTTGGCCATGAGTAAACCGCTTCTGCTGCGATCACGGCGGGCGGATCGCCGCTGCATTAGGGGGGGTGCATATGATGATGGGAAAAGTGGCGCTTCGGGGAGGATTCGAACCCCCGACCCCTTGGTTCGTAGCCAAGTACTCTATCCAACTGAGCTACCGAAGCGCGGAAGCGGGACACATACTCTCGGGTCTGAGCGAAAGCAACACCTGATATCAGGAAATTACTGTGCTTCGTGCACGCCGCGTGCAATTGCCCGCGCCAACGTGTTGGCCGCAAGCTCGCCGAGACGCGCCAAACTTAAGGCTTCAGGGCCTGGAAGGGGGGTCCGAGCAGTCGAAACAACAAACACCACATCGCCGTCGAAGGGGGCAAAAACCGGACGGATGGCGCGGGCAAATCCGGCCAGTGCCATTTGGGCGACACGGTGCGCTTGGCCAGAGGTCAGCGTGACGTCGGTCGCGACACAAGCAATCGTCGTGTTCTCGCCAAGCTGCGGATTTTGTTTCGCCGGCCCCCAATCCTCAGCATCCGATTGATAATCAGGTGCTGGGCGGACACCGCCGAACTCGCCGTCAATCTCGTAGGGCCAAGCCCAGTAAGCTTCCGTGCTCGGCATGAAGACGGAGCCAAAGCAATTCACCGCAGTGACGGCGCCGACGCTCATGCCGTCATCTGTAACGATTGAAGCAGAGCCTAAACCACCGCGAAACTGTCCGGCTTGCGCCCCGAACCCTGCGCCAGATTGGCCAAGTGTAAAGGGTCCGTCGGCGGCGGATTGAAAGGCTTTTCGGCCCAGTGCTTGATAAGGCGGCGTCGCGCCCCAATCCTTGTCGCCGCCATTCGCGAGGTCATAGAGGATTGCAGCGGGCACGATTGGCGTCTTCGGAACGCCGGGGCGGTCGACCAAGCCAAATCCGCGGCCATGCGCGCCGAGCTCAGCCGCGACACCGTCACCGGCCGCAAGGCCATACGCGCTTCCCCCAGATAAAACGACCGCGTCGACATGATCGACGAGCTTGTCGGCCAGGAGCAAATCTGTCTCGCGCGTTCCAGGTCCGCCGCCAGCAACCGCAACAGCGCCAACGCTCGGCGCTTCGCACAAGATCACTGAAGTGCCTGTTTTTGCGGCGACATCATGCGCGTTTCCGATGCGAATTCCGGCAATATCCGTGATCAGATTGTTTTTGCCTGGCTGGGACATTGAAAAG
>JALUWJ010000283.1 GCA_027019605.1 Henriciella sp. | reverse complement strand
GCAGGCATGCTAAGAACGGGATGCTGTCACCCGCCGAGTACGAAATGACAGCACAATGAAGCCGCAGGGCGTCTACATTCTTAGGGGCACATCAATTCCATAACGCGAATTGGGCGCACTACATCGACGAAACAAAGTATGAATTGACCAACTTCGAAGGTGCTCAGCACCTTCCAGCCTCAGTGTTCAAGAATTATGATGATCAATACCATTTGGTAGAATCGATTGTAGAGATCGTGCTTAGGAGTTTGAGAATTTCAAGAAAGTCGCTTGCCGCTTTCGAGTGGGCTGTAAATGAAGTGATGGATAACGTACTCAATCACGCAGAAACACCGATTGGCGGAGTGGTTCAAGCATCGACGCAGGCAGAAGGTAAATATGTCGAGTTCGTGGTCGCTGATTATGGCGTCGGCATTCCGAAGTCGCTGAAAGTCAGGGATCATCGCAAAGCTCTAGAACGCGCGATTCAAGAAGGCGTGACCCGTAACTCTGAAACAAATCAAGGAAATGGGCTTTTTGGGACATTTGAGGTTGCGAGAGTTTCAAACGGCGAATTCCAACTTCAATCGGGTCGAGCATCGTTGGTTGCAAAACCATCTCGCGAGATTAAGATTTATCGTACCGAAGGTCGAGTTTATCCTGGCACGGCAGTGCTCGTTCGTATCAAGTGTTCGGAGCCAGACGTTTTAGAAAAAGCGTTACAATTTGGTGGCAAACAGCATGAGCCAGCGTTCGATTATTTAGAGCGACATTCCATCGATGAGGACGGAGTCAGAATTGTGTTAAACATGAAAGAAGAAACTACTTCCTTTGGTTCGCGAGATGCCGCAAAACCAGTGTACCAGAAAATCCTAAACCTATTAGGTGAAGGCGGAGCCGAGGTTGTGGAGATCAATTTTGATGGAGTTTATGTTGTAACGAGCAGTTTTGCCGATGAAGTGTTCGGAAAGTTGTTCGCGGAAATGGGGCCGCTCTCGTTCATGCAAAAAATAAGATTCCACAACACAGACAGCACCATTCGCGGTCTCATTGATCGTGCCATCGTTCAAAGATCGCGCATCTGAAAAATTCGCTAGTCCGCTAACGGCGTATGAGTTCATTATTAGCGGCGCCCTCTTCTTCGAAGTTCCGCGCCTTCTTTTGCTCGCAGCAGAGAATGACCCAAATTCGCCCCATAACGGCCGCTCATCCCACCCCCAATCCGACCCAGTTCTGCGCCTCATACACTGCTGCGCATCTCTTCCTGATGAGAGGCTTGTCCGGATCGGCTTGGCAGAGGGGGAGAGTGGCGGTCTGGTGGCTGGGCTTGGGGCTCCGAAACCCCTTGCGCGGTGCCAGTCGGGGGAGCGCAGCCCTCCCTTCCGATGAAGGGCGGCGAGGGTCGAACCTGTAAGAGCAATCCCCCCGGAGTTGCCCCAGACGTCTTCGATCTGGGGGACCAAAGTTGAAAATATGCCGCCACAGGCGCGCTTTGACCAAGCGCTATAAGCCGTCTCGAGAGAGCGGCAGTTCCAATCGCGTTTGTTCACAGCGCGCCTAGTCTCTTATCGCCAGACGCCCATCGGCGGTCTGGCTTTTCGTGCTGCGTCATTGACCGCAGACCCCAGCGCAGGCTGGGGTCCAGGGGCGAGTCTTTGTGTTTCGGACGACTGGAGATTGCCATCCATGGATCCCTGCCTGCGCAGGGATCGGCGGAATATGGTTTGGGATACCCTTCTGTTTGTCATCCCGGAAAGCTCGTCAGAGCTTATCCGGGACCTGGGGCGTCTGGGGCCCGGCGCTGTGCTTACGCTCCGACCGGGATGACAAGGCGAGCGCGCGCATCTCTCTCCCTTCCGCTCGCTTCTAAAACCCACTAAGAGGCGCGCATGAATGGATTTCTTCTTGTCGCGATTGGCGGGGCGATTGGTGCCTCGATGCGCTATGGCGTCGGCCTTGCTTTTACCGAGCATGGCGGCGTGTCAGGCGCGTGGGCGACGCTGTTTGTGAATGTCGTGGGGAGCTTCATTCTAGGCGTCCTAATGGGCTGGTTCACGAGCCGCGAACTGGCGCTTGAAAACACGCTTTGGCTGCTCTTCGGCGTCGGCATGATGGGCGCGTTCACGACGTTTTCGGCCTTCTCGCGCGATACGATCCATATGTTCATGACCGGCGAGGTGGTGAAGGGCATGGTGTTTGCCGGACTGAATATGATCGGGGCGCTGGCGGCGTTCACGGCCGGACTTTTAGCTTTGAAAAGGTTGCTCGCATGAGCCGACAAGTGATTACCGAAACCGTCTCTGAAAAAGAGGGCGGCGTGCGGCTCGACCGCTGGGTCAAACGGCGCATGCCGATGACGCAGGGCGAGCTCGAGAAACTGCTGCGCACCGGCCAAATCCGGGTCGATGGCTCGCGCGCGAAAGCCAATACGCGGCTCGAAGCAGGCATGTCTGTGCGCTTACCGCCCTTCGCCTCGAAAACGGCGAGCGATGGCGATGGACCATGGAGCGCGCCGAAACAGCCAAATGCCAAGGCGCTGGCGTTTTTGAAGCCTCTGATCGTGCATGAAGATGATGAGATGTTCGTGCTCAACAAGCCTGCCGGGATCGCTGTGCAAGGGGGCACCGGCCAAGGCGGGCGGCATATTGATGGCATGCTGGACGCACTGTCTGATGGCGAGCATCGCCCGCGTCTGGTGCACCGTTTGGACAAAGCGACATCAGGGCTGTTGTTGATTGCCAAACATCCGGCTGCCGCGTCTCGGCTCGGCAACCTGTTTCACTCGCGTGATATGGAGAAGGTCTACTGGGCGGTGACGGTTGGCGTGCCGCATCCGCCGGCCGGCCAGTTGCGATCCTGGATGCGCAAAGGCATTGGCGAAGAGGGCCGCGAACGGATGGTCATGGGCGCGCACGGGGACAAGGTCTCTAAGCATGCGATTACCGACTATATGGTCGTTTCAACAGCGGCGCGGCGGGCGGCCTGGGTGGCGCTGAAACCGTCGACTGGCCGGATGCACCAATTGCGCTTTCATATGCACGAGCTCGGCACCAGCATTCTTGGTGATGAGAAATACGAAACCCGACGCGAAGTGCCGCAAGGCGTCGCCCGGGGGCTACACTTGCATGCTCGGGCCTTGGTCATTCCGCGCAAATCCGGCAAGCCGCTCGTGGTGCAAGCACCGCTTTCTGGTACAATGAAGCAGACTTTCGAGACGCTGGGCTTTCTGGAAAGCGAAGCCGGACGCGATCCGCTGGAACTGTTTGTCTAGCGCTCTTTCGGGTCGAGCGCGTCGCGCAGGCCGTCACCGATAAAGTTCAGGCAGAGCAGCGTGATCATCATGGTCAGCGCCGGCGCGAGGAGCATCCAGGGCTTGTCCTGCATCTCTTTGGCGCCGTCAGAGATCAACACGCCGAGCGAGGTCAGCGGCTCATTCACACCGAGGCCGAGGAAAGAGAGGAAACTCTCTGCCAGAATGACTACGGGAATGGTCAGCGTGACATAAACGGCGACCGGGCCAACAACGTTGGGAAGGATGTGGCGGCGAATGATCGTAAAGAACGGCACGCCCGTGGCGCGCGCCGCTTCGATATATTCCATATTCTTGATCGCCAGGGTCTGACCGCGAACAATCCGGCTCATGGTCAGCCATTCCACGGCGCCAATCGCGGCAAAGATCAGAATGATGTTCCGACCGAAAACCGTCAGCAGCAAGATGACGAAGAAAATGAATGGCATCGCATATAGCACATCGACAAAGCGCATCATGATATTGTCGACCCGCCCACCAACAAAGCCAGCGACGGCGCCCCAGGTGACGCCAATGATCAGCGACACGATGGTCGCGACCATGCCAACCGCGAGCGAAATTCTGAGGCCGATCATCAGACGCGCAAGGCTATCGCGGCCCTGCGTGTCGGTGCCCAGCAAGTGCAAATTCTCAAATGTCGGCGCAAGTTCGACATTGGCTGAAATGGTCCGATAGTCATGCACCCACAAAAACGGTCCAATCACGGCAACGAACACCATCACGCCCAGCACCCACATGGAGACCACGGCTGCCTTGTTACGGAACAAGCGCGCTTTGGCATCGTCCCAGAGCGAGCGTCCGCCCTGGATCGCGGTTTCGACCGCTTCCTTTCGGCCTGTAAGATCCATTGTATCAGTCATACTTCACCTTTGGATCGAGCAGGGCGTACAGGATGTCGGCGATCAGATTGAACAGCACGATCAAGGTCGCGTAGATAATCAGGGCGCCCATCACCAGCGTATAGTCACGGTTGATCGCGCCATCGACAAAATACGACCCCATGCCGGGCAGGCCGAAAATCCGCTCAATAACGAGCGAGCCGGTCATTACGCGGGCCATGGCCGGACCAACATAGGAGACCAAGGGCAGGATCGCTGAGGGCAGCGCATGTTTCATAACCACTTCGCGCTCGCTGAGGCCCTTGGCGCGGGCGGTGCGGATATGGCCAGAGCGCATGGTTTCAATCACGCTGGCGCGCATCAATCGAGAGATTATCGCAATCTGAGGCAGAGCCAGTGTGATCACCGGCAGCGTCATATTGTGAAAGCTCATCCCGATGTTCGGATAGGTGCCGAGCCCGCCAACTGCGAACACGCCAAAAGTGAGCGCGAAGATCAGGATCAGAACCGGGCCGGTGACAAAGGTTGGGATCGAAATCCCGGCCATCGCAAACCCCATTACCGAGTAATCACCGGCTGTGTTCTGGCGCAGGCCTGCATAAATTCCCATCGCTGTGCCAACGACAATGGCCAGCGAGATCGACAAAAAGCCGATTGCAAGGCTGATGGGTAAGCCATCAGCAATCAGATCATTCACGCTTTTGCCGAGCGTTTTCATGCTCGGCCCAAAATCAAGCTGCGCAACGCCCCAGAGATAGTCTGTGTATTGCTGCCAAAGCGGCTTATCGAGGCCGAACTTCGCGTTGAGGGCAGCCTCTGTGGCCGCATTGAGCTTACGCTCGCCGTCAAACGGACCGCCTGGTGCCATACGCATCATGAAGAAGGCGACGGTGATAATCAGCAGGAGGGTTGGAATCGCGATGAGCAGGCGGCGCGCCGTATATGCCCAAGGAATTCGCGAAAGTGTACGCTGCAGGGCTGACACTGGGGCTCAGGCTCCTCGAAAGGTATGTGTAATTGAATCAACGCAAGGGGCTTGGCAGCCCCAACAACTCTTCTTACGTTCACGTCCGAAGACGCAAAGTCAACGCCCATCTACACCGGAGTTACGGAATGGTCGAAATTCGCAAAGTCACAGACGGTTTTGCAGTCGCCTCTCAAATCAGCGAAGCGGATGTACAGGCCATCGCTGATGCGGGTTACAAGACATTGATCGCCAATCGCCCAGATGGCGAAGGTGGTATTGAGCAACCCCGTATGGGCGCAATCCGCACAAAAGCGGAATCCTTGGGGCTGGCCTTTGTCGCAATCCCGTTTTCGGGCGCGCCGACCCCCGATATTCTGGAGCGCTATAACGCCGCGCTGGCGGAAGCGCCGGCGCCTGTGCTGGCCTATTGTCGCACTGGAACCCGATCAATCACAGCCTGGGCGATGACCCATGCCGGTCAAGGGATGTCAGAGGAAATCGTCGCGGCTGCAGCAGGCGCGGGCTATGACCTCTCTGCGCTGAAGCCGCTCTTATAACATAGTCGTTATTCGATTGTGAGCACTTATTCACTTTCGGTGCTGGAAAGAGCTTGCTAGCTTTAGTTAAGCATGCGATCCACCAGAAAACTGCCGACTTACCGGCTGAGGAGTAAAGTATGTCACGAAACTGGCTGGCAGACTTTAAATATGAAGACGGCGCGTGGCTCGTCAAAAAGACCGGGCATCGCGTACCTGCGACGCGTGAGCTTGCGAATGATATCTTCACTTGGCTGACATTTTACACGCTGGCGCAATCCTGGCGGTCCTGGCGCCGTATCACTGGCCACAAGCGCCCAACGATCGCGTTTTACCCTGAAAAGCCGCGTCCCTGGTATCATATTTGGCCGGTCATGCACGCCTCTGGGGCGAAGCTGATTTCAGATACGAGCATTGCCGATATCGTCTTCCAATTCGACGATTCGACCGAAACCGATCACACGCCTCCGCCGACCAAACCCGGCGCGAAACTGGTCAATTTCGGCTGTAAAGACATCTCCAAATCCAATGTTGCTGCTGCTTTTGAGCGTGCTGCCGGCTACAGCCTGGCCGTCGACCCGCGGACATTTACCGGCACGATGGTGGAAAAGTCTGAGAAGAATGCCTGTCATGATGGCCGGATCCTTGAAGGACCGCTGGAGCAGACGATTGAAGACA
>JALUWJ010000282.1 GCA_027019605.1 Henriciella sp. | reverse complement strand
TGAATGGCCGGGTTGTCGGCGTGAACACCTGGATTGCCTCAACTACGGGCGGCTCAATCGGGCTTGGGTTCGCGATCCCGTCTGAGCTTGTTGATCAGGTGACATCAACCTTGATCGATAAAGGTAAGGTATCGCGCGGTTGGCTTGGCGTTACGATCACCAATGTCGACGAAGACATGGCAGAAGCAATTGGTTTGAAAGATGCCAAAGGCGCAATCGTCACACGCGTGACCGAAGGCAGCCCGGCAGAAGACTCCGGCCTTGAGCGCGGCGATATCATCGTCAAAATCAATGGTCAGTCAGTTGATGACGCAACCATCACCACGCGCGTGGTTGGGTCGCTTCTGGCGGGTTCGACCAATAAATTCGAGCTCTATCGTAACGGCAAACGCCGCACGATCAGTGTAAAAGTTGGCGAACGCCCGAATGGTTTGACCACGAATGGCACCGTGACACCGGATGGTGACGATCCTGCTGAAGGTGGTGAAGGGCCTCTTGGTGTCTCACTGACCCCGCTTGATGACGAAGCGCGTGAACGCCTTGATCTCGACAGCGATGAGAAGGGCATGGTGATCACCGGTCTTGATGAGGATAGCCCGCTTTTCGAAGAGGGTGTCCGCGTCGGCATGGCCATTCTGGATGTTAACTACAAGAAACTCGACAGTATTGAAGTTCTTGAGCAAGAGTTGGAAGAGGCTCGCGAAAATGGTCGAGACAATCTGTTGATGGCCATTCATAGCGAGAGAGGCACCATTTTCCTGACGGTTGATGTCAGCGAAGAGTAGATTTGAGGAGAGGCGATATGCACGTCCTGGTGATTGAAGACGACCACGAACACGCTCAATTCATTGAGAAAGTGCTGGCAGAAGCCGGGCACAGCGTGGAAACCGTCGATGATGGAGCAGGTGGCCTAAGCCGCGCGCGCGAAGATCAATTCGATGCGCTGGTGGTCGACCGCATGCTGCCGGAGAAGCCAGGCCTGCAATTGGTCGAAGAGTTTCGAAATGGCGGCGGGACAACCCCGACGCTGTTTCTCTCGGCTTTGTCGGACGTGGACAATCGGGTCGAAGGCCTGAAGGTTGGCGCAGACGATTATCTCGCCAAGCCGTTCGCGCCAGAAGAACTGGTTGCACGCGTTGAAGCGCTCGGGCGCCGCCAAACCACCAGCGAACCACCGGTCACGGTATTGCGTGTTGGTGATCTGGAAATGGATTTGCTGTCCCGCAAAGTGACACGGGGGGAGACCAAAATTGATCTTCAACCGCGCGAATTCAAGCTGCTCGAATACCTGATGCGTCATGCCGGTCAGACGGTGACCCGTACCATGCTGCTCGAGAAAGTTTGGAACTATCACTTCGACCCACAGACCAACGTCATTGACGTCCATATTTCTCGCTTGCGCGCGAAGATCGATAAGGAATTCGATCATCAGCTCTTGCAGACGGTCCGTGGTGCGGGGTACTGCCTGCAGGCATGATCTCTGGCCCTTTCGCGTTTGTCCGAACGACAACCTTTCGGCTCGCGCTAGTTTACTCAATCCTGTTCGCGCTGTTCTCGGCCGGACTGCTGGCCTATTTGTTTCAGGCCACGGTCGGAACAATGCGGGCAGAGGCCAAATCCCGCCTTGAAACCGAATTTCTCGAACTGACTGTCGCCTGGGGAACAGGCGGCCCGGCGCGTTTGGAGCAATCCTTGCTCGAGCGGGTCTTGGTCGATTTGCGCGAATTTACCTACCAGTTCGAGGAATCGAACGGTCGGATCATTGTTGGCGATCTGCCACGCATGCCTGCCGAACCGCTGGACGAGATCGGGCGGCCGCGCGTTGTCCGCTTCGAAATTGAGCGCCCGATCGCGGGTGGCGGCACGACGATCACCCCGATTGAAGGGCGGATCGTGCGCCTGGGCGATGGCAGTACTTTGCTGGTCGGTATCAAGATGGATGAGCGTATCCGGCAAGTGAACCGGATCACCCGCGCTGTGGCGACGGCGGCGCCTATCGGATTCTTATTAGCCCTGATCGGCGGCTTTTTCAGTGCGCGTTACGCGGCCTCGCGGGCGGAAAGCCTGACTAAAACCGCCGAAGGGGTGATGTCCGGAGACTTGTCCTTGCGTGCGCCGGTCGGGGCCTCTGGCGACGAGTTTGATCGCCTCGCCGAACAGTTAAACGCCATGCTTGCCAAGCTTGAGACACTGATGGCGGCGACGCGGCATGCCGGCGACTCGATTGCACACGATTTGCGCTCCCCGCTCTCTCGCCTGCGCAACCAATTGGAGGCGCGCCTGCGCGGCCCGATTGATGAGATTTCGGCGCGCGAGACCCTTGGAGAAACCGTCGAAGAGGTCGATCGCGTGCTCGCCACGTTTAACGCCATTCTGAGCCTGTCTCGGGTCAATGCAGGCACCGAAGGCAAGCTGGAACCGCTCGACTTGACCGAAGTCTGCGAAGAGATGGCTGAATTGTTTGAGCCCGCCTGCGAAGATGCCGGGATAGGATTCAAGGCGCAGATAGAGAGCGCGCTCGAGGTCAATGGCGACCGCACACTGCTCGCCCAAGCGATCTCCAACCTGCTCGACAATGCCGTGAAATATACTCCGGAAGGCCAGGAAATCCGGTTCTCGGCCGAGAAGGATGACGCTACGATTGAAATCATCGTCGAAGATTCCGGACCGGGCATTCCAGACGAAGATTTGACGCGCGTTAAAGAACGATTTGTCCGTCTGGATGAGGCTCGAACCCAATCCGGATCTGGACTTGGTCTCGCCCTCGTCGATGCGATTGCGGAATTCCATGCCGGTAAGTTCACCCTGACTCGCAGTGACGGGAAAAGCGGTCTAAAAGCGATCCTCTCGTTTCCACTGATCAAATAGGGGCTGCATTGCTGAACCTTAGAGCGCTCTCCGATAAGCCGGAAGAAGCTGTCGCAATCGCGGCTAAGCACGCGCCATATTTGGCGAAATTGCAGAGTTTTGAGTTTGATTTGGCAGACCCCGCGGCGCTGCTCGCCTCAGCGCATGCTTTGTGTTCTGAGGTTGCGGCTGGCGCGTCAGATCCGATGCCGCACCTGCGTCAGGCCAAACAGCGCGCCCACTTGGCGATCGCAGCAGCAGATCTCAGCGGCCAGGCAACATTAGAAGAAACCACATTTGAGATTACCCGGTTTGCCGATGCCGCCTTAAGCGCGGCATTGTCGGCAGCGCTCGCCGAAAGGTCGCTGTCGGGGGATGGGTTGTTCGTCACTGCGCTCGGCAAAATGGGCGCCCACGAGCTCAATTATTCCAGTGATATCGACGTCGCGGCCTTCTTTGATCCAGACGTGTTTCAGAGCGGCGATTATGAGCTGGCAGATGCGGCGGCGCGGGTGGTTCGCAAAATGACAAGCCTGCTGCAAGATCGCACGCGGGATGGCTATGTCTTCCGGACGGATTTGCGCTTGCGGCCTGATCCGAGCTCGACCCCGGTGGCCGTATCGACGCGGCGCGCCGAACTTTACTATGAAAGCATCGGCCAGAATTGGGAGCGGATGGTCTGGATCAAGGGGCGCTGCGCGGCAGGCGATGCTGACGCAGCCGCACGGTTCCTAGAAGCTTTGCGGCCTTTCGTTTGGCGTCGTCACCTGGATTATTGGGCGATCGCCGATGTCCACGCGATCAAGAACATGATCAATGCCAAGGTTGGCGACAAGTCACTGGAAGACGTGTCAGCGGATCTAAAACTCGGGCCTGGTGGGATCAGAGAGATCGAGTTTTTCGTACAGACCCAGCAAATCATTCTCGGCGGGCGACATGAGTCGCTTCGGGTACGGGGGACACAAGAGGGGTTGCGCGAACTGGTGGCGCTCGGCGCCGTCGAGCCTGACGTCGCCGATCAGTTGTCTGAGGCTTATCGAGCGCTGCGAATGGTTGAGCACCGCATCCAGATGTTGGATGACGCGCAGACCCACTCTTTACCATCCTTCGAAAACAAACGTGCGAGCGTGGCGGCGCTGTGTGGATATTCAGAGCTCGCGCAGTTTGATGCTGACCTGATCAGTCTGCGCAAAGGCGTGCATCAGCGCTACCGGGAACTGTTTGCCGAAGAGGCCCGCAAGCGCGATCAAGCGGTGCAAGGGAACTTGGTGTTCACCGGGGTGGATGATGATCCACAAACCGTCGAAACCTTGACCTCACTCGGCTTCAAAAATCCGTCTTTGGTGATCGAGCGCATTCGCGAATGGCACCGCGGAAAAACGCCCGCGACGCGCAGCACGCGCGGCCGAGAATTGCTGACCGCCTTCCTGCCTGATCTGTTGGCGGCTATGGGCGCAACCGGTGAGGCAGATGAAGCGTTTCGGCGGTTTGGACGTTTCTTTGAAGGATTACGATCCGGGGTGCAGACGCTCGCCATGTTGGTGGCGGAAGAGACGTTGACCGACGATCTCGTCACCACGCTCGCCATCGCGCCGCGCATTGCAAATGTCCTGGCCAAGCGCCCCGGCCTTTTGGAGGCGCTGATCTCGGATGTAGACCGCAAACCGGCCCCTGAATTCGAGGCGGACACAGATTTCGAAACCAAGCTCGACATGGTGCGTCGGTGGCAGGGTGAGCGGGCCTTTTTGATCGGACACCATTTGCTACACGGATCGCTGGCGGCGCGCGATGCGGCCGAGCATTGGAGTGACCTCGCCGATACCTGCGTTCGCAGCATGGCGGCGGCGGCGGAAGCCGAAACGGTGCGAAAGTTCGGACCAGCTCCGGGCACTTGGAGCGTCATCGGGCTTGGAAAGCTTGGTGGCCGCGAGATGACCGCGGGCTCTGACCTGGATCTGGTGGTGATCTATGATCCGAAAGAGTCCAGCGACGCGCAAACCTGGTTCACGCGCTTTACGCAGCGCCTGATCTCAGCGCTGTCGGCCGAAACCGGGGAAGGGGCGCTGTATGAAGTCGATATGCGCTTGCGACCATCCGGGGGCGCCGGTCCCGTTGCGACCTCGATCAGCTCATTTGAACGCTACCAGAAAGAGAATGCCTGGACCTGGGAGCATATGGCGCTCACCCGTCTGCGCCCGATTGCCGGCGACATGGAGCTTGGAACCCAAGTCAGCGCCATCGCGGAGCGCGAGATCAATGTCGGTGATGCGCCAGAACGCTCGGCAGACATTTTGGATATGCGAAAGCGATTGCTGCGAGAGAAAGCCCCCAAGGGCATCTGGGATCTGAAAATGCGGCGCGGTGGATTGCTGGATCTGGAATTCATCACACAGCATGCCATCCTGACGACTGAAACCCATCAGCCTTTGTCCCCAAGCCTGACCGATGCACATCGCAGCCTCTTGGAAACAGGTGTTTGGTCAGAAGCATTCCACGAGGAGATGTCAGACGCGTTCGTCTTCTTGCAAGCATTGCAGCAAGTTCAACGCATGGCGAATGAGGATATTGCGACCGGAAACGAGCTCTCCCAGGCCCTGAAGAACCGGCTGTGCCGGGCGACAGCGTGCGCAGACTATGCCGAGCTGACAACCAAACTGGAACGTGTCTGTGAACGCGTCGAAGCAGCCTTCTGCAATAAAATCGGGGATACAGCGACGGAGTCCTGAAACTCAAACGTTTGATCTTTGAGTTTAAAAAGAAAGGACCTTAAGTCATGAAGAAACTCACGATTGCAGCGTTGGTTACTGTTGTTATTGCTGGCGCCACTTACACCGCGATGGCCCAGCATCACCGCGGCGGCCCAGGCCAAATGCTTGAGCAGGTTGACGCCAATGCAGATGGCGCCGTCACCAAAGCCGAGATTGATGCCCACCGGGCAGACAAGTTCGCGAGTGCGGATACGAATGGCGACAATTTGGTGTCTGCGAGCGAGTTTGAAGCTTTCGCGCTCGCCGAACGCGAACGCAAACAGGCCGAACGCCGCGCCAAACGATTTGCGAAGCTTGATGCGAATGGCGATGGCATGATCACCGCTGAAGAGCATGCGGCTGCGGATGACAAGCGTGTCGACCGTCTGTTTGAGCGCGTGGACAGCGATGGCGACGGCGTGATCACTGAAGCTGAACGCGACGCCGCGAAAGAGGCTATGAGAGAACGCCGTGGTAAACGTGGTATGGGCCGCCGCGGATAAGCTCGGCCAGCGGCAATCCATTCGCCGCTGGTGGTTTCACCGGCAAGCGCGAGCCTTCCTCCCACTCGCGCTTGCTGCAGAATCCGCTACACTCCTCCTGTGTCTGGGCATTCCGAACTCGATCAAATCACCCGCGCTGCGAGCGGGGACAGGGCCGCACAAGCGGCGCTGGTCAATCGAAATATGCCCATCGTCTTTCGCGTCGCCTATCGCATGTTGCAAGA
>JALUWJ010000281.1 GCA_027019605.1 Henriciella sp. | reverse complement strand
CCAGATTGACGGATTCTTCATCGCTGACTGGAATTGTGACGTTCGGCGCCTTATCGCCTTTTTCTGGTCGGTTTGTCATGGCATGTCTTTCATGTCTGGCGGGACGAAACCCGGTTGATGTGCCGTTAGGCAGTGTGTTGATTACATGGAGTAAATGACTTGGTTCGCCAGACCACGAAAGTCATAATTTTGGAAACCCTCGGCGTCTTTTCACTCGTGGTGATGGCGGCGGTTGGGATTCTCGCCTTCATGTTAGCCAGCGGACCGGTCGAACTCGGCGTGTTCCGGGACGATGTTGAACAAGCAATAACCCGCTCCAGAGATGGACGGCCGGTCACGGTCGATCGCTTGACCTTGCAATGGTCGCCGTCTGAACGCCGCGTGTTTGTGGTTGCCGATGGATTGTCTCTTAAAGACGGTGAGGGACGCGAAGCCGGCTTCGCCGAACGCGCGGAATTGACCCTGGATGCCGGCAACATCTTCCTTGGCCGGATCGAAGTTCTTGTTGCTGATTTACAGTCTGGCTGGATCGAAGTGCAAAACACCGGAACGAATGCGTGGACCGTGGCGGGCGATCCATTGCCCGAAATCCGCGCCGCGCAACTTCCGCAAACGCCAGAAGAATGGCTCGAACGCACGAATGCAATTCTCAGCGATCTGCTGGTTGGTCTGCAAGTGTTCGATGACACATTTGAGCTGGAAACACTGAGACTGAGCGACTTCGATCTTCGGGTCTTGGATTTGGACCGGCAGCCGATCGGCGCAATTGCCGGGACCTCGGCCCAAATAAGCCAGCTCGAGTCAGATGTATCGATTCAGCTGTCTGGCGACGGACAAGGCCTGGGGCTGCCGGAAATTTTTAGCATTTCATTGGATACGTTCGAGAACTATCAATCGATGAAAGCGGTGTTCGATGTCGGCGTCTTGCCGATCACGGATTTGGTGGAGCGCTTGGGCTTCTCGGGGTTCGAGGGCAGCGACTTGCGGCTCGGGACGTCGTTCAATGCGGATGTCACGCGGGA
>JALUWJ010000280.1 GCA_027019605.1 Henriciella sp. | reverse complement strand
CGCAACATCCGGATGCAGGAGAGACGCGCTTTATCGCCCGCCTTCATGGCAGTTTTCATATCTTCAGTCAGCTGTGTCAGCATGGTTGACTCCGGTCATGATTGGATTGATCTGTTTATGATGATTTCTTTTCCTGCCGCGCAATCACATTCGGCAATTTGGTTGGCGCAGTAATACGCACCTGTTTGTTGACGCTGGTGCGGCCGAACACCACCTCAATATCAGCGGTTTTCACGCCGAAGGATTTGGCCAGAAACTTCACCATATGGTCGGTCGCCCTGCCCCCTCTCGGAGCGGCGGCAGCACTGACCTTCAACTGATTCCCTTTCGGCTTGCCGATTTTATCTGTTTTAGCATTCGGTGTACCGAGGATATTGAGGATCAACACATCCCCATCCCAAGCATAAAATGTATTCATTTTCACCCGTTCACTCATCGGGCAGCGATCCTACAGCGAATTCAGCGCACTCATCTGCTCATCCGCCCACTGCATCGCCTCGGCCTGCATGCGGCTGATGTCGGTGTAGGCGATGCGCCGCCCATCTTCGGTGAACGCCTTCACCACATCCCACTCGCCCTGCTCAATGGCAAACGAAACCGCCAGCTTCTGCCCCATCGGCGTGGAGAGGTCGATCAGGCCATTGCGCACATGCTCGGCCAGACTCACCTCTTTGAGCGACTCCTCCATGCTGCGATCCAACAGCGCATCGAGAATGGAGAACAGACCCATCATGAAGTCATCATCCACCACATCCTCGCCCAGCGCTTTGGCGACTGACTCCAAGAAGCGGGCGCGCCACAGTGCCTGACGAATCAGCTCATCCGGCTTGTTTTCGCCCAGTGAGGTCATCGCCAACAGTGTCAACCAGCGGCGGATATTATTCAATCCCAGCAACGTCAACGCCTGCTCAATCGAAGCAATCTCACGCCGCAAGCCGAAAGCGGCAGAGTTGATATATTTCAGCAGACGGAAGGAGAGTGTGACATCGGAACGCACCACTTCGAAGAGCTGATCGATCGAGG
>JALUWJ010000279.1 GCA_027019605.1 Henriciella sp. | reverse complement strand
TTGGCGAGCAATTCGGGCAAGTCTTCTTCAAAGCGCCAAGTCTCATTCTTGGTACCGCGCCCAAACTTGGGCGGATCGAGCACAATCGCATCATACGTGTTGCCGCGGCGGATTTCCCGAGCGGTGAACTTCATCGCGTCATCGGCAATCCAGCGGATCGGCGCGTCAGCAAGGCCGCTCATTTCGGCATGGTCTTTGCCATAGCCGTTTGACTTGGGGCTGGCATCCAGGTGCGTCACCTCCGCGCCAGCCTGCGCCGCGGCGAGGCTCATCATGCCGGTATAGCCAAATAGGTTGAGCACGCGGATTTTACGGCCGGCTGAGCGGATCTGATCCTGCGCAAAGGCCCAGTGCACGCTGTGCTCCTGAAACAGGCCGAGATGGCGGAACGGGGTCCGCCGCGCATTCAACCGCAGACCGCGCCATTCCATCGGCCAAGCCTCAGGCGCAGCACGATCGATCAGTTGCCAATTGCCGCGATCATCGTCGCCAGCTTTGGCGTCGAACCGTGCGTCGGCTGTCCAGCTCTCAATCGGCGTAGCAGGCGACCAGAAAGCTTGTGGATCGGGCCGGATCACGGTTTGCGACCCAAACTGTTCAAGCTTGTGCCCATCACCGCTGTCGAGCAGGGCATATTGGTCCGCGGCCCATTGATCGGCTAGGAAGAGTGTCGATTCGGTTTTCATCACGCAAACCCTCTCTGGCGCCAGCCCTCATAGAGCATAATCGCGGTGGCTTGTGCCAGGTTTAGGCTGTCCGCGCCGCCGCGCATTGGGATCAGGCATAGCGTATCGCACTCGGCCTCGATCTCAGGTGGTAGACCAGCCTGCTCATTGCCCATCAGGATCAAGCTCGGTTGAACGAAATCGACACCAACATGGCTCGTGTCGCCATTCACACTGGCCGCGACCATGTTCAGACCTGCGCTCTTTCGCCAGGCATTGAACCCAGCGAAATCTGTGCGGGCGAGGGCGACATCGAACAAGGATCCCATGGAGGCGCGTACCGCTTCAACGCTGTAAGGGTCACAGCAATTTTCGATCAGGATGACCCCGGCCGCGCCTGCGCAGTCTGCGGTGCGGAGGATGGTGCCGAGATTGCCTGGATCGCGGCATTCATACAGGCCGATCCATAGTCCTGCTGCGTCCGCAGACACGTCTGTCAACGCCAGATCACGCTGCTTAATGGCGGCGATGACGGCTTGCGGATTATCCTTGCGCGCAATCGATCCGGCCAGGCGATCCGGCACTTGGATCAGCCGCGCGCCTTGTTCGCTCGCGCGTTTTGCCAGCGCCTGCACATAGTCGCGCTCTGCCCCTGAATTGGAAACAATCAGCGTCTCAACCTGCCAATTTTGGGCGAGCGCTTGCTCGATGAGCCGCGCCCCTTCTGCCAAAAACAGGCCGGTCTCATTGCGGCCCTTTTTGCGCTCCAAGCTTCGCAAGAGTTTAATGCTCGGATTGCTAGCGGACGTGATAAGATCAAAACTCGAATTCATGAACGCCCTGTAACATGCACTTGCCTGATTCCAAGGGATAAGGCAGGACTCAAGGGTTAATGCAGTCTTTAAGACAGGGGATTGCGGCATGGGTGCCTATGATACAATGACTGCGGGTCTCAGCGGCGCTGCCTTAGCAATACTGGGCATTGTCACCGTGCACGGTGAATCCGAATATCACCTGAATGCCCAGCAAATGCAGGACGAATTGCAGCTTTTGGCAACGCAATCTCTGGTCGATGCAGGACAGGATTGGGCGACGGTTGAGATGACCGGACAGCGCGCTTTGATCAGTGGAGCACCGCCCTCTGTGGAGGCTGCTGAAGCTGCAAAAAATGCCGTGCTGACATCCGCCGGGCAGGGCGGAATGCTCTGGGGCGGGGTCTGGTCGGTGGCAACCGACTTCGAAGAAATTCGTGATTTGCCGACCGCCTCTCCGTTTGTTTGGCGCGCCATTAAAAGCTCAAGCGGAGCGATGGTTTTTGTTGGTGCGGTGCCGGACGAAACATCAAAAGCGGCGCTGGCTGAACATGCTGCCACGCTCAGCGCGGACTCGCTTGATGATCGCGCGCAGCTTTCGCTCGGTGTCCCTGCAGGCGACTGGGTCGGCACGGCCAAATTTGGTCTCGATCAACTCGCGCTCTTGGACAGCGGCGAAGCCCGGCTAACCGATTACGAATTGCGTCTCAGCGGGATTGCCATGCAAGACGCCGCGCGTATGCAGGCAACGGCCTCTGTCGTGAACCTGTCTGATCCCTGGATCGGCATCGCAGACATTGAAGGCCCGAGCCACTGGCAAGCGGAACACGTGGATGGAACACTCGTCTTGTCGGGGAGTTGCGAAACCGCCGAAGACCGCGCCGAAATTGCGAAAATCGCTGAAACCTATTTCGATGGTCCGGTCATCGATCAGATGACCATTGAAAGCACCGAGTATGAGCCGTGGATTGAAGGCGTCCGCCTCGGCCTTCCGCATTTTTCAAAGTTCGAAAACGGTGAAATGCAATTTCACCCCGAGGGCGATGGGTTCAGTTTCGAAGGCGAAGCGACAAGCTCCACGCTGCAATTCCTGCGCGAAGATATGAGCGAGTTGACCGGCGCCTATGCGGTCGAAATCGAAGCCGCCGCCGTCACTGTCGCTCTGGACGAAATTGCCGGCGTCGATCTCGGTGATAACCCGTTGCAGGCCTGCCAAACCTCGTTTGATTTGATCATGGATGCCAATGAAGTCGTGTTCGAAACCGGCAGCGCAGCAATCTCGCGAGACAGCGGTGAAACGCTCGACAAGATTATGGCCGTGTCCTCAACCTGCGCGGAGACGCTCGTCTTCGAAATCGGCGGGCACACAGATAATAGCGGTGCGCCTGAGGCCAATACGGTGCTCAGCGAGGCCCGCGCCCAAGCTGTTGCTAATTATATGAGTGACGCAGGGTTCGATTTGGCGCGTCTCGTCGTCAAAG
This sequence comes from Henriciella sp., assembly GCA_027019605.1. Taxonomy (GTDB): domain Bacteria; phylum Pseudomonadota; class Alphaproteobacteria; order Caulobacterales; family Hyphomonadaceae; genus Henriciella. The sequence goes on along the minus strand of JALUWJ010000279.1, from coordinate 3,378 downwards.
GGTACGGACCCGATCAACCAAAAGCGGACAATGCGACAATTGACGGTCGCGCCGCAAATCGCAGAATTGAATTTAAAGTTCAGGAACGGAGCGAGTAGATGCAGTGGCTAATCGCAAATATGTGGATGGTGCTCGCCGCCGCGACTTTTCTCGGCCTGCTTTTCGGGTTTTCGTTCCGAGGCTTGCTGGCCAGCAATCAGGTTCGACGCGCGGGCATTGAGCGGGAAATCGCCAAGACCGAATTGACCCAGGCGAAAGCTGAAGTGGATGCGCTCTACGCAGCGCAGCGAAAGCGTAAAGAAGAGGCGGCACAAGCGGTCGGCGGTGACGACACATTGCGTCAGGAGCTGGACGATCGCGAGACACGGATCGCAGCGCTGGGAGACGAGCTAAACGCGGCGCGCGCCGAGCTCGAACAACTCAAATCCGAAAGCGAAGACGGGAATGGTCTAGCTGAAGCGGCGGCAGGGGCTGCGGTTGGTGCACTGGCCGGTGCGGCGCTGTCTGATGAAGACGAAAAAGAGCTCAAGGATTTGCGCGATCGCAACGCCTGGCTTGAGGAACGTGTTGTGGCGCTCGAGGCAGACGTCTCCGCAGCTGCCGCGATTGTTCCTGCTGAGACAGACGCGCCAGCGGAAGAAGATCCGGGCCTCGAAAAACTGCATTGGCAAAATGCTTATCTGCGCCAGCGTGTTGATGCGCTTGAAGCAAAAACCATCGAGCAATCTGCCACTCGCACCGAGACCGTTGAGGTGGGCGCGGCGCCGGTTATCGAAACCGAGCCTGAAAGCCCGGAAGCCGATAATGACTCAGCTTCTAACGTTGCCGTCGATGAAGAAATGGCGCGCTTGCGCTGGCGGAACCGGTATCTCGAGGGGCGCCTTGCCTATTTTGAGCAGGCGGAAGAAACCGTCGAAGAGGCTTCTGCTGATGTTGTCGCGGAGCCAGTGACGGAGCCCGAGGCCGAGACGAGTGAACCCGACAAGGAAGAAGCGCCAGCAGAAGCCGCGGAGTCCACACCAGAGCCTGTGTCTGAGACCCCGGCCGAGGAGGAGGTTCATCCTTCAGATGCGATGCTTGCCGAACTTGATGGGAAACAGCCCGACTCGATCGAAAAGCCTTCAAATGGCGGCGACGATTTAACCGCGATAACCGGCGTTGGACCACGGATTGCGGAAGTTCTAAACGGCTTGGGTATTTGGACCTATGAACAGGTCGCAGCCTGGCTTCCTGAGAACGAGACATGGATCGAAAACCATCTGTCTTTCAAAGGGCGTGTCAGCCGCGAAAATTGGGTCGGCCAAGCAAAAGACCTTATTGCGGCCGCTTAATTAAGGCCCGAATGTGGCTTCATACAGCATTCACGTGACGCGTGCGATTTTATGTGCGAGCATTTGATTAACCACAGTTTTTGCATCCACGCGTGATCGCAATTAAACAGGTCTGGTATTGGGAGACAGAACCATGAGTGATCTACTGATTACAGATGAGATGATTGAAACCGGCGACCGCATCGACGCGCCGCGCGATTTTCTAGACAAAGCCCCGCGCATGCGCATGTCGCGCCGCGCGATGATCCGCGGCCTGGCCTGCGGAACGATCGTGCCGATCGTGACCGGCTGCTCCACCAACCCGGTGACGGGTGAGTCGCAACTGATCTTGCCAGGGTTTGACAACGCGTCTTTGGCCGCGATGTCGACGACGGCTTGGACGGAAATGAAAAAGCAAACGCCGCAAACCGGTGATAGCCGTTTGCGCAGCCGCGTTCTGACCACCTGGGACCGCACGGCAAAAGGTCGAACCACGGCATTGAAAGACAAGTATAACCAGGACGTCGCCTACGTGCCGACAGAATGGGAAGTGGCGGTTTTTGATACTGATGACATCAACGCCTTCGTAATGCCGGGGCAGCAGGTTGGCGTGTATCGCGGGATTACCGAGCTGACTGAAAATGATGACCAATTGGCGTCGATCCTCGGCCATGAAGCCGGTCACATTGATGGTCGCCACTCGGCCGCACGTGCCTCAGCGCAAGTCACCGCGCAGGTGGCTATGGTCGCCGGGCAGGTTGCCATCGCGCAATCAGAAGAGCTGCGCCAATACGGCAATACGCTCGCTGCGCTTGGCGGCGCCGCCATTCAGTTTGGGGTGTTGCTGCCGTATAGCCGAAATCACGAATTGCAGGCCGATAAGCTCGGCGTGGATTACATGTACCGCGCTGGCTATGACGTGACCCAAGCCCCGCGCTTGTGGGAGCTGATGGACAAGAAAAGCGCTGGCAATCGTCCACCAGAATTTATGTCGACCCACCCTGATCCAGGCCGGCGTCGGAATGAGTTGATCAATTACATCAACGCGAACGGATACGCCTTTATCTAGCGCGTGTTTGTTCTCTGGAATAAAAAAAGCCCGCCTCAATCAGGCGGGCTTTTTACGATTTAGGCTGGCTTGCAGGGGACGTCTGGAAGCGGGATTTCCGCCTCCGATCCATCCTGGACGGCGTAACAGTCTCCGTTCCTAACGAACAGGTTGAAGACGATGGGCGTCGCCGGGCTACGCGTCTCGTGCTCGGTGAGACGTGGTGGCAGTACGGTGACGGATGAAGCGCCCCTAAGATCGCCCGCGCCGAGGTCAATATTGGCGCGATTAATCGCTGACCCGAGCGCCGACTTCAAAGCATCTATTGTCGCCGGCGTCTCATCCGCAAGCGTCGCAGGCGCGGCGGTCGCGCTGTGCTGGCACGCCCCAAGCGTCAGCGCGATCAGTCCGGTGAAGAGCGCCGATCTTACCATGGCATCGACATGTCCCGGTTGCGCGCGGCGAAGTCGTCTTGGGACGACAAGGCCGTCGTCGCCACTTCAGCCATGCCGACTTTCGAGGTCACCACTTCTTCCGGCGTTTTTGTCGTGACAGGAGGGCAGGTGCCATTTTCGCGATAATCGAGCGCCGCGGCCAGCAAACCCTCAGTCGGGTCGCCGAGCTCGGTCGAGAGATCGTCCGCGACGACACAGCCAGAGACCCGTTCGCCAAAGCCGAACGTAGAATTGTTCGGGACAAAGCCGTCAGAATAGTCGCCAAAGCCTTGATCGTTCAGGCCGCGGAACTGGATCGTGTAGTAAGTTTCGCCGCAATTGTCGGTTGGATAGAAGCCGTAGGGCTTGCCGCAAGTCACGTCGCCAATCAGCACGATTTCAACATTGATCCCGCGTAAGCCGTTCAGCACGGCTTCACTGGCGCTACATGTCCCGCCGGTCGACAGGATGAAGACGCGGCCGAGATCGAGGTTTGCGAGCGGCGTCCCGTTTGCGAGCGAGAAACCAAGCCCGGTATTATAGAACGGGATCGGGCCGTTCACTTCGCCGGTGACAGGATTGACGT
>JALUWJ010000278.1 GCA_027019605.1 Henriciella sp. | reverse complement strand
CCCGCCGATGAAGATCGCGGCGCAGACCATTGCGAGCACTTTTCCATGCTTCTCGACATTCGGGATCGTCCACCAGAGCAACATCGTGACCAGCAAATAGATGGCCGAGAGATATCTAAACTGATTATCAATCGCCGCAGGATATCCGCCATCCGGCATGAAATTAGCCGCCCCGGTCGCAATCCCCAGGATCGCAAAATAGAGCGGGATGAGTGAAAAGATGCCGAGCGCAATTTGTAGTCCGCGTTTCATGTTTTAAACCTCCACGATGCTGGACGAGATCTCCTGTGCGCGCGCCTCAAACGCGGCCTTGGTCTCGCCTCCATCGGTCGAGCAGATCAAATAACCGCCGCCTTGTCCAACCGTCCGAGCAACCTCTGGCCACATCACGTCGGGGGATTTGGCTTCATCCCACATTTTCGAGATGGACGGATCCATATGCCGGGCGCCGCCAAACCGGTCTGGGCGGGCCTTGGCGCCGTCCCAGATTTTCGTGTTCAAGAGGCCGGGGCACAGAATTGTGGTTCCGATCCCCTGCCCGGCCAATTCTCCGCGCAGCGCCTCTCCGACCGCAAACGTCCCGTGCTTGGTCGTCGCATAAAGCGGAAAGTCGCCCTCCGGGGATCGAAGAGACGCTGAAGATGCGGTAATCCCGACATGCCTGGGGCCTTCAGCATCTTGCATCAGAGGCACGAAAGCCTGCGCCGTCCAGATGACGCCGCGCACGTTGACATCAAATCCCCAGGCGATGGCGTTTTGCTTACCCGTCAAGATCGGCGATCCGACCCCGACACCGGCATTCAGCCATAGCAGGTTTATCGGTCCTCGCGCTCGAACCGTTTCGGCTGCAGACAGACAGGCATCGCGATCTGAAACGTCAAAGACGAGCGGAAATGCCCCGCCGCCAATGCTCGTCGCGACAGACTCAGCGGCTTCGGCGCGGATATCTTGAACACCGACTTGCATTCCGGAGTCTGCCAGCTTGCGCGCCAGCATTTCGCCAATGCCATCGCCGGCGCCAGTCACAATTGCCAGTTTGCCTGAATAGTCGTTTGCGAGCGTCATAGCCGCCTCCCTAACCGTATGGTTCTAGGGATATAGGCGCGAGCTCGTCCACGTCGATCCGTCCAATTTCAGCTTTAGGCGGTCATGCATCCGGAAGGCTTGGTCCTGCCAGAACTCAAACTCTGACGGGATCAGACGGTATCCGCCCCAATGCTCGGGACGCGGAATGTCGTCATCATCGCCGTAAATGGCACTGATTTCAGCCACGCGCTGATTGAAGATATCGCGGTTTTCCAAAGGCCTCGACTGATCCGAGGCGATCGCCGCGATGCGAGATTGCGGGGCGCGCTGCTGGAAATAAGCATCCGATTGCTCCGGTGAGGATTTCTCAATCCGTCCGCGCACGCGCACCTGACGCCTGAGGCTTTTCCAATGAAAACAAACCGCAGCCTTTGGATGCGCCGCCAAGTGATCGCCTTTGGCGCTGTCATAATTGGTATAGAATTGCAGTCCGCTTTCGGCATCCAGGCCACGCAAGAGAACAATCCGGACATCCGGCAGGCCATCCGCATCCACCGTCGCCAGCGACATCGCTGAAGAATCGTTTGGCTCATGCGCGTTCGCCTCTTTCAGCCAGGCGTCAAGCAATGCAATCGGATCGCTCGTATCTGGGATTAAGGGACGATCGCCTTCCGCCGCATAGTCGGCAGATGATGGAGATTTTGGGATGGAAACGGGCACATCGGTCATTCTGTCTATTCCAAAGAAGACGTTAGGGGTTTGGCAGGCGCCGCATTTGCATATAGGAGACCGCGAACGTCGCAACCACGGATCAGCCCTTATGTCGCATAACACATTTGGACATTTATTTCGCGTCACCACCTGGGGAGAAAGCCACGGGCTTGCAATCGGCTGCGTTGTTGATGGCTGCCCTCCGGGCTTGGCACTTGATGAAGACTGGGTGCAGCAATTCCTCGATCAACGCCGTCCTGGGACGAGCCGGTTTGTGACACAGCGCCGCGAACCAGATCAGGTCAAAATCCTGTCCGGTGTGTTTGAGGATGACCGAACCGACGGGCAAGTGACCACGGGCACACCGATCAGCCTGATGATCGAGAATGTCGATCAGCGCTCAAAGGACTATTCTGAAATTCGCGACCGGTATCGTCCGGGCCATGCCGACTATACCTACGATCAGAAGTATGGCGTGCGCGACTATCGCGGCGGTGGGCGCAGTTCGGCGCGCGAAACTGCCTCGCGGGTGGCCGCTGGCGCTGTGGCGCGGCGTGTTCTCGGCGATGATATCCAAATTCGCGGCGCCGTTGTTCAAATCGGTGAACACAAGATCGATCGCGAGAAATGGGATTGGGACATTACCGGCGACAATCCGTTTTGGTGCCCGGATGCAGCAATGGCCTCGAAGTGGGAAGACTATCTCGACGAGATTCGCAAAGCTGGGTCGTCCGTTGGCGCCGTGGTTGAGGTTCAAGCCTCTGGCGTTCCAGCCGGATGGGGCGCGCCAATCTATGGCAAGCTCGACAGTGAACTCGCGATGGCAATGATGAGCATCAACGCGGCCAAGGGCGTCGAAATCGGGGCTGGATTTGATGCCGCCGCGTTTACAGGCGAGCAAAACGCCGATGAGATGCGGATGGGCAATGAAGGCGTGCGCTTCCTGTCGAACAATAATGGCGGGGTCGCTGGCGGTCTTTCGACGGGCCAGGACCTGGTTGTTCGCGTGGCAATTAAGCCAACCTCTTCGATCCTGACCGAAACCAAGTCTGTGACGCGTGATGGCGCCGAGGTCGATGTCCGCACCAAAGGTCGCCACGACCCATGCGTCGGGATCCGCGCGGTCCCGGTTGCAGAAGCCATGATGGCTTGTGTGCTCGCCGATGCAAAATTGCGACACCGCGGTCAGATCGGCAGTTAAAACTGCGCCGGTTCATATCGGATTCAGGTTTTTAAGAGCATGTCGCGCCCGTCTAATGACAGGAGCTAGACATGACATTCTCCCAGTTTCTCAAATATGCAGCCTTTGCAGGCGCTGTCGCAATCGCACTCCCGGTCCATGCTCAAGACGCATCCGAAAATGGCTGGAGCGGCGAAGGCTCGTTGAGCGCAGGTGTTACAACCGGCAATACCGAGACAACGGATCTTGGCCTTGGCGTCGATGCGACACGCACCATGAACCTCTGGAAAATCGGCCTTCAAGCCACTGCCGACTATGGCGAAACAGATGGCGACGAGACCAAGAACCGGATTTTCCTCGGCACCAACCTTGATCGTCAGTTCAATGATCGTCTGTTTGGCTTCGGCCAGCTGACCTATGAGCGTGACGAGTTTTCCGGCTTTGATTCTCGCGCCTTTATCGGTGGCGGTCTCGGTTATGAACTACTGAATGGCGACGCGACACAGTGGACCGTGCGCGGCGGCCCGGGTCTTAAGATCGACGAAATTGAAGCTGTCCTTGATGGCAGCACAGTTCCACCGACGGTTCTCAGCGAAGCATCAACGGAAGAGTCTTTCGGTGCGACCGCGGCGTCGAACTTTGCGCACAAGTTCAACGACAATGTCTCCTTCACCAATGACTCGACTTTGGTCTATGCCGACACATCAACTCAAATCGGCAATATCGCAGCGATCACAGCCTCTTTGACGAACACGCTCTCTGCGCGCGTTTCGTTCGAGGTGCGTCACGATACAGATCCAGTTGATGGGTTTGAATCGACCGACACGATCAGCCGTGTTTCCCTGGTTTACGGCTTCGGCAAGTAATCCGATCAAGCACCGTCCTCATTCCGCTTCAACGCGCGGGATGAGGGCTGTTCTGTTCCCTAGAGGTCCAGCAGCATCTGGCAGTTGCAGCGATCATAAGGCGTTGGCGTCACCTCATCGCCTGTCAGCTCACGAAAGCCTGACTTTCGATACAGCGCCAAAGCCGCTTCCAATTTAGTATTGGTCTCCAACCAAATTTTCGAGGCACCCATGGCACGCGATTTCTCGATCGCTGCGTCCATCAAGGCCCGGCCAATGCCCTTGCCTTGAATATCGCTCCGGGCTGACATTTTGATCAGCTCCAAAACGCCATCACCATGCCCCGGCACCAAGCCGACTGTACCAACGGCCTCGCCTTCATATTCAGCGATCAGGATGGCACCACCTTTGTCGAGGATGTGCGTTTGCGGGTCTTCCAGTTGCGCGCGGTCTTCGTCTTCCACGGTGAAAAACGCCTCAACCCAAGCCAGGTTGAGATCCCGGAAAGCAGCGGCATCGTTTGGGGTATAATCGCGGACAATCATGCCCGCTATATGCTACCCAACGAAGGCGCGTTCAATCACAAAGTCTGCGGGCTCAGAGTTCGAGCCTTCTTTCAGGCCATGCTCTTCCATCAAGCCTTTCAGCTCTTTGGTCATCTCAATCGACCCGCAAATCATCGCGCGATCGGTCTCTGGATCGAGCCGCGGAACACCGAGATCTTCGAACAGTTTGCCAGACCGGATCAAATCCGTGACGCGGCCAGAACGTTCGAACGCTTCGCGTGTACAAGTTTGGTAGAGGCGCAATTTGCCCTGCCCGATCTCACCGATATCCGGATCGTTGAGGAACGTATCAACCGTCTCTTGTGAGTAGGCCAGCTCAGCCACATCGCGGCAAGTGTGCGTGATGATGACTTCGTCAAATTTCTCATAGGTTTCCGGATCCCGCAGGATGCTCGCAAAGGGCGCGAAGCCAGTTCCAGTGGAGAAACAATAGAGACGCTTACCAGGCACCAGGGCGTCATGAACCAGTGTACCGACCGGCTTCTTCCCAAGCAGCACTTTGTCTCCGACCTGAATTTTCTGCAGCTTAGAGGTCAGCGGGCCATCCGGGACTTTGATCGAGTAAAACTCAAGCGTGTCGTCCCAATTCGGGCTGGCGACGGAATAGGCACGCAACAAGGGCTTTCCATTGTCCCCCATCAATCCGATCATGATGAACTCACCCGACCGGAACCGGAAGCTCGATGGACGCGTGATCGTGAATTTGAACAAACGGTCCGTATAGTGATGGACAGACAGCACCGTCTCTTCCGTCGGCGCGTTTGGGTTCACTTTTTTCGCGGGCGCTTCAGCAGCTGCAGTCATCGCGATCTCCTAAGAACGGTTCTCAAGCGGCGCAGATGTATGATCTACCCGCCATTTGCAAGGGTTCGAATGAACGCATTAGCAGAGCTAAAACTATCGGGGGAAGTCCTTAGAGCGGCATTTCGCCCATCACCCAGTTCACATCTTCGTTGGTCGTCTCGGTCAAAACGCCAAGCTCATAGATGTTTTCATAGCCGTAACCATAGAGGTTGATGAAGGTCGGAATGTTTAGCGCCAGCGAGACTCGTTTGAGCGGGATCGGCTCGGCATCGTCGCTGAAATTATTGTTGCAATAGATCAGAACGCGCGTGTCTTTGCTCGGGATGATTTCAGCAAGTTTTTCATCGGTAAAATCGGAGAAAGGCAGATTCACAGCCCCTTCAATATGCCCCATTTCAAACGCGTATCGGCTGCGCGCGTCGAGGATAATTGTGTTCGGCGCTGCGGCCATGTCGTTGAACGCTTTCAGGCTCAGCAAGCGATCCTCGCGGATTTGAAAGACTTCATCACTGAGATCCAGAAAGCCGCCAAAGTCGACATCTGCTGGTCCGAGCTCTTCTTGGGCGCTGGCAGCGAGGCCAATTCCGATAAAGGTCGCGATCGCGAGAAGACCGCAAATCAGACTGTTTCGAACACCATTTCTTCGGCCGCGCATGATGGGCTCCATATTCTGCCCCGCAAAATGCGTTAGAGCCTCAATGTGGCAGGAATGCGCGCCAAATTCGGACTTAGCGCCCTAATGCTTCTTCCCAATGAGAGCGGCACAAGGAGACATAAACCTCTTTGCCAACACTGACCTGCTCGCCCGATTTGATCGCATTGCCCTGCTCGTCCATGCGGGCGGTCATCGTCGCTTTCTTCCCACAATGACAGATGGTACGCGCCTCGCGCAAATCGTCAGCAATCGCCAAGAGAGCCGCCGATCCTTCAAAGAGCTCGCCTTGGAAGTCGGTCCGCAAGCCATAGCAGAGCACCGGCAGTTTCAGCTTGTCGCCCACCCGCGCCAATTGCCAGACTTGGTCTTTGGTCAGGAATTGCGCCTCATCGAAAAAGATCACGCTAAGGTTTTTTTCGGAATGCTCTTTCTCGATTGCGTCGAACAGATTTGTGTCTGCGCGATAGAGATGGGCATCGGCCTCGAGCCCAATCCGCGACTCGATCTTTCCCATGGTCGCGCCGGGTTCAGCGCCATAATGCCCGGACGTCCATAGCATGACCTGCATGCCACATTCCTTATAGTTATAAGCGGCTTGCAATAAAATCGCGGACTTCCCCGCATTCATCGCGCTATAAGTGAAATAGAGTTTAGACATGTGTC
>JALUWJ010000277.1 GCA_027019605.1 Henriciella sp. | reverse complement strand
GAAAAACAGATACAGCCCTGTGCCCCACATCAAGATCAGCAAGATCCCTGTCGGCAAAAAGATGTAGAGTTTCACAGCATCCGAAAAGAACGATCCATCATGAATCTGCTCAATCAAATCTGATCGGCGATAGGCAACGTTCAAGACCTCGCCCGTATTCGTGTCGACCTGAACCTCCCAGCCCGAAACCGCTCGCAGCTTGGCAACGCCCTTGCCGACACGCAGATCAATCCGGTCGATATCGGACCAGGTTTGAATCTGCGCTTCAGGATGCGCGCGGGCGGCGTCCAGCATCTGATCGAAACTCACCTCAGGCAATTGATCGGAGACCACCCCAGACACGGTCGGTGGTTGAATCCACGCGATTTCTTTCTTCAGCATCAGAAAGATACCCGCGACGAAAATGATCCCCGCGGGCACAGCCACCGCAAGCGATAGCCAATAGTGGATTTGGCGCAGCAAGCGCTTCGCATTCAGCTTCATTCTTTATCGACCGATCAGATTTTCTTTGCGTCAGTTTGATCAGAGCGAGGGGTGCCCCGTGCCTATGGGATTTTCGCCCCTGGCACCCATGGAGCACCTGCCGCAATCAACTCATCTTCGAACGCTGGGATTGTGACATCAACGAGTGTGGAAACGCGCTGCTTGATCGCCTCGAACTCAGATTTCGCAATGTCCAATTGCTGTCTATGGGTCGGCGTTGGTCCATAAGTTGAGCGTCCAACACCGGTCATGACAAATCCCAAGCGGCTACGAACCGTTGGCTGCGTCCGTTCATAAATCGCGTTGCGCGCCTCGTTGCCATTGACCAGTTCAGAGACCGCATTGGCTTCCTGAAGAATGCTCTGCAGACGATTGTCCAGCGTCTCTGGGTTTCCGCCCGCAGCGCGCTGTGTCGCCAGCGCGAGCAGTTGGATTTTGTTCTCGAGCTGACCAACCGTCATAGAAACCGCCGTCACGGCACGATCGAACTCGGAGACTTCCGCCCAGAATTCGGACGCATTTCCTTGAGCTGGCAATGCGCCTTCACGCAGGCGTTTCACCGTGAA
>JALUWJ010000276.1 GCA_027019605.1 Henriciella sp. | reverse complement strand
CAATCGCGATCGCCTTCAATTCACTCGGGTTCCAAACCGCCAAAATTGTTGGTCCAGCTTTTGGCGGGCTGTTGCTTGCTGCGGGTGGATTGAGCTTGGTTTACACCGTGGCTTTCGGGTTGATCACCTTTGCGATCCTCGCAATCGCCACGGCGAAAACCCCGCCGCATCAGAAGCTTGAGCAGGCCAAAGGCTTCGACATGATTTTCGAGGGCCTGCGCTATATTGGCCGGAACAAAATTGTGTTGGGGGCAATCTCTCTCGACCTGTTCGTGGTCTTCTTCGGTGGGCTCGTGGCCTTGCTGCCGGTGTTCGCACGGGACATTTTGCAAGTAGGTGAAGCTGGTCTCGGTTTCTTGGCTGCGGCTCCCGCGATTGGCGCGCTGACCGTTGCGTTCTTGCTTGCGCGCAAACCGCTCACACGCCGGGTCGGGCCATGGATGTTCTGGGCGGTCGGGATCTTTGGCGCGGCGACTTTGGTGTTTGGCCTGTCATCAATCTTCTGGCTGAGCTTCGTCGCTTTGATCATTACTGGCGCAGCGGACGAGATTTCGGTCTATGTGCGCGCCTCGCTCATCCAATTGGCGACACCGGACGAGATGAAAGGCCGAGTGACCTCGGTCTCTTTCATTTTTATCTCTGCTTCAAACGAGTTGGGGGACTTTCAGAGCGGCGTCGCGGCCCGCTTGCTGGGACCCGTGGGCGCCGTCTTGTTTGGCGGCGTCGTCGCCATCGGCGTCGGCCTGTTATGGATCAGACTGTTCCCGCAGCTCGCCCGCGCGGATACGTTTGAAGGTGTTGAAGAGCAAGCCGTCTAGGCTGCGCTCTTTTTGCCTGGGACGAGCTTTCCAAAGAACGCCCAGACATCGTTTACGCCTGCGCCGTGCACCGCCCCAGCGCGATAGACCCGCGTTGCCAAGTGCAAGATCAACAGCGTCGTGAGCGCCATCAGACCGAGTTGCGCAAACACTTCCCAAAGCGGCGGCTCTGTCGGCATGCGCAGGATCAGCAAGAACGGCGTGAACACTGGGACCCAAGCCATGAACTCAATCAG
>JALUWJ010000275.1 GCA_027019605.1 Henriciella sp. | reverse complement strand
CTTTGAGCGAATCGCCGGGTGCTGAAGCGGCAATTCCTGAGCTTGGTCCCCGTCCCGAACTCACAATGGCTGCGATGGGCGAAGGTCATGGCAATCACGGCGCAATGGCCGATGATATGACCGCAGGCATGGACGGTATGCGCCACGAAATGGGCGGTGAGGGCCACGCAAAACATGGCGAAATGTCTGGAATGAATGATGAGCCAAAGGTGCTTGCTTATGACGATCTTCGCGCGCTCACACCTTATACAGATCGACGCGCCCCTGACCGCGAGGTCGAGCTGCGCCTCACGGGAAACATGGAGCGCTACATCTGGTCCATCAATGATTTGAAGTTTGGCGATGCTGGTCCGCTTGAGCTTAACTATGGCGAGCGGGTTCGGATAACCTTCAAGAACGAAACCATGATGGAACATCCGATGCACCTGCATGGATTGTGGATGGACCTTGTTAATGGTGAAGGCGAGATGGCGCCTCGCAAACACACAATCACAATCGCCCCAGGTGAGACGATCTCAGCTGACGTGACGGTTGATGCAACCGGCTCATGGGCATTCCACTGTCACATCCTTCAACACGCAGCGACTGGCATGTTTCGGCAAGTCAACGTCGTTGGCGGCATGCAATAATTCCTCCCAATAAGGATAAGATAAATGAAACCTAAAATCCTGTTCGTAGGCGTGCTCGCGATTGCGACCGCCCTGCCCGCTCTCGCCGCAGAAGGTGACCCGATTTACAATTACACGCTGATAGAAGCCGACATCGCGGAAATCGATGATGAAACGGTCGGCGCCTGGGATGCTCAAGGCTGGGTTGGCGGCGACTATAATCGCTTCTGGTGGAAAACCGAAGGCGAGTTCGCCGATGGCGACTTCGAGGATGCAGAAGTCCAAGCGTTGTATTCACGTTACATTTCCAAATACTGGGACGCCCAGGTTGGCGTGCGATATGATCTGGAGCCCAAAGGCGAAACTTATGGCGTGATCGGCGTGCAAGGCCTTGCGCCCTATTTCTTTGAAGTTGATGCGGCAGCTTTTGTCTCTTCCAGCGGCGACCTGAGCGCCCGGTTCGAAGCGACTGGTGAGCTCCTGTTTACGCAACGCTTGATACTTGAGCCCGGCATCGCGCTGGACTTCTTCGCCGAAGACGATCCAGTTCGGCAGATTGGCTCGGGACTATCGACGGCCGAATATAGCGCGCAGCTGCGCTACGAGTTCACCCGCGAGTTTGCGCCATATATTGAGCTCGCTTACGAGCAGGCCTACGGTGACACTGCCGATTTTCAACGCGCCGAAACTGGCAGTGATGATGACACGGTCTTTAAAGTCGGTGTTCGAACCATGTTTTAGGCGGACAGCGATATAGCGCTAATTCATTGCCATTCTATTTAGACCGCTTCCGCGGATTCAAAACAGGCCCGCGTCGAAAGATGCGGGCCTTATCAATTGAGAGAGATTAGAAAGCCAAAATGGACTAAGCTGCACCATGATCCTGCACGGGGAATTAGCCACTACCGGTCTCCACCATTAGCCGGTTCGAGCCCTGCATAGCGTAGCGACGGGCAAGGATCGGTTCCGGGCTTAGTTGTCTTGGGGTCGCGACTGAACGCGTTCGTTACGCAGTATTCATCGAGTTCGAGCATGGCTTCGTATTGATTGAGAAAGACTTTGCCCGTCATTTCTTCTAGAAAATGCGTGCGCTGCAGCCGGTCCATCACAGGACCTTTGATTTCAGATAAGTGCAGAGTTACGCCTGCATCCTCCAGGCGATGATTGATCGCCTCGAGGCTTTCCAATGCACTGGCATCAATATGGTTTACTGCCGGGCACATCAGAATGAGATGCTTCATATCGGGCCGGTTGGAGAGCATGCAGTAGACTGTGTCCTCCAGAAAGCGAGCGTTGGCAAAATATAGACTTTCGTCAATGCGGACGGTAAGTACGGTATCGGAAATTACCACAGCGTGACGATTCACGTTGCGAAAATGATGGGTTCCCGGCAATTGGCCAACCAGGGCAAAATGCGGGCGGCTGGTATTGTAGAGGTGCAGAAGCAGTGAGAGGACGACGCCGGTCGTCACACCAAGTTCAACACCGAAGAAAAGCGTCACGAAGATGGTCGCCGCCATGGCGGCAAAGTCAGATTTTGAGTATTTCCAGACTTTGATGACTTCCCGAATGTTCACGAGTGACAGAACCGCAACGATGATGGTCGCCGCAAGTACGGCTTGGGGCAGATAGAAAAGATAAGGCGTTAAGAACACTGTCGCGAGCGCGATGCCGCTTGCGGTGAACGCACCTGCTGCAGGTGTTTCGGCCCCCGCGTCGAAGTTGACGGCTGAACGTGCAAGACCGCCCGTCACGGGATAGCCAGACGATACGCCCGCTGAAAAACTCGCTGCGCCAAGGCCGATGAGTTCCTGGTTGGGATCGATCCGCGTTCGGTTTTTGGCTGCCAGGGTTTGACCAACCGAAACCGACTCCACAAAACCGATCAGACTTATGAGTGCAGCAGAACCGAGAAGCTGCATCCATATATCCGCGCTGAAGGCGGGAACGCCGATTACGGGCAAGCTTGTCGGGACACTGCCCAGAATTTTGACGCCTTGCTGGTCGAGTCCCATGATTGCGACCACCAGAATCCCGGCTGCCACAGCGAAGACCGGCCCTGAGCGAGCGATGATCGTCGCAGTCTTATCGCCAAGTCCCATTGATTTCAGAACCGGCTTGAATTGTTTTCGAACCCAGAACAAGAAGACCAACGACGCCCCACCGATATAGAGCGTTGGAAGATTCGTTTCAGGCAGTTTCTCAAAAATTGACTTCAGTATTTCGTAGAGATTATGCCCACCCGCATTCACGCCGAGAATGTGTTTCATCTGAGAAGCGGCGATGATAATGCCTGACGCCGTGATAAAAGCAGAAACCACTGGATGGCTCAGGAAGTTCGCCAGAAACCCCATTCTAAATAGCCCCATCAGCAGCAGGATCATGCCAGACAGTAACGCAAGGATGACCGCGGCCTGAATATACTCAGCGCTGCCTTGCGCGGCGATTTTACCTGCCGCCGCCGCTGTCATAAGCGATAGGATCGCCACTGGCCCAACAGCCAACTGACGTGATGAACCGAAGACTGCATAGACAATCAGCGGAAGGATGGACGCATAAAGCCCTACTTCAGGCGGCAGACCAGCCAAGAGTGCATAAGCCAGCGATTGAGGGATCAGCATGATTGTAACGATCACTGCAGCAACCAAATCACTTACCAAGGTCTCTCCCCGATATTTCGGGGCCCAGTCTAATATCGGGAAGTACCTGGCGATCTTCATATCAAAGCGCGTTGATTGGGATTTTCATGTAGCGAATGCCATTATCCTCCGGCGGCGGCATATCACCTGCACGCATATTTACCTGTACAGATGGCAAAATGAGTTTCGGCATTGACAGCGTAGCGTCTCTTTCATTGCGCATTTTGATGAATGCATCGCGCGAGGTTCCATCTTTCACATGAATATTGAAACGCCTTTGATCTCCAATCGTGGTTTCCCACGTGAACTCGTCACGCCCCGGAGCTTTGTAGTCGTGGCACAGGAACATGCGCGTACTGTCCGGGAAATCGAAGAGCATCTGGATCGAGTCGAAAAGCGTTCCCGCGTCCCCTCCCGGAAAGTCGCAGCGTGCTGTGCCATAGTCAGGCATAAATAGAGTATCACCGACGAACATGGCATCGCCGATTAGATGGGTCATGCAGGCAGGTGTATGACCGGGCGTGGAGAGTGCCCGCGCTTCGATCTTTCCAACTCGGTAACTCTCTCCCGGTTTGAACAGATGATCAAACTGACTGCCATCGGTATGAAAAGATTGGCCTTCATTAAACACCTCACCGAACACCTGCTGAACAATCGGAATCTTATCACCAATCGCAGTTTTGCCACCAAGTTGCTCGCGTATATAAGGCGCGGCGGTTAGGTGGTCGGCATGGACATGAGTGTCGATAATCCACTCGCAGGTCAAATTATTCTGACGAACAAATTCGACGAGTTTGTTGGCTGAATCGGTCTTTGTTCGACCCGATGCCTGATCAAAATCAAGCAGTGAATCAATGACGGCGCATTTTTTTGTTGCCGGATCAGCAACGACATAACTGATCGTATTAGTTGGCAAATCAAAGAAGCCGCTAACGTCGGGAGTGCTCATAGTGAATTTCCTTCAGCATCTTCGTTGGCGGCTGAACCAAGCATGACAGCACAAAGCGTATCGACAATTGCGCGGATGCGATCATCCTTCAGGTGGTAGTAGATTGATTTTGATTGCCGCCGCGTGCCGACGAGATCATCCGCACGCAGTTTTGACAGTTCACGTGAAAGCCGGGGCTGCGGAATGTCGAGCATGTTCTCGATCTCTCCGACAGAAAGTTCACCGTCGCGCAGCTGACAACAAATCATCAAGCGTTCCGGATGAGCAAGGGCCTTCATGAGGCGTGTCGCCTCTTCCGCGAGGGGCAACATATGTTCTGTTTCTAACATCATGAACTTGTTCTCCAAGAGCAGCGTTACTGATACTTTACAAAAACGTCAACTGTATGCACTTTAAATTCAAAGGAGATACAGCATGGAGAATTTTACCCCTCTAAGCGCGTCCATTGGCGGTGCCTTGATCGGACTGTCTGCAGTACTACTGATGGCGTTGAATGGACGGATCGCAGGGATTAGCGGTGTCTTCTCTGGCGCCGTCTTTGCCGAGCGCGGAGACAA
This sequence comes from Henriciella sp., assembly GCA_027019605.1. Taxonomy (GTDB): domain Bacteria; phylum Pseudomonadota; class Alphaproteobacteria; order Caulobacterales; family Hyphomonadaceae; genus Henriciella. The sequence goes on along the minus strand of JALUWJ010000275.1, from coordinate 26,810 downwards.
AACCTGGCGCTTGATGTTCGTGCTTGGATTGATCGCAGCACCAGCCATGTGGGCGCTGGTGCGAGGGACCGAGCCGCCATTCGAGATCACAGATAGCTGGGCTCTCATTATTGCTGGCGGCTTACTGGTCGGGTTCGGTACGCGGTTGGGATCAGGCTGCACAAGCGGGCATGGCGTGTGCGGGCTATCGCGCTTGTCGCCGCGCTCAATGGCATCGGTTGCGCTCTTCATGGTTGCCGGCATGGTAACGGTCGCTCTCGCAAAATCTGTGTTGGGAGTTTAGCCGTGGGACGTAATATCGCTGCTCTACTCGCCGGTCTGATATTTGGCCTGGGCCTCACCATCAGCGAGATGGTGAACCCGGCAAAGGTGCTCGCGTTCCTCGACGTATTTGGAAACTGGGACCCATCACTCGCTTTTGTAATGGGCGGGGCCCTGCTCGTAACTGCAATTGGCTATCGCTTGGTGTGGATCAGAGATCGACCTGTTTTCGAAGATCGCTTTCAAGTCCTTGCCAATCGCCAGATCGATACTCGGCTCGCTATTGGGGCCGTATTGTTTGGTATCGGTTGGGGACTTGTCGGCCTTTGTCCGGGACCCGCAATATCAGCACTGACGTTTGGTGGTGTGCCTGTTTTTGTTTTCCTTGGAGCGATGGCGACAGGCATGGGGCTCTACGAAGGATTTGACCGACTGACGGCGCGTCCCGACACAGTTTGAAATCTGATCCAAATCTATCAACTTGAGAGAGACGTGTTCTACTATCGGATACACAAATCGGGTGCTAAGCTCAATTCAATGGGTTTATCGAACTTGCTTTCGTCTTTATCGGTTCAAGGCGCAAAAAGAGAAAGTATTAGTACAGCGGTATAGATCTCCCTGAACTCGTTGTTCACAAAAAACTACGGTAGCTTCACGCGAGGCGGAGATTTACGGTACCGAAAGTTTGTGAGTAATCAGGTGCTTCACAACCGCCAGGACAGAGGCGACTTCAAGCTAAGCCGCGCTTTTTATGTTTGCAAAACGTTCTGCTTGACGCTCCTAGGGGTAAACGTGTTCAGCATTGTCGTCCATTCGTTCGCTAATCAGCGTGCCGCCCTCCTCCCTGTCGCCGATGCTATGTTTAGCGTTCAAGTACGCAACGAAACGGTCACCCATGGTGACTGCGTTCAACATCCGGATACTCATCGCAACCGCAAAAGTTAAAATCACAAGCACAAGCGTTGTCGCATTTCAACGCCCAGACCGAGACCTGGGGCGTGGACACCTAAGCCCAACCCACGTTTTTCGTCAAAAGCAAGTGATGAGGCGTCATCGTGCAGCAATGATGGTGCTAGTATGCGGGCTCCTGGAGAGGAGTTAGAAAACCCTCTGAGCAATCCGATGGCCGTAAATAGCGCTTCATGCAAAAACGCGATTGCAATTCATTCGCAATATGATAGCACCAGCCCGTAAGCGATCAATAGGCTCAAAATTATGAACAATCATTTGGCACGACTAATGAGTATAACTGCGATCTCAGCGCTTCTAAACACTCCAGTAGTCGCAGCACAGGATGCTGAAGACGACGTTTCAGTGCAAGACAAAGTCGTCGTGGTCGGTAAGTATCTTTACTCCGATCAAATTAATGCGTTGAAAGCGCCGACACCTATCATCGATGTGCCTCAAAGCCTTACCATCATTACCGCCGACCAGATCTTACAGCAGGGATTTGACAGCATTTCTGACCTGGTCAGCTACACGCCAGGTGTGAATTCATCGCAAGGTGAAGGGCACCGCGATGCCGTTGTATTCCGCGGCGTGCGCTCTACAGCAGACTTTTTCATCGATGGGGTTCGTGATGACGTGTGGTATTATCGTCCGCTGTACAATCTTGATCAGGTGGAAATTCTGCGCGGCGCCAATGCCTTGTTATTTGGCCGCGGCGGCACTGGTGGCCTGATAAACCGGGTGACCAAAAAGGCTGACCTCAACGCGCAATACACCGGTTATCAGGCCAGCGTAGATTCCTTTGGCGCGTTTGCCGCGCAGATCGACAGCAACTTTGTCGTCAGCGACAACGCTGCGATCCGGATCAATGCGATGTATGAGAGTCTCGAGAACCAGCGGGATTTCTATGATGGTGACCGATTTGGCCTGAACCCAACCGCCAAGATCGCGCTGTCGCCAGACACGACCCTGGATCTGTCCTACGAATATATCAATCATGAGCGTTTCATCGATCGCGGCATCCCGACCGGCGCCAATGGCGAGCCGGTTGAGGCGTTCGAGGATATTGTCTTTGGCGATGCCGATCTGAACACAACCGAGCTGGAAGCGCATCTATTGCGGGGCGTCCTGCAGCATCAGTTCAATGATACACTGAAAGGCCGCGTATCGGTCTCCTACAGCGATTATGACAAGCTGTACCAGAACTTCTACGCGTCTTGTTTTGCCGATGACTGTCCGGACCCAACTGATCCGCTGCGGGTCGGCATTGACGGCTATGTCGACACAACCCAGCGCCAGAGTTTCACTCTGACCGGCGACTTGATCGGTGAGTTCGCGACCGGGTCCATCGGCCATACTTTTGTGACCGGCGTGGAATATATCGACACTTCCAATGACAATGACCGTTTCAACGCCTTCTGGTCGGGTTCGTCTGACGATGTTGAATTCTTCCTGGTCGAGCGTCCGCTGAACTTCCGAGGCGGCGTCGGCGTCAATTTCGATGGGGTTGCGACAACCAATGATTTCACCGCTGACCTGAACGACCGTTCGCAAGCCGAAGTGGAAGTCTTCTCGGCCTATGTGAATGATCAGATCGAGGTGAATCCGTATTTCGATATCGTCCTCGGGTTGCGCTTTGACAGTTTCGATTTTGCTGTCGATGTGGTTGATCCCGTCCTGTTTGATACGGGCGTGGTTTCTATCGACTCCCGCTCCAGCACGGATGATCGCGTCTCGCCGCGCGCTGGCGTGATATTCAAGCCTCAAGAAAATGTCTCGCTCTATGCCAGTTATAGTGAAAGCTTCCTGCCACGCTCGGGAGAGCAATTTGCCACGATCAGCGGCGGCGACCCGTTCGATCCGGATGTGTTTGAAACCGCAGAAATCGGTTTGAAATGGGATTTCGTGCCCGGCATGAGCTTCACTGCGGCCTATTTCCAGAACGAGCAGACCCGTGCCGATCGGGACGATACGACGGGCGAGAATTTCGAAGTCCGCGGCCTGGAAATTGATGGCTTTGAGCTTCAACTACGGGGCAATGTTACCGAACAGCTCTTTGTTACCGCCGGCTATAGCTATCTCGATGGCGAGACAGACAATGGTGCCGAGATTCCGCGTGAGCTGCCAGAGAACACGTTCTCGGTCTGGGGCGCATATCAGGTCACAGACAAGCTCGGATTCGGCCTGGGCGCGACCTATCAGGATGAGTCCTTCATCACCGATTTCGATATTGGCACAACAGGCCCGCACCCAACCCTGCCGTCTTACACCCGGATCGATGCGGCGGCTTATTATGACATTTCCGATGATCTGCGCATCCAGCTCAACGTCGAAAATCTCACAGATGAGCTCTATTTCCCGACCTCACACAGCACGCATCAGGCGACAGTTGGGGCGCCGCTAAATGCGAAAATCACGCTGAGCGGGCGGTTCTAGTTAAGAAAAACGCGACTAAATGAATGTTCTAACTTCGTTCTACCAAAGACGCTCGCTCGATCTGCGAGGCGGGGGTCTGACGACGGCCTCCCCTCAGCACGCGTATTTTATTGGTCACCCGCATATTGGCCGTTATTAGGCGTCCGTTCGGGCGAGTTTGTGATGTCGGTGGCATCTCGCACGCGCAGGTACTCGCTCGCAGATAGAATATTCAAACGTATCAGAAACATCGGTTCTGCACCGCCTCCTTGAAGCGCTCGCCGATGTCGTTTTTGCATGATCAGGTAGCGGGCTCTGTGCCGTCATTAGACTTGCCGGAATAAATTTCCGTTCATCGACCATAAAGGCCAAGAACGTTCACCCGATCCTGTTTGCCTCAGCAATCGCAACAACATCCATCGGCGCGCAGTCCTATAAATGCCCGAGCCATGGATGCCGGATGCAGCCGAGCGGCTTTGCTCGGACGATCATCGACATCGCCCCAGCGACGAATAATCTTTGAAGTTCTGGGTTTCCTGTTTTTTTGTTACGCTCCAACTGCTGTCTGCCGCCACTGAGACTTTGTTCGTGCGGCAGTTCGATCTAGGCGGAGAGCGCACGGCCGGATTTGAAGGTCCTCGGATTGGGAACTTCAGCAACAAAGCTTTAATCATTGAGCGACTAGCCGTTTACTAGGTCAACCAATTGGAAAGTGGGACGACCATTTTGGCTCGGGTGATGGCACGCAGCCACGGCCCGAAGAGATCAGAAACTTCAGCTGCTTAGGATATGGCTCCTCGGAACTCGGTGGCCCTTAGAAATTCGAACGCTGTCTCAAGCGGAGAATCCGCGGGTGCACACTCGTCAGTGGCGATTTTCCGGTATAATCAATAGATCGTCCTGACAATGTCGCTTTTCGAGGCAACGTGTCAGGCGAGGACTTCATCAACCTACTCTATAGGCCTAACTCCAGCATTATCCAGAACGATAGCGGCGAAATAAAATTACAATTCGATCATAAGAAAGACGATTATTTCAGCGGGTTGGAGCACACTCATGTCGCGAGACCGAACACTCTGAGAATTGCCCGAGTCAGTCTCGCCGACGTCTTGCTAATGGTAACCTTGTCAACGCGCGAAACCATAGGCGGAAGCGCGACATGAGCGCGTTGGTGTTCGCAGATCGTACTGCCGCGATAGACCAATCAAGCCTTACCTATGAAGAATTCGAATTTTCAGGCGATCAGCTCTCCCAAATTTTAATGATCTAAGGTGAAGCAAATCATGCATCGAATCCATCCAGAATGCCGGCTCTTTGTCGAACAATGTGCACTGTTGTTAGCCAGAAACACGTTCTTTTCCCCCGGCTGAGTAATCGCTAACAGGCAGCCGCGCATACCAGCGGAGCTAAGCCTCCAACGCTATATGTGAGTGAAATGCAGATGAAACAAGACTACTTTATTGTCGTTTGCCTCAATGCCCAAAGCTTTCGATCAGTTTAAATGGTTTAGAAGAAACATTCACCAACAAAACAGTCGATGTGCGATGCATCCAACACGGATTTTCTCTGCAGAATCTTGCGGTAGGTCTCGCACAAGGCATATGCTCAAGTATTCGGAAAATGATGAGCTGTGTGAGTCGGGTCAAGGATATATTTTATCGCTCTACACGTTTGGTTCGGCTCAGTTTTTTTCGAGATGCGCGCGTAATTTGTCTTTGTAAGCAAGCAATCTGAGTGCATTGAACACCACAATTAGCGTCGAGCCTTCATGAATGAGCACAGCCGGACCAATCCCGAGCCCAAAGAGAGTTGCCGGAATCAAGAACGCAACCACTCCCAGACTAGCCCAAAGATTTTGCCGGATAATGCGACTGGTTGCTCGGCTCAAGCCGACGGCAAAGGGCAAGGTCTCAAGATCATCAGCCATAAGGGCGACGTCCGCAGTTTCAAGCGCGACATCCGAGCCCGCCGCTCCCATAGCGACACCGACGGTCGCATGGGCCATGGCAGGCGCATCATTGACGCCATCCCCGACCATAGCAACGCCGCGGCCCTGCTTGATCGACTTGATCTTGGTGACTTTGTCATCGGGCATCAGATCGCCGAAGGCCTCGTCCAGGCCCACGTCTCGCGCGACAGCATTAGCAACATTCTGGTTATCACCTGAAATCATCATGATACGGGTCACGCCAGTTTCACGCAGCTGCTCAATCACGCGTTTTGCTGCTTCACGCGGCGTGTCCATAAGACCGATGGCACCTAGATAGCTTCCGCCATGACGCACAATCATCGTCGTGCGCCCATTGGCTGACAAGGCGTTTACGATTTCGGCTAAATCTGCTGGTACAGGTTCTCCATCTATTTCGTCGAATAAGGCCATCTTGCCGATATATACAATCTGTTGATCATACTTCGCGGATACACCGCGACCGGTAATGCTGGCAAAATCGGTAGCACCGTCGGGAACTGATCCGAGGCGGGTGTTCGCATCGCGCACGACGGCCTCGGCGAGGGGGTGATCACTCAGCGTTTCAACCGCAGCGCTGACCTTGAGCAACGTCTCTTCATCGACATCGCCATAGGGTACAATATCCACTAGGCGTGGCTCGCCCTCCGTCAGTGTGCCTGTTTTGTCAAAGGCGATTGCGTCGAGCCGTCCTAGCGCCTCAAGCGGCGCGCCGCCTTTAATCAACACGCCGCCGCGCGCCGCGCGGGCCACGCCGGAGAGAATGGCGCTTGGGGTTGCAATGGCCAACGCGCAGGGGCTTGCCGCCACCAGGACAGCCATGGCCCGGTAGAAGCTGTCTGCGGGCGTCTCGTCCAGAACTAGAAAGGCCAGTGAGGTAACGACCGCCAGAGCAATGACACACGGCACAAATATACGCTCGAACTTTTTGGTAAAACTCTGCGTTGGTGACTGGCGTGTTTCGGCCTCACTCACCATGGTGACAACACGGGCTAGCGTCGTATCGCCCGACAATTTGGTTACTTCTATATCAAGACTGCCGGACCCGTTGATTGACCCCGCGAAGACGCGGTTTTCGGCCTTTAACGCGTCAGGATTGCCAGCTGCCTTTTCGCGGTCAGCCACAGGTCTTTTGTCAACGGGCGCGCTTTCGCCCGTGATTGGTGCTTGATTAACAACACTTTGACCGCTGATCACAAATCCATCGGCAGGCAGACGTTCGTTAGAACGCACCACAACCACATCACCGATTGCGAGTTTTTCAATCGGGATCGTTTCGGTGGAATCGCCACGCCGAATCAAAGCGTCATCTGGTGCAAGTTCAGACAATGCAGAAATCGCATTACGGGCTCGGTTCATCGCGTAGTTTTCTAGAGCGTGACCAATGGCAAATAGAAAAAGAAGAAAAGCGCCTTCTGCCCACTCACCGAGAATGGCCGCGCCGGTGGCGGCGACCAGCATCAGAAAATCGATCTGAAACTGCCCTTTGAATATTTTTCCCATCGCCTCCCGAAGTGCGAAATAGCCACCAAAAAAATAGGCTCCGAGCAGCAAGCCAAATCCGATCTGGTCAGGGAACACACCAAGTTTGGGGCCAAGCCAGCCTGCCAGCAGGCAGAGACCAGCCAGTCCGGCAAAGATAATTTCCGCGCGCGGGCCTAATAAGCGGCTAATGACATCGCCATGGTCATGTTCGTGACTGTCACTGTCACTGTGGTGATCATGATCTTGGTGTTTTGAAGGTGACATAAGCGTCTCCGAAAGAAGTGATGCCTTGGCGGGTTGCACCGCCAAGGCAGAAAGAGTTATGCCGCTGGAACAGCTTCAGGGCTGTGCGATGTTTCCAGCAGCGAATGATGCGAGTCAGGTTTTGGCGCGAACCACCGATGCAATGCCGGCATCACGAGCAGCGTCAACAGGGTTGAAGAGACAAGCCCGCCTGTGACGACGGTTGCCAGAGGCCGCTGCACTTCCGCGCCGACGCCCGTGGCAAACAGCAAGGGCGCAAGTCCTAGAGCGGTTGTCATCGCCGTCATCAAGACTGGACGCGCCCTTAGACCTGCCGCGTCGATCGCTAACTCATCTCGATCCCGCCCTGCGCGAGCGAAATCGTCCATGAAGCTCACCAGAACCATCCCGTTGCCAAGCGCGATACCAAATAATGCGATGAAACCAACCGTGGCGGGAACCGAGACAGGTAGTCCTGTAATCCAGAGTGCAAGTGCGCCTCCGGTCAACGCCAAGGGGATGTTCAGCAGTATGAGAATTGCCGATTTAAGCCGTCCGAATGTCAGTAGCAGGATCAGCAATACAATGCCGAGCGTGATTGGTATCACAACTGCGAAACGAGCATTGGCCTGTTGCTGCAATTCAAACTGACCGCCCCAGACAACGCGGTAGCCTGCAGGCAAGTCAAGATTGGCGTCGGTCAAAGCTTGCGCCTCCATTACAAAAGACCCGATGTCTCGGCCCCGCACATTGGATTGCACGGTGATAAACCGCTCGCCATCCTCACGCGTGATCTGACGTGGTCCGATAACGGTCTCGATAGTGGCCACGCTTTCCAGCGTGACACGTGCGCCAGTTGGCGATTCCAGCACCAAGCGGCGGATGGCTTCGGCTGTATCGCGGCTCTCTTCATGAAACCGCACGACGATCGGGAATTGCCGAACGCCTTCAAACAGAGCGCCGGCTTCTGCACCGCCGACCGAGGCCCGCAAGGCGTCAAGCGCGTCCTCAACATCGAGACCATACCGTCCCAGGGCGGCGCGATCGACACGCACCACAAGTTGTGGCGCACCTGTAATCTGGTCAGCCTGAACTTCAGCTGCCCCATCGACCTGTTGCAGGATGGCCTGTAGCTCTTGCGACTTTTTCAACAGGACATCACTGTCCGGTCCAAAAATTTTCACGGCAAGTTCTGCGCGTGTCCCCGTCAAAAGTTCATCAACAGACATCGCGATGGGTTGACCGATATTAACGACAATACCGGGTACACCTTCGAGATTTTCCGATATCGCTGTACGCAAGTCCTCCGGCGACAGGCCTTTGCGCCATTCCGACTTCGGATTGAGTTCAACAAAAGCTTCCGCACTATTCGTCGGGTCGGCGTGGGCCCCGACCTCACCGCGGCCAATTCGGGTCACGATAGACTTGATTTCTGGAAAGGCCGTCAGAAGCCTTTTCTCAATGCGCGTAGTCGTTTCCGCCGCTTCTGTTAAAGAGATAGATGGTGCCATGGTCACGCGGAGCAAAACATCACCTTCTTCAAGCGATGGGGTAAATTCAGACCCGAGGCGTGATCCGGCCAGTCCGCCCGCTACAAGGAGGACGGCGGCCAGAGCAATCGCCGCCAAACGCTGGCGAACGAAGAATCCAGCCGCTCGGCTGACCGTGTGGGCAATCCATCCCGGTCGGTCCTCACGCGGCTTCTTGTTCCGGCGCATGACCCCATTGGCGAGCGATGGTGCAATCAGCGCGGCGTAAAACAATGACCCCGTCATGGCGAGCGCAGCAGACGCCGCGAGTGGTCGGAAAGTTTTACCTTCCACGCCTTGCAGCGAGAAAAGCGGCAGGAAGACGACGATAACTACCGCAACAGCGGCAATCAGCGGCGCAATAACTTCCGAAGCCGAGCGCGCTACAACATCTCTTTGATCGACAGACCGATCGCTTTCCCGGAATCCTCGGTCAACATTTTCTGCGATGACGATAGCTCCATCCACCATCATGCCAATGGCAATGGCGACGCCGCCCAGCGACATGAGGTTGGCACTGATACCGAGCCATTGCATCGCGATGAAGGCAAAGCCGACGGAAAAAGGAATAGAGAGGACAACAACGAGGCTTGGACGCCAGCCACCCAGAAAGACAAAAACCACTAGAGCGACGAGGAGCGCACCCTGCCAAAGCGCCGTAGTCACCGTCGCGGCGGCTTTGTTGACCAGTGTTCCCTGATCATAATAGGGCACGGCGTTGACGCCTTCTGGCAGGTTTTTGTTTATTTCCTCAAAGCGTGTCTGAACGCGTGCAATCACATCGGATGTATTTGTGCCATAAAGTTTGAGCACTAGTCCCGCAACCACTTCACCTTCGCCATTGGCGGTGGCAAGACCCTGGCGTACCCCGCCGCCGACAATGATTTCACCGAGGTCACGTACCCGCACGGGGCGGCCATCATCCACGTTGACCACAATCTCTGCCAGATCTTCAACTGATCGCGCCAGCCCGACGCCGCGCACGGTATATTGCTCGGCCCCGATTTCGAGAAATTGTGCGCCTTCGGTCTTATTGCCGCGCTCAAGGGCGGTCATCACATCACCAATCTGGATGTCGTAAGCCAATAGCGCGTCCGGATCGAGCCTGACCTGATACTGCTTTTCATAGCCGCCCAGCGAGAGCACTTCAGTGACGCCGGGCACGGTCTGAAGCTGGTATTTGATGATCCAGTCCTGGATTTCGCGCATCTCTACAAGATCGCGCGCGCCAGTCTCATCGTCGAGACGGAAATAGAGAATAATCCCAAGACCGGTCGAGATCGGCCCCATTTGCGGATCACCAAAGCCATCGGGGATATTGCCGCGCGCTTCAGCGAGGCGCTCACCCACAACCTGACGCGCAAAATAGACATCCGTGCCGTCCTCAAAATAGATGTTGACGACTGACAGCCCAAAGTTCGAGACCGAGCGCATATGGTCCAGTTTTGGCAAGCCGGACATGGCGGTCTCAATGGGATAGGTCACATAGCGTTCTACCTCTTCAGGCGCGAGGCCTTCGGTTTCTGTAAAGACCTGAACGAGTGAGGGTGTCACATCGGGAAAAGCGTCAACGGGCAATGCCTTGAACGCGAATAATCCGCCAAGGGTCATAGCAAGCGCCGCGATGGCGGCAAGCAGCCGCCCTCCGGCGATACGGTGCATTAAGTTTATCATATCAAATGTCCTAGTGGCTGTGGCCGTCGCCAAAGGCGTCTTTTTCGAGTTGAGCCTTGAGGGTGAAGGCACCGTCAGTGACGATGGTCTCACCTGCCATCAGGCCGGAGCGGATTTCCACAAACCCGCCGGATTTGGTGCCTGTCATCACTGCGCGCGGGGCATAGCCACCCTCGACAGGGACGAACACGGAAGGTTTGTCTTCAACCAATTGAATGGCTGCTTCAGGCACGCGCAGAACCTGCTCAGACGTGCCAACGCTTAGATCGGCCGTGACGTATTGACCAGGTCGTAATGTGCCATCCGGATTGTCAACGATCACGCGGGCCGTCGCGGTCCGTGACGTTTCGCTGATGACCGGCAGGACAAAGGCAATCGTGGACTGCGCAAGGATTTCACCGCTGTCGGTTTTTAGTGCGACAGGAGCGCCGACGCGAATACGGGCGATGTCCTGTTTGTATACGGCAATATCCGCCCAGACGACACTATCGTCGACAAGGGTGAAAAGTGGATCAGCGCCTGCATCCCCGGCTGAGACCGTTTCGCCTAGCGTAACCCTCCGGCGCACCACTGTTCCGGCTATCGGCGCGGACAGGTAAGCATTGGCATTATCGCCGTCAGCTGCTGTGGAAATGCGCTCCAGTGCGGCATGACTGACACCTGCGGCATGGAGTTCATTTTCAGCCGCGTCACTATCGGCTTTTGCCGCTTCAAATTCCGCCCGAGCGGCTTGCAAATCGGCTTCCGAAGTAATTTTGTCCGCAAACAGTTTTTCTTCGCGGGCTAGCGCCTGACTGGCGAGGGCTTTGCGCGTTTCAGCGGTGAGCCAAGCGGCTTTCAGACCGGCGAGTTCACGGCTCTTGATCAGCGCCAGCGTATCGCCGCGGGCTACGTGATCCCCCTCGCTCGCATAGAGTTTGCCAATTACGCCGCTGATCTTGGGCGAGACATTGGCAACGCGATCAGCGTCAAAGCGGATTTCGGCCGGAAGGCTGAGAGATTGCGCAATCGCCCCCTCTGCAACAGTTGCCGTTTCAATACCGGCCTCGGTGGCCGCGTCAGGGGTTAGTTTTACAACGTCCCCTTCGGATTCATCATGGTCATCATGGTCATCATGGTCATCATGGCCGTCATGGCCGTCAGGCTCGCTGTCACTTTCCGCATGATCGTCATGATCATCATCTTGATCGGTCTCGTTATGGTCATCATGATCCGCTTTTTCTTCGGCATGATCATCGTGATTAGCGGTCGCGGCCGAGGTTTCGCTTGCGTCCCGATTCGTATCCGGGGTTGCGTTGCCGCACCCCGCCAAAATCACAGCCAGAACCATCATGGTCGTTGGCAAAATAAGTGTCTGTTTCATTGGAAGTCTCCATTAAACGGGGCGGCACCGATCAGGCTTTTGAGACGCATGAGGTCCGCATTAAGGGTACGCCGCGCGTCAATTACGCTGACGCCTGCCTCGATCAGCCCTTTACGGGTATCCAGCGTTGATGTGAGGTCAAACCGGCCCAACGCATATCCTTGAACGGACGCATCGTAGGCGGAACGGGCCGCGGGTAGCGCCTCCTGTTCGAGTAGCGTCAGTCTGGCCTGGGCAGCGCGCACCCGCGCGGCAGCGGCCTGTTGCTGCGACCTTAATCTGGCTTCAACAGCGACGGCACTGATGCGTTCGGCATCTGCGCGAAAACCCGCTGCGCGAGCGGCGTCGCGGTTGCGGTCAAAGAGAGGAATCGGCACGGAGACACCGACCAAGAGCGCATTATCGCCGGTCTCTTCAAATTGGCGAACGCCCGCACTGACCGTGACATCGGGGACACCGGCTGCGCGGGCGGCGTCCTGCTCGGCGTCGCGGGCTGTTGCGCCAGCTTTGGCAGCGGCGAGCACCGGGTGCTCATCAAGCCCGTGCGTCTTTGAGAGTATTTCGGTTTCATCGGGCGATTTGGCGCGAGGTGGCGCGAAAACTGGCGTTGAGCTTCCCCAAAGCGCGGCGAGTTCATACCGCCGCTGATCAATTTCAGCGTTTGCGGCAAGCGCAGTGGCTTTAAGTGCAGCCGCATCTGCCTCGGCGCGTGTGCGCTCCGGTGGGGCTGCAGCGCCTGCCTCAACACGTTTCGCAACGGTTTCAGCCAAAGACACGGCGAGATCCGCCGACTCCCGAGCCAACGCTGCAAGTTCTGTCGCGGCGGTCAGGTCATGATAGAGCAGCGCCGCTTCCAACTCGATCTCTCTCAAAATGACGCGGCATTCGGCGTCGGCGAGCGCTGCGCGTGCACGCGCGGCGCGCTCGCGCTTGGCTCTTTTACCACCGAGCTGGAATGTTTGCTCAATGGTGAGCGTGGTTTCGGTCTGGTCAAACCCGCTGAGCGGTCCGGAGCCGGAAAAATTCTCAATTTCCAGCCCGATTGACGGGTTAAGACGGCGCCCGGCCTGATCGGCTTCGGCAGCGCTGGCGCGCGTTTCCAATGCGGCCCGGCGGACATCCGGGGACGCATGGCGGATTTGCATGAGCGCCATGGTGAGAGTCAGCGGCGCATCGGGCGCGATAGTCGGCGCGCTGCCTGTGGGCCCGTCGCATGGGGCTGCGACCGCTGTGCCTGCAAAGGCAGTCGCGATCAGGACGCAGAGTGCGCCCTTTCTGAATTTTGGCATGGGGTGTTGTTCCTTGTGATAACCTGAATTGACATCAAACCTACGCGCAAAGGCGCAGGCTAAGAGAGTCAGGTTAGGCACGCGGAGGACGATAAAGGCCGTCAGGGCCAGCGCGCGGAACGTGCTGGTCCGCGCCGGGGCGAAGCCCCGATGTTATAGACAAAGCATAAGAGAACGTCAGGCCGTTTACACCCACCATGTGCAGATGGCATGGCCCGCAGCTATGCTTATGGTGTTTATGATCCGGGCGCTGCTCGGAGTCATCACTTCCTGCATCAATTAGTTCGACCGCATGATGCGTTTCAGCGTCTGCGGACATACAGGCAATTTCTTCAGCGTCCACAGGATGAATATCAGCCGCCGCTGCGCCCATACCAAAGGTTGCGCTCAACATGAGCGCAAGCCAAAACCTGGCGGTGCATATGACGGTTACAATTTTCATTCTCTCAAAGATTATCCGATTTCATTGTCAAAATCATTAAATCTATTCATTTATTTAGTGCGGCTCGCCGTCATGACCCGTCTTTATCATAATGTCGTTGCATTTAATGCGTTCCCGAATATCACCCTTGGCATTTCGGGTTATGAAGCGCGTCTCGCTGAGGTCTAGTATCGTCAATTCGACAGGCGCTTTTGATTGTCCGTCGCCGCTGAGCGGAAAATCATTATGGGTCATGGTGAGCGTGTCGACAGTGGCCGTCCACGACCCAAGCGAATGCAGGTCGCCATCCTTTGACATGAAGACTGCAACAACGCCGTCCGACATCAGCAATGTGATCGGAGCGGTTTCGCAGGCCTGGGCCGTGTCGCCGCTCGTCCAGGCGCCTACGATGCCATCGCTAGCCGGTTCGGCAGCGGCGACCTGCGCGACGGTCATCAGAGGTAGCAAGGTCAAGAATCGCATATTTTCTCCATTTGTAGCGCTCTTAATCCCTACAGTGGCTGCAGGGTCAAGTGTTTTTTTCAACCGTAATCGACATTTGGTTTAGCGGTTGGACGCCCCCGCGCGTCGCATGAAGAAATCGCACGCAACCAGCCAAATGACCCCAGAAACTATTGCAGCATCGGCGATATTGAAGGCTGGCCAATGAAAGCCACCGATGTGAAAATCGAGAAAATCCGTAACGGCCCCTCTTTGTAGGCGATCCAGCAAATTGCCTAAAGCACCGCCTATGATCAAACCCAGACCACACGCAATTTGGAACACATCTGTTCGCCACAGCCAGATCACCAGGATAGTGATCACAGTTAATGCTAAAATACTGAGGACCCAAGGATGCGCGCTGCTTATCAGGCCAAAGCTAACACCTTCATTGCGCAGATGAACGAAGTTAAAAAACGGCAGAACCGATATGCTTTCATTAAGCGTTATCATGCGAGTAGCAGCCATCTTCGTTGCTTGGTCGGCTGATACCGCAACAGCGCCAACAACGAATCCTGCTATCCGAATACTCACGCCGCCTCCTGAAGATCGTTTCGGGCATCGCGAATAATCGACCAGGCTGAATGCAGGAACAGGCCTGCAATGCCAATGGCGACCATGAGGTCAGGCCAGGCGCTGCCAAGCCAGGCAACCATTGCAGCCGCCACCACCACGGCCGCATTGCCGATGGCGTCGTTGCGCGAGAACAACCACACCGCGCGTACATTTGCGTCACCCTTGCGATGGGGCAATAACGGCAAGATTGAGACAACATTAACGACGAGCGCGATAAACCCGAATATTCCCATTAAGCCCGCATCTGGTGTTGACTGATCGAAAAGACGCCACGCCGTATTGGCTAGCACACCAAGGCCAAGCAGGCTGAGAAACATCCCTTGTAAAAGCGCCGACCGGGCGCGCCACGCCAGACTCCAGCCAATCGCCAGAACGCCCAGAAAAGTGATGAGCCCATCTCCGACAAAATCTAGGGCGTCTGCTTTCAGCGCCTGCGAGCCGGCCAGAAAACCTGCGATCATTTCGATTACGCCATATCCGACATTTAGAATAATGACGATCCACAGGGCGCGCACATAGCCTGGATCCTTATGCGCGGTGGTGTTGCCGGTATCATCCGGGCCGATCTTCTCGAACCGGTATCCGGTTTTGGCGACCGCTTGCTCCACGTCGGCCAGCTCCGAATCGCGCACTGAAAGCGTCATGATATGCGTTGCGGAAGACACCTTTATGGCATCAAGGGGCACCCCGGCTAATCGAGCGGCTCGCTTGATCTCTGCAGCATCTTTTGCGCAGTCCATGCCAGAAACCCTATATCGAAACGTTGCGGTTGCATCTTCTTCGCGTTCGCCCGGATGGTCTGTCTGGCTCATTTTGTCGCTGTTTTTGTCTATGATCATGATACGCGCTTAACATCTACAGCGACTGTAGGGTCAAGCCTGCGCTTTACAGCGACATTGGACGTTCATGCACATCGGCGATGCACTCGTCATGATCGTTGAGCGTGGATAATATTCGGCAGGTTTCCACCCGGCCACCCTCGCAACAAGAGATCATACGTTTCAGCTCGTTTTCAAGCGCCTTGAGCTGATCGAGCCGTTTGCGCACCTCCGTAAGCTGCGTGCGCGCAATGGCGTCAATGTTTGCACAGTCCTGATCGGGTTGGGCTTGCAACTCCATGAGATTTCGTATGGCTTCCATGGGAAACCCCAGATCGCGCGCATGCCGGATGAATGAAAGGCGCTGGATAGATTCGTCATCATAAAGGCGTTGTCCGCTCTCGCTTCGGTCCGGTGTGCCCATGAGACCGATCGACTCATAATATCGGATTGTTGTGATTTTCACCCCTGTCGCTTTTGACAGGCGCCCGATTGTCGTTCGTGTTTTCCGCTGCGTCATCAATCATTTGCCCCTATAGGCATTGTAGACTTTAGTTACGCGCCATCAAAGCTTATGTCGAGGAACCTTCCACAATAAACACCAGCTCCAATAGAAGGAGTACAGGTTAGTGTTCGCAACCTGATTTACACCACTCCTTAGTCAGGGAATTCTCACGCATGGAAAGGGCGTGGAAATCACGTCGGAGATGTTTGGGACCGTTAAATTTGATAGACTGGCGCAAACCCACCGCCGCTCGTGCGGAAATTCGTCGTCTGCCCCTGATAAAGCCGGGCCGCCAGAAGCAGCGTCGCTCCGGCATACGTATAGAGCCGAACATCATACTTTAGCGTGACGTGTTCCTCACCGACGGTTACGGCGCGCATCGTTGGCGGGACGAGTGCTTGAGCAATATAATCACCCTCAAGAATGGCCGACCAAACCCGTTTGGTCAGCTTATCGCCGCGATATGTCGCTCGGCTGCCAAAACCCGCCGCGGGCTTAAAGAAGTAATTCCGCCGATCCGCCCAAAGCTCATCGGCGGCTTGTTCCGTAACGCGGCGCGTCGTTGGAATGCTGGAAAGTACAGCCTGGTCTGCATCATCCGCGCCGAATGATTCAAGCGACGCTGCATTACTCAGCCAAATGAGATTTCGCTTATTGGCATAAAGCGCATGATGGCGCGGTCCCGGACTCATAACCACTGCATCGTCTAGGAGCGCCTGGCGGAGATGGACATGGCTCGGTTCAGTTAGATCAAAATCTGTCAGCCGATTATAAATCATATCGATTGGCCCTTCACCACTCATAAGGTCGCCGGCTTCATAAGCGAGCGCCTCCGGGGAGAAGATGTGAGTTTCGATACCGTTGCGGATCAACAAGTCCCTGGCGATCAGCATGTCAGGATAGAGATATTGCTCGGTTGGGTTCTCATCGACGATGCCTAGCCTGCGCGGACGCCCTGCCCGTCCTGCCGAGTGCCATTCCATGACAAAGCTCTCGACAAGACGCGCGTCAATTACGTCAGCGCTCGCAAGCCGCGCATCTCCGCACGCATCAGCCTGTTTTGAGGCTGCGCGTTGCAGCTGGCTAACCAAAAAAGCCCCGCCGGCGTTTGTATTGATTTCAATAAGTTTCGGCCCCTCATTAGAGATGTGAAAATCGTAACCCATTAGAAGGCCGCGACTTCCGGCATGAATAGAGTTTACTACATCCTGAGTCCGCGCGAGCGCAGCCTCTTGGAACGTTGGAAGAGAGATCACCGATTCAATCGCGTGGACTTGTGATTGCATCGCCTGCAAGTCAGAGGAAGAGATAAATATCGCCGTGGCGGCAAAGAGGTTGGGGCGGGCCCCGAGCAGCGGCGAGAACTGATCAGTGCCGATGTGTTCGGATATACTTAGATCGAGATCGTCTCTTGAAAGCGTCATACAGAAACAAGACTGGTTGAGCGCAATCAGGTCGCGCGCGCCAGCGAGTTCGCATGTCGAGTTGCAGTCCATACGTTTCTCTCCATTGTCTCTAGGCTTGGCGAAACTTGTAGAGCTCGACCTCAAGATATAGGCGTTCGAGGACCGCGCGAAAGCCCACGAAAAACAGACCAGAATTGAACGTGAGGGTATGCTCTCTGCGGGCCGTATCATTTGGGCTCAACTTATTTCTGAGAACAAGACCAAGCACAAGGAACGCCCCGAATATGGCAGCAGAGTGGACCAACGGGTATGGCGTCATCACTCACGCCGATGAGACTCAGCAACGGTTGCGGAGTATTTTACAAAATTCTGACCGAGGGCTCTTGGCGCTGACTCGCGACGAAGCCTCTAATGTTTTTTCGGCAACGGACAAACTCACGAATGCGGCAATGTGGCTCATCGCACACATGTCCTACGCCCGTCGCGTAGATTTGTCGGGAGCAGAGCTCCAGGCTGAGGATTTCAAAACCAAACCAGAGGGCCATATGGGCGGCTCTCTTAATATGGCGGTTGCGTTTGCAGGCTATTTGGCTGCGAATGCACTGACCGGTCACACGCGTGCTTGGACCCTTGGTCAAGGTCATTGTGTGGCAGCTATTGAGGCGATCAACACTCTGACCGGCGATGTCTCGGACAGTCAGAGAGGTCGTTATGATCGCAGCGAAGCTGGTCTAAACAGGCTCGTTGGTGATTTTTATAGCTACGCTATAACACCGGACGGACGGCCAGGCGTGCCGCTTGGCAGTCATGTTAATCCAAACACCGCTGGAGGACTTTCGGAGGGCGGGTATCTTGGATTTACTAGCCTGCAATATGTACACATGCCCTTGCCGGGCGAACGCCTTGTTGCATTTTTGAGTGACGGTGCATTCGAAGAACAACGCGGATCCGATTGGGCGCCGCGTTGGTGGCGCGCAGGCGATAGCGGATTTGCAGTCCCAGTTATGGTGCTGAATGGACGCCGGATCGAACAACGCACTGAAATTAGCCAGGAAGGCGGACTGGACTGGTTGGTAAAGCACCTGAATTTGAGCGGCTTTGATCCGATTATAATTGATGGGCATGACCCGCTGTCATATGCATGGGGGATTTTAGAAGCCGAAAGCCGGCTCGTTAAACTGCAAGACTCGGCGATCTCTTATCCAGTTCGTTTGCCCTATTTGATTGCGCCCTGCACTAAGGGATTTGGATTTCCCGGAGCCGGCACCAATCGTGCTCATAACCTTCCATTAGAGGGCAATCCACACGCCGATGCTGAAGCCCGAGCGCTGTTTAATGAGGGGGTGCGAGCGCTCTTTACACCCTCTGACGTCTTAGAAGACGCGATCCAGACTCTCAGCGTCCATAAACGGCAGGCTCGCATGCTTGAGAGCAGGAATGGTCTCGCCTCACGCAAGGTTTCTAGCCCCGAAATAACTTCACCCAGGCCCCACACGATCCCCTCCACTGCTCCGAGTTGCGCGATGGATGCGATCGATCAGTGTTTCACCGAAATCGTGCGCACCAATCCTGAGCTGCGGGTCAGAGTCGCAAATCCTGACGAACTTCGCAGCAATCACATGCCATTGACGCTCGAGATGCTTAAACACCGGGTCAACGTCCCCGAAGCCGATACGCCAGAATCTGTAAATGGCGGTGTCATCACCGCATTGAATGAGGAGGCGGTAATTGCAGCGGCTCTTGGCAACAAAGGCGGATTGAACCTTGCCGTTAGCTATGAAGCCTTTGCGATGAAGATGTTAGGTTCGCTTCGCCAAGAAATTATCTTTGCGCGACGTCAAAAGGAGATCGGACAGAAGCCGGGATGGATCAGCGTGCCGGTCATCGCGACGTCGCACACCTGGGAAAACGCAAAGAACGAACAGTCCCACCAAGATCCGACCTTGCCGGAGGCCTTGCTCGGCGAAATGTCAGACACCGCCCGGGTCATTTTCCCCGTCGATGCGAGCAGCGCTTCTGAAGCTTTGAAAGCTATATATAGAGGCCATGGTGAGATTGCTTGTCTTGTAACCCCAAAACAGCCTGTCCCCCGACTTTTTGCGACCTCCGAAGCGGCCCAAGCCGTTGATCTTGGCGCCGCTCACATTGCAGGAAGTGTATCGGATGCTCGTATCCAGTTTGTCGCGATCGGCGCCTATCAGTCGCAGGCAGCCCTCGCCGCCCATAATCGTCTCTCCGAGAAAGGCATTGCGTCATGTGTGACGGTCATCCTGGAGCCAGGCCGTTTCCGGATCGGCCGTGATGCGATAGAGACCGCATTCACCGTGACCGATCCGATCCTGCAGGCACTTTTCCCGCCGCGGCTGAAACGGGTACTTTTTACACATACCCGGCCAGAACCGATGATGGGCCTACTCAGACGAATAGATGAAGGCCCAAAACGCTTTAGCGCCCTCGGCTATTTGTCTCGCGGCGGAACGCTTGATGTTGCGGGCATGCTGTTTGCAAATCGGTCCACCTGGGCGCATGGCGTCGATGCAGCTATGCGCCTCCTTCAAGGGGATACACCGGACTTTTTAACCACGCTCGAACGACGCGCCATTCAGGAGATTGGCGATCCAAGCTGCCTGGCGCTGAATTCGGACGCGGCCCAAACGGAGCGCGCTTCATGACCTTAACCCTTAAAAGCCTCGGGGGCGCTGGGACGGTGACGGGCTCGCGCCATTTGCTTGAATTGAACGGGCAACGGCTCCTGATCGATTGTGGTCTATTTCAGGGCTATAAAGCGTTGCGAGAGCGCAATTGGGCAAATTTTCCGATTGATCCCAAATCGATTGATGCGATTGTCCTCACGCATGCACATATTGATCATAGTGGATATTTGCCAAAACTGGTCCGCGAGGGCTATCGCGGTCCGGTATATTGCTCCCGCGCCACGAGGGACTTGACCGAAATTTTGCTGCGCGACAGTGCGTTTATATCAGAACGCGATGCTGAGCGCGCAAACCGGCTGCGTTATACCCGGCACAATCCCGCAAAACCACTGTATACGACTGCTGATGCAGCTGCGGCAATTGAACAGTTAACTCCGATTGAGTTTCACCAAGATATTCACCTCGCCATCGGAGCTAAGATTCACTTGCGCCGGGCGGGGCATATTCTGGGGGCTTCAACCATTGAGGTCAGTTGGGGAGGGAAAACCGTTGTTTTCTCCGGCGACCTTGGGCGTTACGGTGATCCTTTCATGTTTGATCCGGAGCCGGTGGCACGGGCCGACTATGTAGTCATCGAGTCGACATATGGAGATCGGACACACCCAAAACTCGATCCGATGGGACAATTGGGAGAGGTAATCGGGCGTACGGTCAGACGTGGCGGCACAGTGATTATTCCTGCATTCGCGGTCGGACGCACGCAGCTCATCCTTTATCATATCTGGATGTTGAAGAAGGCGGGCCGACTTCAGAACGTTGCCATTTATCTAGATAGCCCGATGGCAATTAATGCGACTGAGCTTCTGTGCGACCACCTCGATGATCATCGATTCTCTGCGCAAGTCTGCGAAGAAACCTGCGCGATCGCTTCCTATGCGCGTGATGTGGACGCTTCGAAAGCCATAACCAGTGATGTCATGCCAAAAGTGGTGATCGCGGCCAGTGGTATGATCACGGGCGGCCGCGTGCTTCATCACGTTCAGGCATTTGGCGGTGATCGTAAAAACACGATTTTATTTGCCGGATATCAAGCCGCGGGCACACGCGGGGACAAGATTCTCAAAGGCGCAAGCAAAATAAAAATGTTTGGCCACGATGTGCGTATCGGTGCGGAGGTTGCGAGCCTACCCGCCTTGTCTGCCCACGCGGACGCGGACGAGCTAATGACCTGGCTTAAAGGGTTCCAAGATCGGCCGACAAAAGCATTTATTGTTCATGGCGAACCCGAGGCGTCGCAAGCGCTGAACACACGGCTGCACCAAGACCTGAAGTGGCAGAGTGAAGTTGTTGCGATCGACAAGACGTATCAACTTGGAGGGTCGCATTGATGGCGCATGATGATGCCACTCATACTCTATCAACGCTGAGTGCCAGGCGCCTAAAGTGGCATACTCAAGATGATGCGATTGTCCTCATGCGAACCGATTGTCCGGTATGTCGCTCTGAAGGACTGACCTCGCGATCGCGTGTGATGCTCACCTATAATGGCCGCGAAGTCGTTGCGACCTTGCATCAAGTTGAAGATGATTGGTTGGCCCCCACCGAAGCTGGTCTATCCGAGGCAGCTTGGGAACGTCTCGATGCAGAACCCGGCGCGGCTCTTGGAATTCATCACGCTCCGACATTGCCCTCGTTATCTGACGTGCGTCGACGCATGACTGGCAAACGGCTCGAGGCCGTAAGCTTTGAGCGGATAATATCTGACATTGCAGCAGGGCTCTATTCTGATGTTCACACCGCCGCGTTTGTCTCTGCCTGCTCTACTCTGCCTCTTGATTTAGATGAAATCACGTCACTCACGCGAGCGATGGTGGACGTCGGAGAACGCCTGAGCTGGAATTCAGAGATGATTGTCGACAAGCATTGCGTCGGCGGATTGCCAGGAAATCGCACGACACCGATTGTGGTCGCAATCCTTGCGAGCCTTGGATTGACGGTTCCCAAAACTTCGTCGCGCGCGATTACATCACCAGCTGGTACAGCCGATACGATGGAGACGCTCACGAGCGTCGACCTTTCGCTTTCTGATATGAAACGGGTCGTTGAATCAGAAGGCGGATGTCTTGCCTGGGGAGGCGCGGTCCAGCTTAGTCCAGCAGATGATATTCTTATCCGCATTGAACGCGCTTTGGATATCGATGCGGAAGGTCAATTGATTGCGTCAGTCTTGTCGAAGAAAATTGCGGCCGGCGCGACGCATGTCGTTCTCGACCTGCCGTTCGGACCTACAGCGAAACTACGCAGCGTGGTCGCCGCACGCACCCTTGCTCAGCACTTAACCATGGTCGCAGAGGCGTTTGGGTTGAAGACACATTGCATTTTTAGTGACGGCCTTCAGCCGGTGGGACGCGGCGTAGGGCCCGCCCTTGAAGCTTGGGATATCTTGAGAGTATTGCAAGGAAGCAAAAATGCGCCAGCAGATCTTCGCAAGCGCGCGATATCGCTCGCCGGCGCAGCGCTTGAACTTTCAGGAACGACTGAACCGAGTAAGGGAGAAACGGTCGCAGGAAAAGCGCTCGACAATGGCTCTGCATGGGAGAAGTTTCAGCGGATTTGCTCCGCTCAAGGCGGTTTGCGCGAACCTCCGCGTGCCGATCATACCGCGTCAATTAGCGCGCACCGGTCGGGCGTATTACGGGCGATCGACAATCGAAGACTTTCCAGGCTTGCGAAACTCGCTGGCGCGCCGGAACGCCCAGCTGCTGGGTTAATAATCCACAAACGACTGGGTGAAAGCGTCATGCGAGGTGAACCGATTGTAACCGTTCATGCAGAAGCTGCAGGTGAATTGGAGTACGCCCTGGAATATGCGCAGTCCAATTTCGGCATGTTTGGAATAGAGGGCTAAGACCATGACGATTTATATACCGCTTCCAAGCAATGAGGCCATGGCTGCAGAGCTTGCGGACATTACGAATTCTGAACTTGGGATATTAGAGTATCGCAGATTTCCTGATGAAGAGACTTATGTGCGTCTAGGATCGGATGTTTCCGGAAAAGCCGTTGAACTCGTTTGCACGCTCGCTCGACCCGACCCGCAATTGCCGGGCCTCTTGTTCGCCGCATACACTGCGCGCGAACTTGGCGCCTCATCAGTTGGACTCATCGCTCCTTATCTCGCCTATATGCGGCAAGATAAGCGTTTCTCGGATGGCGAAGCGGTGTCTTCGGGTCATTTTGCGAGATTGCTCTCAGGCGCTTTTGACCGAGTTATCACTGTCGACCCTCACCTGCATCGGATTCACAGTCTCGATGATGTATTCTCGATCAATTCAAAAGTTGTTCATGCTGCTCCGGCACTGGCGGACTGGATTAGGACCCATGTCGACAAACCTCTTATTATCGGGCCAGATTCTGAAAGTGAGCAATGGGCGTCTGACGTTGCGGGCCGTGCAAACGCACCGCACCTGGTTCTCTCGAAGATCCGCCATGGTGATCGAAGCGTGGAAGTAACCGCCCCCGGACTTGAAAACTGGACTGGGTATCAACCTGTTTTGGTAGATGACATCGCTTCATCCGGGCGAACAATGATCGAGGCTTCGCGTCACTTCAAGACAGCAGGATTTTCAAAACCAATATGCGTTGTGGTTCACCCTTTAATTGGTGGCGAAGCGTATGAAGAGCTTAAATCGGTATCGACGCGTGTCGTGTCGACAAATGCGGTAAATCACGTGTCGAATGAGATCTCGATTACACCCCTACTGGTTGCGTAGAGAAGCTCTTTTCTGCTTCTGATCGTTCATCATAAGAGCTCGTCAGCACGAGCAGAGTAAGAACGCTGCTCCATATAGAATTCTACTCGCTTCTCATAGCTCGAGGTCGCGGATCGATTTTAGTCAATCAACGAACCATAACTTTGAATTATGGGGCTGTCCGTTTTCAAACGGTTGAGACACTCTGATGCTTTTGGATCAGGAGAGATTGGCTCATCTGGTTTGGTTTAATCAGTAGATCTTGCGTGATGCAAGCGGCGTAGTTTCATGGTCCTCCGTTTGGTTTGGGCGCGTTGCTGCAGGATTTCGTCGCCGCGGCCGAAGTAGACGTCAGCGGGCGTGAGATTGTTCAGGCTCTCGTGGTAGCGGCGATGATTGTAGTGATCGACGAAGGCGTCGATTTCATGGGTGAGGTCACCGGGCAGGAAATAGTTTTCCAAGAGGATGCGGTTTTTGAGCGTCTGGTGCCAGCGCTCGATCTTGCCCTGGGTCTGTGGATGGTAAGGCGCGCCGCGCGTGTGGGTGAAGCCCTCTTCGGCCAGCCAGTCGGCAAATTGCTCTGATACATAGGACGGCCCATTATCCGAGAGGATGCGAGGTCGGTGCCTGACTTTGACCTGGTCGAGCCCAGAGGCCTGTAAGGCAAGGTCCAGCGTTTCCTGCGCATCGATGGAGGCCATGTTGGTGCAAAGCTTCCAGCTGACGATATAGCGCGAGAAATCATCCAGCACCGTGGAGAGGTAATACCAGCCCCAGCCGATCACCTTCAGATAGGTGAAGTCGGTCTGCCACATCTCATTCGGGCGTGTTGTCTTGTCCTTGAACTCATCGGCCGCCTTAATGAGAATGAAGGCGGGGCTGGGGATCAAGTCTTTGGCCTTCAGGATGCGATAGACGCTGGCTTCTGAGATGAAGTAGCGCTTCTCATCGGTGAAGGTCACAGCCAGTTCACGGGGACTGAGGTCGGTGCGGTCTAAGGCCATTTTGACGACTGCCTCACGGACCTCGTCCGGGATCCGGTTCCAGGTCACTTTGGGGCCACAGCGCCGGTCTTCCAGAGCATCGATGCCGCCTTGCTGCCAAGCATCATACCAGCGATAGAAAGTCGGGCGTGACACACCGATCTGTTCCAGCGTGCGTTTGATCGGCTGATGCGATTGCTCGACCAGATGGATGATCTCCAGCTTCTCAGTTGCAGGGTATCTCATATGTCGTCGCCCCCATCCGCAATCACGCTTTTTTTGAGTACGCGGTTTTCCAGAGTGAGATCCGCCACAACCTCTTTGAGGTCGCGCATCTCACGGCGCATCTCCACGACTTCATCGCTGCGCGCTTCGCGTTGGGTGTCGCCCGCCAGGCGTTTCTTGCCGGCCTCCATGAAGTCTTTCGACCAGCTATAATACTGGCTCTGGGCAATGCCCTCCCGGCGACACAGCTCGGCAACCGAATGCTCGCCGCGCATGCCTTCCAGGACAATGCGGATCTTCTCTTCAGCTGAATATTTACGCCGGGTGCGACGCTTTACCGATTTTATGTGCTGCTCGGCACTTTCGGATTTTTTGCTCATCTTCACTCCTTGAGTCAGTTACGATGAGCCAAAAATCCTCCTTAAGCAAAACCACCAAAGTGTCTCACGGTCGCTGAACCGCTACATGCGGCGAGCCCGTGACGGGATGGCGGACAGTTCCTTCGATCATCACACCGGCCTTCAGGAAGCCGAGGATAAGCCGCAGGACCTTTCGGTCGCTGATGCGGCGTCTCACGCGCTCCATCATGACGTGATGATCGATGGCATCAAAGCATCCCTTGATATCGCCCTCGATGACATGGGCGTAGACCGATGGCCCGCGCTTGGTCGGATGAAGGCTTTTCTGGATTTTCGCCAGAGCATCATGGGTGCTTCGTCCTTTGCGGAACCCATAGGAGGTCGGATAGAAATCCGCCTCGAAGATGGGTTCCAGGATCAGCTTCAAAGCCATTTGCACCAATCGGTCGGTGAGCGTTGGAATGCCCAGCGGTCGGAACTTGCCCGGTCTGCCGGGCTTCGGGATGAGCCGTTGCCTGACAGGTTGGGGCGTATAGCTTCCTGTGCGAAGGTTTTCGCGTATCTCAGCGAGAAAGTCCTCCGCGCCGCCGGGACGCTGTTCGACCGTGCGCCGCGTCACCCCGTCAGTTCCCGGCGTCCGGCTGCCGCGATTGCGGGCGAGCCTTTGCCAAGCTTCCGTCAGGGTCCTGCGGTCGCAGACGAGATTGAACAGATCAGCGAACACCTTGTCAGAGTCACTGCTGCTCCACCGATACAGTTTGCGCTGCATGTCGAGGACGAACGTGGTGTTCACCGCGCCGGACATAGGTCCACCTCCTGCCTACATTCTGTATCCACTGCCTCCCTTCGCCATGTGGACGGCTTTCCCGCCCGCGGACTAATATGGAGGCTCCGCCCCTCGCCGACGCGATCGCCGGTCGCTTCGGTCATCCGCTGCCGGCAGGCAGTGGAAGCAAAGGCGAGGTTCTTGGGTTCCGAAACTGATCTCTCGCCCGCTTTAGGCGCCGACTTTACCCCGTGTGAAATCTGGCCGCTGGACCACGCAATCCCATCCAGCGGCTGGCTTGCGGCACGCCGCGCACCTCCAGCCCGCACATCTCCAAAGCGGGCCAACCCTTCACGAGCCCGAAGGCCCTCCCGCCTACTTCCGAGTTGGCGGGGTCCATATTCTGACGAGGCGTCCGCCATCGGTTCGGTTTCCCTCGCCATGGCAGGCTTGCACGCCGGACCGCTCACGGGATCGGAAGTCCCCGCCCGTCCGGCTTCAATGGGTTCTGCTGATTTATGGCTTCCCGGAAGCACCCGGTTTGCCTCACCCATCTGCTTATCGCCGCGTGATGCGTCACACGGCGTGCGGGGTCCTCCACCCCGCGAGATCAGAAACGACTGAATAATCAATGTACTCCTTTCATCAATTAACCCCAACGCACGGAGAAT
>JALUWJ010000274.1 GCA_027019605.1 Henriciella sp. | reverse complement strand
AGCGTCTCCGCCTCGTTTAGATCAGCATCATGGTGCGGCCGCGCGGTAAAGCTCAAAGGCTTCGGCAGGATGATCTTCAAACCATCCCCCTGCTCATCTGTGAGGCTGAACCATCGACACTGCTCATGCGCGCCATATTCCTGCGGACGCACATAAGGATGATATTGATCAGTCACCGTTGATGACCAATGCCCAACGGTCTGCGCCAGATGGCGATCCGGATAGGACTCATCGGGTCCAAGGCCATACCACTCCAAACGGTCAAAAGCGCTCGGCACTTCAAACCGGATTCCGATCCGCGGCAGATCGGTCCAAGCCTCTGGAATGGTGATCGTCTCATCCACGACAATCGCATTGTCTGACACCGACCAAAGACTTCGGTGCTCCGCGAAGACGCCATCTGCGCCTTCCCATTTGCGCTCAATAAACAGGCCGTTTGCGTCTTGTCTTCGATGACATGCGCTTGGTTGCAATGCGTTCAGTCCAAAGCCTACCCACTGGCCCGTTCGGTTCTTGAACAGCGGACGGGAGCCAGGTTTCCCGCCATCATTATCTGTCGGCGCGCGCCAAAGGCAGAGCGAGATTGGCGAGCTGACAATCTCACCATTGTCCGCACCAATCGATGTGACGCCCTCATGATCGGACACGGCAACCGTCAGCCCCGCATACTTGAGTACGCCTGCATCAATCAGTGGTGCGCGAGTTTCCTCCGCAACGCGTTGTGCAGTTCTCAAATCGAGCTGATCCCAGGCGACTTGCTGTCCGGCATCACCCCATGAGCAGCCAGCCTTCAAATGCCAAGCGACATCTAAATGCCAATCGCCGGACGATGCGAGATCGGAACGAAATGGCAGGTCAATCTCCACGAAGCTTCCAGGGTCAATAAGCACGTCGCTGCGGCCGGCCTCAACCTCTCGGCCATCATTCAAGAGGCGCCAACGCATCTCCAAATCGCTGGTGTCTTGGAAGACCCGCCGGTTGCTGAGGCGGAGCATTTGCTGCTCGGTCAGCTCGGTCGTGACGGGACGCGCTGCCCACATATATTCGCGCAGGGCTGGATGCGGAACACCGTCCGGGCCGACCAGGCCATTGATATTGAAATTGGCATCATTCGGCTTGTCGCCATAATGCCCGCCATAGGCCCAATAGAACCGGCCTTGCGCATCTGTCTCTGCGAGCCCTTGGTCGCGCCAATCCCAAACAAAGCCGCCCGCCAGCGCAGGTTCATCAAAGAAGGCCTCAACATAGGCACTCAGCGACCCGTTCGAGTTGCCCATAGCGTGGGAAAACTCACACAGGATTAGCGGTCGATCATCGCCGCCGGTCTTTTCAGCCCAGCGTGCCCAATCGACGATATGATCAATCGGCGGATACATCGGACAGACCACGTCCGTCGCTGCGAGCTCTACAGTGCTCGGGGATTGCTGTGTGGTCTCTGGCGATCGCCCAAATGGAAAACTCAGACGCAAAGACACAGCGCCCTCATAGTGAACAAAGCGTGTCGGATCGAGATGGCGCGCCGCGGCTGCCGCTGCATCATGGGCGGGGCCATGTCCGGCCTCATTCCCGAGCGACCAGCCGATGATGCAAGGATGATTGCGATCCCGCGCGATCATCCGGGTCGTGCGCTCAACAATGGCGGACAAAAAATCAGGCTGATGCGCGACTTCCGACCAACGCGCATGGCATTCGACATTGGCCTCATCAATCACGTAGAAGCCGAGTTCATCCGCAAGATCGAGCAAAGCTGGATCATTCGGATAATGCGCGGTTCGGATGGCGTTGATATTGTGCTGCTTCATCGTCAGCAGTTCGGCGCGAATATCGTCGCGACTGCAGGTCTTTCCATTCTCAGGATGATGGTCGTGGCGATTGACGCCAATCAAAACCACCGGGCGGCCATTTACCGAGAGCCGCCGGCCCGTTGTTTCAATCCGTGTGAAGCCGATCCAGGTCTCATGCACTTCATGAACAGCGCCACTCGGATCGAGCAGTTCTGTGATCAGCCGGTACCGATTGGGAATCTCCGCAGACCATGGCGAGGCGTTTGAAAGATCCAATCCAAGGGACGCCGCATACCCTTCAAAGCTGTAAGACTGCGCCCACTGCCCGCCGACCGGTTGCGCCGTGTCGAATTGCTCGACCGGCGATGCGGCTTCCGCGACCACCCCCGCACTGTCCGCCTTCTTTAAGCGCGCGCGCACAGACCAACCCGCCGAGTCGCCGTTTACGACCACGCGAATAGATGCCCTGCCGGCATGGGATTGCGGGTTGAAATCAGTCTCCACGACCAAATCTTCAAGATGTGTCGCACCCCGCGATTCAAGCCAGACGGAGCGATGCAGCCCGCCATGGTTCCAATGGTCTTGATCTTCAATCCAGGTCGCATCGCACCAGCGCACGACCATCAGTGCGAGCTCGTTCTCGCTCGGCTGTACCGCTTCTGAAAGGTCGAACTCACTTGGTAGCCGCGAGTCCTTCGCCATCCCGATAAAGACCTGATTGCACCAGACCAGGACCATGCTCTCAAACCCTCCGATATGGAGGATGGTGCGACGATCCTGCCATGCCTCAGGCACCGAAATCGAGGTGCGGTACAAGCCGGTTGGATTGCTTTCAGGGACAGCGGGCGGCTTCTGACACTCAAAAGGCATCTGCCAGTTCGCATAGTGTGGAAGGTCGCCCGTGTCTTGCCGGGTCCAAACACCCGGCACTTGTATGTCCCGCCACGGCGCTCCGGTTTTGTCGGATGCGGTCCAGTCTGCGGGCGCTGCATCTGGACGCTCTGCAAGTTGGAATCGCCAGTCGCCATCTAACGAAGCACGCCAAGGCGATGTCCCTGCTTGGAGCGCGGCTGGGTCTGGAAACGCCTGCAAATTTGCGCGCGCCTCGAGGCGTCCCAGCGAGGTCAGGCGCGGGTTGAACAGGTGCGAAAGCGGTAATGGCAATGGCGACACCAGACTCTCCTCAAAACGCCGATCAGTCTTCGAATGATCTGGTCCACCAATAAACCGGATAAATCAATGGCGTACGAAGCGGCAACGACATCACGCGCTTAGCATGAGAGCTTATGCC
Organism: Henriciella sp.; assembly: GCA_027019605.1. Classification (GTDB taxonomy): domain Bacteria; phylum Pseudomonadota; class Alphaproteobacteria; order Caulobacterales; family Hyphomonadaceae; genus Henriciella. Next base: position 28,613 of record JALUWJ010000274.1, on the reverse strand, counting down.
GGTCGCTCGTCCAAGGCGCCAACATCTAGGATCGGTGCCGCCTCCAGGTCTTCAGCATCGAGCAGTGCCGCAATCCGCTCCAGCGACGACACCAACATCGCTTGATGCCAATCTGGCAGTTTTTCGAACCGTGTCTCGAACGTGTCCTGAAGCAGATCAGGCGCAGCGGTGATGGCCTTTTGTCCGTCCGGCAAGAGCGTCAGCCAAACACGGCGACGGTCCTCATCGCAGCGCCGCCGAGACAGCAAACCTCGCGTCACCAACTTGTCGACAAGCGTCGTGATCGTGGCATGCTTTAGCTGAGTCATTTTTGAGAGCTCACCGGCAGACACCTCACCGCGCTCACTCAGGATTTGCATCACGAGCAGTTGCGAAGGGGTTAGCCCCGCCATCGCGGCGAGTCGTTTCGAGGCCTGCTCGGTGCGCCGCTGTATTTGGCGCAATGCAATCAGCGCGTCCTCAGATCGCCGCGTCATAGCTCGCTCCCTTCATCTTGTTCGAGCACATCTCCCAAAGCCTCCTTTAGAGGCGTCAGATAAGACTCAAAAGCTCGCCATTGGTTTTGTCCGGCTCTGTTTAGTGGCTGACGCACTTGTTCAGAGCTCGCAGTTCGCACAGCTCGTTGCGTTTCGTGGAAGTTTACGCACTCCTGCTCGAACGGCAATTCACAATAATCCAGGATCCGCCGAACCTGCCCTTCAAGGTCGCTCAACACGTCTTCATGCTGGACCTTGAGCACCCGATTGGCCGGAAGGACCTGCGTCCAGTGATCCATCAGATCGACGTAGGCGCGATAGTAACTACCAATTTCAGCAAGTCCGTATGTGAACTCCTGCCCTTCGGCGAACAATTGCTTGAAGCCAGACCAACAACAATCGAGCGGCGCTCGTCGCGCGTCGATGACTTTTGCATTTGGCAGGATTAGATGGATCAGCCCGATATGCCGAAAATTGTTCGGCATCTTGTCGGTAAAAAACGGTGCAGATTGGCGGTGCACACGCGTGTTCTCGATATAGTCAGCTCCCAAGGCAGTGAGATCCTCCGCCGAAAGCTCCGACAAAATGCGCGGATATCGATCGCGATCACTGACAAGGTTTCGCCCGCGCAATCGGTGCGCGAGTGACAAAATGTTCGGTAGCTCGAGAGTTCCGTCCACCTGACTGTGCGATGCGAGGATTTGCTCGATCAAGGTTGATCCTGCGCGAGGGAGCCCGACGATAAAAATCGGATCGGGCGCGTTGCAGCCCTTACCTGATTGCTGGGCGATCACATCCGCTGTGACATAGCGTTTTTGCGCCTCAAACTCAGCCAGCATTTGCTCAGTGGTGTAGCGCGTCTGCCGCCTTTTCAAGCGATTGCCGTGCTCATAATTCTCAAAGGCACGCGCGAAATTGCCCTGATCCTCATAGGCTTTTCCAAGCGCAAACGCGATGTGGATCCGCGACATGAAGCTGAGATCCGTCGCTGTCTGCAAGGCCTGCATTTGCGCGATCTCTTCATCACTGAACCGGAACGTCTTCAAATTCGCCAACGCGTACCAGGCATCCCCGTAGTTTGGCGCCGCTTCGAGGGCTGAGCGATAGGACGCAATAGCATCCTCTGATCGCCCGTATGTTTTCAGCGCATGTCCACGCGATGTCAGAGTTGCTGGGTCTTCTGGCAGGGCCGCCAAAACCTGATCGAAGGCTTCGAGCGCCGTTTCATATTGCCCTGCCTGCATGCTTTCGATGGCAAACAGCGACAGAAACACCGGATTCTGAGGGTCTCTCTCCAGCAGGGCTTTGGCTTGCTGGAGCGCGGCGGAAAACTTTTGGCGTTTGCGCAGGACCTGGATGTGATCAATGCGCAGCTGGATGTTTTCCGGCTCCAGCTCCAATGCTGTTTCCAGCAAGAAATCAGCGTCTTCATGCACGCCGAGCCGTGTGCCGATCTCAGCAAGCAGGCGCATGCCCTCAATGTGGTGCGGTGATTTTCGTAGAAAGGCGCGGGCAATTTCCTCGGCGCGTAATATCCGCCCCTCATAGAGATGGTTGGTGACAGCGATAAGTTCGCGCGGCAGCGCTTTGATCCGCTCAAGTTGCGCCAGCGCTTGCGCCGCTTCCGGTCCTCTACCGGCCGCGTTCAGAAGGTCGGCCTGCGCCTGCCAGCTCGCGGTCAGCGCGGGATTGCAGCGCGTTGCATTCTGAAATGCCCGCAAAGCGCCCTCAGGGTCGGCAAGCTGCCTCAGCAAATGACCTTCTTCTTGAAAGGCGCGCCCATAATCGGGGGAGATTTGTTTCAGGGCGTTTATGTGATCGTTCGCGGCATCAGATTGCCCAAGGTAGCGCGCCGCGACCGCCGCCAAATAGTGCCCGTCTTGATCTTCACGATCCTGAGAAAGAAGCGCGGCTGCCAGCGCAGCGGCATCGTCAAACCGTCCGGACTGCAAAGCCACTTGCGCTTGCTTGATTTGATCCGCGCGTGAAGGTGACGTGGTTTCTTTCATGATCGGGCTCATAAAAAGGCAGCGTCCTGACGGATCAAGACGCTGCTCTGTTTAAGCATTTTGCTATGGGTTAGAAATCATACCCAACCCGAACACCAATCGTGCGTGGACGCAGCGGTGTTACGCGCTCGCGGTCAAACACAAAATTGTTGCTCAACTCGGCGTATTCATTGGTCAGGTTGGTGGCATAGATCTCTGCGGACCACTGATCCGCCGTGACACCCAGCGTGCCGCCAAGCGTCACATAGCCATCAACGTCGGCCTTGTTGATCTCGATAATGTCGCTGACCGAGTCATCAGAGAAGACCAATTGCGGCATGACGTGCGCGGTGAGAGACTGACCGTCAATCTGACGCTCCAAATCCCACTCATAGCGCGCGCGGATATTACCCTGCCAGGCTGGCGCGAATGCCAAGTCTGACCCGACAACCACATCATTGGTCGGCACAAGCACTTCCGTCACTTCGGTATCGAGGAGCGAGAACGCGCCAGCGATGGTCAAACCATCCACGGAATACGGTGCCCAGGTAAAGTCGCCTTCAAGGCCCTGGATCTCCGCGTTCGCCGCGTTGTCTGAGAAGAACAAGTTGACGATCGATGGATCGAAAATTGTCGTTTGCAATCCTTCAATCTCGACGAAGAAGGCAGAGCCATTGAAGCGCAGAGAGTTGTCGAACAGCTCCGTTTTCCAACCGAGCTCATAGTTCTGGACATCATCCGTATCAACGGCAAACGGCACGGTGTAGTTTCCAGCTGGATTGGTTCGACCACCTGGGCGGTTTAGTAGCCCTGGACGGAAGCCCTCAGAATATGTGGCGTAGAACAATAGATCGCTGTTCGGCGTCCAGGTTCCGGTGAACTTGTAGATCACGCCGTCTGTCGCCGCTTTGTCGGGGGCGCCGACTGTGTTGTCTGGTGCGAACTGAGCTGAGATGTTTGTCCCGAAAGACTGTGCATCTGTTGTGGCGCCGAGGTTACCGAAGGACGAGTTCGCCGAGCCTTCCAAATCAACCTCAATGTCGTACCAGCGCGCACCGACAGTGATCGCAAATTGATCTGTCAGATCGAATGTCGCCTCACCAAATGCACCCAATTGTTCGTCCGTACGCAAAATGTCATTTCGGAAAATAACACCCTCTGGGAACGGACCAGGATCACTGAAATAGCCAGGTGCCGCGTTGCCAATTGTCCCTGTTACCGAAGTATTGGTCAGCGGGAAGTTCGGGCCAAAGCCAACCACACCATTAAACCCAACAACCAACTCTGACCCCGGATAGGTAAAGTCGTTCAGCTCAGCGAGTTCGAGGTCAGAATAAAACGCGCCGAATGTCGCCCGCAGACGGTTTTCACGCGGCGTATTGAAACGCAATTCATGGGTCTGAACGGTAGTCTCAGTGGAAGACCGCACGAACAGGTTTGGCGCCTGACAGGTTCCGGCAGGACCGGCTGCTCCTGGATACGTCACTGACCCATCACAGATATAATAAGGAAGATATTGGCCGACGAAGAGATAGTCTGAATAGTCGACCGTCTGATCCGTGGTCCGCTCTGTATAAGCGCCGGTATAAAGCGCTTCCAGCATACCGAGGCGGCCTTCAAGCGTCCAACTCGTATTGTGGAAGCTGTCTTCGATATCATCATCGGAGAAGCGTTCGATGTCATAATCATCTAGCTCAGGATCGGCGAAGAAGACGCCTTCACTGTCCAACTGTTGCTGCGCGTGCGATACGAGCAGGCTCCAGTCACTGTTGAACTCGTAAGACCCTGACAAACGGAAGCCCGCATATCGCGTATCGTTGAAGTCATTTTCAACGAGGCTCGAATTGTTCGCTGCGATGAAGTTCACCGCAGAAAGATCGGCACCAGCCTGGAAGCCTTCACGGCCAGACGACACGACCACGCCATTGTCTCGAACTGTGCCCGCAGACCGGAACCGCGCAGAATCTGCTGCTGTTCGGGTGCCGCCAACATTGTCGATGTAACCGCCCTGATTATCGACATAGACCACCCCGCGCAGGGCGAGCTTGTCAGACACCGGGACGTTCAGCATCGCCTCGACGCTGTTGCTCATTTCGCCGCCATCAGTGAACGCCGTTGAAGCTTTCAAGGAGGCTGAAACCCCGTTCGGATCAGGCTTGTTAGTGATCAGTCGGACGGTACCGGCCTGAGAGCTCGCCCCAAAAAGTGTGCCTTGTGGACCGGACAGAACTTCGACGCGCTGCAAGTCGGCTGCGTAGACGTCCAGGTTACGGCCAGGCTGTCCGAGCGGCTGCTCGTCGAGATAGAAGGCAACGTTTGGCGCCAGACCCGCAACACCTGCCGTCGTCAGGTTTGGTGTCGTGGAGGCCAGTCCGCGAATGTAAATTGTGTTTTGACCTGGGCCAGATCCACCAGCTGTCACGCCAGGGAGTTGAACGAGATAGTCGGTGAAGTTTTTCACGCCGAGCGATTCGAGCTCTTGCTCACCTAGCGCGTTGACCGCAACTGGAATGCTCTGCGCGCTTTCGGTGCGCTTGGTGGCTGTAACCGTGACTGGTTTAAGACGACGAGCGTCAGATTCTTCCGTTTCCTGGGCGACTGCGCCCAAACCAAAAAGACCCGTAATGGCGATCAGTGAAGCGCCACTCATTAGTCGATACATGTATTTGCCCCTCGGGGTTTGCTCAGATCGCGCAGGCCCACGCCGAATTACGCAGGGCGCACAGAATCGCGATCTCTCGATGGTGCCCGCTACCTACCAAATAGTTCGACGATTGAAACAATTCAGCTGCGTTTCCATGAGAAAAACTCATCTAAAACGCGAATGTGTGCTAAAAATACGCCAGTTTCAGCCCTTACTGACACGGGGCTCCCCGACGAGAGTCAGTGCAATGCTTTGATCATCGACACAATTCGTGCATGAGACTGAAACACTGTCCTAATAGTGGTGATAAATGCCTGATACTGAACACATCGCCGGTTCTGAAACCGAGTATGATACCGAGTACGAAATCGGTCAGGACAATGTTGAAGTCCTCGGGCTTGATGTCCACAATCCAGTCTTCTTTCTGGCTGCCACGCTCGTGCTTGTATTTGGCGGCGCAACATTGGTGTTCCCAGAAGCGTCTGGCGCCTTTCTAAGTTCGCTGCGCGCACACACTTTGCAGTCGTTTGACTGGCTGTTTGCTGCAACCCCCGTGTTGGTCTTCACGTTTTGCATGATCCTCGCGGTCTCCCCTTTAGGTCGAATTCGACTCGGCGGGTCTGCAGCCAGCCCTGATTATAAAGTCCATTCATGGATCGCCATGTTGTTTGCGGCAGGCGTTGGCATCGGCTTCATGTTCTGGGGCGCGGCTGAACCCCTCGCCTATCATACGGATTGGTTCGGAATGCCGCTCAATGCCGTACCCGGCACGCCGGAAGCGGATCGCTTAGCTTTCAGCGCGACCCTGTTTCACTGGGGAATTGCCCCCTGGGCGATTTACGCTGTGGTCGGCCTCTCGCTCGGCTTCTTCGCGCACAATAAGGGCCTGCCGCTTTCCATTCGATCGGCGTTTTACCCGATCCTCGGAGAGCGCGTCTGGGGCTGGCCCGGTCATGTGATTGACCTGTTTGCAGTCGTTTCGACGATTTTCGGCCTCGCCACAACGATTGGCCTGGGCGGAACCCAAGCGGCCAGTGGCCTCGGCTATATGTTCGACTTCGAGCCGAATATATGGATTCAGGTTGGATTGATTTCTGCAATGACCGCCCTGGCCATTATTTCCGTGATCCGCGGCATGGATGGCGGCGTCAAACTGCTCTCCAATTTGAACATGATCGTGGCTTTTGGACTTTTGGTCTTCGTGGTGATTGCCGGGCCAACCGCTCTGATCTTCACCGGTATGGGAGAGAATTTCCTGGCCTATCTGACAGATATGCCAGCGCTCACCAATTGGATTGGCCGTGAAGATATCGGCTGGTTCCATGATTGGACGATTTTCTATTGGGCCTGGTGGATCTCCTGGTCACCTTTTGTCGGGATGTTTATCGCCCGGATCTCACGCGGCCGCACGGTTCGAGAGTTTTTCGCTGTCGTGCTGCTGGCCCCGTTCGCCATCTGTGTGGTTTGGTTCTCGGCATTCGGTGAAACAGCTGTCTTCCAGTATGAGAATGGAATTGGCGACCTCTCAGGCGGCATTGTAAGCTCCGCGACGGTTCTCTTCCAAATGTTGGCGACAATGCCTTGGGGCGGCGTGACCTCGATCATCGCGATCGGTCTGCTGATTGTCTTCATCGTGACCTCGGCCGACTCTGGCGCTTTAGTGGTCGATACAATCACATCAGGCGGCAAGACCGACGCGCCTGTCACGCAGCGGGTCTTTTGGGCTTGTATGCTCGGCCTCACCGCATCCGCCCTTCTCTATGGCGGCGGCACGTCTGCCTTGGAATCGCTGCAAGCCGGAACCATCGCCGCTGCGCTGCCATTCACATTCGTCTTGTTGGTATGCTGTGTCAGCCTGTATCTGGGCATGCGAGACGAGCCGCACGACTAAGGCTCGCTCGCCGCGATCGACATCTCTAATCATCAGGAAAATGGTGCCCGGGGGCGGGACCAATAATCCGTATTATTTCAACCATTTGCAGGAAAGTGGGACACTTATTTCTACCAGCATTTATTGGGTTTTCTCGGAAAAGTGTCCCACCGGTTTGGGTCGGCTTCATGGAGGGTGATCGCGCCTTGGGGAAAGTGGGACACTCCATTTTCAATTGCTGTCATTGGGTCTATCCAAGCGCGATATTCATATGCCAAGATACGTCATTGACTTATACGTCATTGACTTATACGTCATTGACTTATACGTCATTGACGCATATATGAGGAGATCAAGATTGGCAAAACAATCGGTTGTTGAGACGCCGGAGTTTATAAAACGGGCCAGCGCCGTGGGTATGTCAGATGAAGATCGTATGGACGTTATAGACCAGCTCGCTGCTAATCCGGAAGCAGGCATTTCGCTTGGCGGCGGTCTGCGCAAGGTGCGCGTTGCAAGGCGCGGGGGCGGAAAGAGCGGAGGCTATCGTGTACTCCACTTCTACCGGGAGCCAGACATGCCGGTCTTTCTACTGTCAGTGTTTGCCAAGAACGAGAAGGCCAACATCACCCGAGCTGAACGGGCCGACTTGATCAAGCTATGCGACTTGATTGCCAAAACTTATGGAGCGCAAAAATGACTGACGCCTACAAAAGCATCAAAAAGGGTCTTGAAGACGCCCTCTCCCACGCAAACGGCAAAGATGTCGGCGCGCGCGTTCACCAAGTCGAAGTGCCGGAACCTGACGTCGCTGCGATACGCGCCCGCGCTGGTCTCTCTCAAGCAGAATTCGCGCGGAGTATTGGTGTTGCCGTTGGCACCTTGCGCGGCTGGGAGCAAGGGCGGCGCAGGCCTGATGGCCCCGCGCGCGTGCTGCTTGCGCTGATAGAAAAGCGTCCCGGCATCGTTGAAGATGAGTTGAACCTTTGAAACTATTCGATTGCGAGCGAAGAACGAACAAATGCAGCTCACGAAAAATCGTAGATGATCATCAGTACCTTAACTGTGCGCTGACGCACGTATCCAGCGCCGCACTCGATAGCCACCGCTGGCCGATACTTTTCGGCCAGCGGCATTTGGATGTCGCTATCGCTTGAGTTTCAATTGCAAACCCCAGGTTAGAGGGTCGCCGACGGCACAGCGCATTGCTGTGGTATTGTTGTTGGCGTTCGTCGCGCCGAGCTGTCCGCCGAAAGGTTGCGCAAATATCGCACGACAATAGCCTTCATCGCCAAGGTTGCGCCCGAACGCGCTGACTTCCCACGCACCGTCGTATGCACGAACACCGACACGTGCATTGAAGAGCTGGTAGGCCTCCTGAATGGTTTGCGGATTTTGATTGGTGTTTCCGCCCGCATTGTGCTCGCCCATATATTGGGTCTCACCTCTCAAGAAGTATTCGGTGCCGTTCCAGAAGGTTAAGTCATCACTCCAATCGGCAACAAGCGATCCTTGCCACTCAGGCGAAAAATGAGCTGACTGCCCTGTGAGGTCTTGCGGTAATCCACCCGGAAGCGGCGAAGCATTCTGATAATCCTGAAACTCGGAATCCAGATAAGAGAGACCACCTGTGAAGGTAAGCTGATCCAACGGCGCCCAGACAAAATCAGTTTCGAGACCTTGCTGGCGAAGCTCACCAGCATTGCGCGTAATAAATGAAATGCCGTCAAAGGCACGATCCTGGAAATCTTCAATATCCATTCTGAACAACGTTGCGTTCAGCTGTAGCGTGTTGTCAAACAGTTGGGATTTGATGCCAAGTTCATAGTTGGTTGTCGTTTCCGGACCGAAGCCACGTTGCTCCCGCGTCAGCGCCGGGAAGACTCCTTCAGAATTGAAGCCCCCTGATTTAAAGCCCGAAGATACGGTTCCGAAGAGCATGATGTCATCGGCAGGGAAATAGCTCGCATTCGCGAAGAAGGTGAATGCGTCCGTGTCTCCATAGTCGCCTGCGTCCAGCCCTAGTTGTGAATCAGGCGCTCTGATGCTGAGGGCAACAACAAACGGATTGTTGATTGCGTTGGTGAAGTCACCGGTTTTATCGTCGGTTGTGTAACGCCCGCCGAGGGTCAGCGACCACGCATCGTTTACGTGCCAAGTGCCTTGACCGTAGGCCGCGACGCTTTGCAGATCTTGATTGAACTCACTGTCACTGACATCGATTTGCGGGGCGGCTGCACAGCCCTGAGCGGCCGGCAACCCTGCCAGTCCTGCCACGACCGGAATACAGAATTGTGCACCGAAGTCGAAATCCTGATCAATGTAGTAGGACTCGTCATAGAAGAAGAGACCGGCGACGTATTCGAATGTTTCGCCTTCCGGAGACAAGAGTTGGAACTCCTGACTGAATGTTTCGGTGGCATAAGTCGTTTTGCGCGGAAAGAGTTGGGCCGGAAGTCTTAGCGCGCTTTCAAATACATCCGCGTCCCATTCACGATAGGATGTAATCGACTTGATCGTATGGCCTGACCCAAGTTCGTATTCGGCATCTACGGATAAACCCCATTGCTCATCGGCCAGCGTGTCGCGGTGATCCTGATAAATGTCGTGATCAAACGGATCAGCCGTTACAAGGTTCGTCGCATCTGGACCAAACAAAGCGCTGATCGTTCCCAGGAATTGAGGAGACTCGGTTCCATTCAAGAATTCAATCGTCGTGCCGTCGGAGTTGACTTCACCATAATCCGCGCTGACCACAACATTGAAGTTCGGCGCGAAGTCGAAATCGAGTTTGCCGCGCAGATTAAAGTCGGCTTGCGCACCGAACTCTTCACCAGTGAAGAGGTTATCTCCAAACCCGCCTCGCTCATTATACTTGCCGCTAAGCCGGAAAGCGACGGCATCATTTATCGGCGCAGAAACGCTGCCACCCACAGTGAATGCATCATACGACCCAAACCCAAGATCGAGTGAGCTTTCCAAGCCATCACGCGACGCGGATTTTGTTCGGATGTTCAACGCGCCCATTGGTGTATTCCGACCAAATAGCGTACCCTGCGGTCCGCGAAGCACTTCGACAGCTTCCAGGTCGATCAAATTGCCGACGACCGAGCCAGATCGTGGGTAGTAAACCCCATCAATGAACACGCCGACCGAAGGTTCAATCGCGTTGTTTCCAACAGAGCCAACGCCCCTGATAATGATACGTTGATTGGTTTTCTGCGAAGATTGAGAGATGCTGAAGTTCGGAGAATACAAGGCGATGTCCGTAAGCGTTTCAACGCCGGACTCTTCAATAAACTCAGCGCCATAGGCCGAAATCGAAATCGGAACGTCCTGAATATCTTGGGCGCGTTTTTGCGCGGTCACAGTAACGGTTGTGAGCCTGCGTTGGTCCTGCACTTCGGGCTCAGCCGTATCCTGAGCCAGTGAGATTTGTGGTGTCATCGCAAAGCAGACACCTGTCATTAGAATACGCTTATACACAGTTCATCCTCCCAGATGCGTTGGTTTGTTTAGTTTGGTGTTTTTTCGAGTGGGGGTAATGCCAGGTCGATGGCGTAGAACTCTTCGACAACGTCCGGCGTTGGCGAATAGATCCGAAACGTCACGCGAAACGGACGGCCTTCCGGTGATGGAAGCCAGTTTTTCATTTTGTCTTCGGATGGAGCATCTGGTTGGATCCAGAGCTCTAGCGAGCCGTCATCATTCCAGCTGATATTACTCGAGCTGCCGAGCCTATAGCGATCAATCGGATTGTCGATGAACCGAAACGTTTCTCCGTCATACATTGTGGCTGACCAGAAACCGAGCGGATTCAATTTTGGTAGCGTGCCCGGCTCAAACCGCATTCGGTAGGTGTTTGATCCATTGAGGGCTTCCCCGTCGGCATCAAAGTAGGTGTAGAAATAGATCGCTTCTTCTGGGTCATTCCCCATCAATCCAACCAAAGACATGGCGGCGCGAGCCGCATAATCAAAGACGATGTTGTCCGCATAACGACCTGCGTCCCAACCGGTTGGAAAACGCTTGCCACGGTTGCGGCGCAAATATTGGATCGCGACTGGACCATCTCTAAGGGCACGTTCCACACCGCGCCGCGTCGCCGGATCCAAACTGTCCGGATCGAAAGGCTTTCCTGGCTCAAGCCCGATGCGCCAAAGCGATGCGTTCATGGCGCGGTGGCGGTTTGGCGGCGGATAAACTGCCATAAGGTCAGCAGCCGTCTCAAAATAGGCAAACGGACCGGAATACGAGGTGCGTTCGCGTTTCGGTGGGATCGTCGGAGGAGTGTCTGAAGGACTGCCATCCCAGTCTGAAAGAGCGGTCAGGGACATTTGCGCCTGATAAGACTGCACGATTGGTAATTCTTCGGGCCCGGAGAGAGCTATACGAATGGCCAGAAAAGACATGTTCGTATCGATGTCGACGCGGGTTAATTCTGGGGGTAATTCTCCGGTCCAGTCTGGCCCCACGAAAGCAAGGTAAGCCGCATCATTTCCGTTCGCCGTCGGCGAATAGGCATAAGGTATGTTCTCCACATAGGCGTTGGTGACCTGCACGACCGCGTAACGGTCTTTGATCTCCGGCATTTCCAGAATGATGGGTTCAGCCGTTAAATCGAGGGCCACACCCGTGTAAACGGTGTCGTTATTCGGGCTGTAAGGCATGTCACTCTGTGCATCAGCCAGTATACTCATATGACCAAGGCGATTGATCGGCGCGATCGGCGCCGTACCAATCGGCGCGGTGATTTGTTCGCGGCGCTTTATTTCACGATCAACGATCGTCAGCGGGAAGGTATAGAGGTACGCCTGCAAGGCGTAGCTGTAGGCGAGTGCCTCTAGACCGTCCTCATCGGATAAATCCTGCGATGCTGCCTCATCAGAGATGGCAGCAGGTGTCCTCTCCTCTTGCGACGCACAGCCTGCAATAAAAGTCACAGAGGCCAAAGCGAATATGCAAATTTGTGACGAAAGCTTTGTTACTTTTTTCATTTTACTTCTCCTTCGAGGAAGCGGCGGCCTACAAACACGGGAAGAAGGCTTCGATCTGATTGGGAAGACCGTAGCGAGTGACGGGCATGTACTCCGCCATCACTTCGCTCAGATCCTCTTGGCGAAAGACCTTCTGCACCGAGTGTTCAAAGTCTGGCGCGGTCAGCATGTGGCGGATTTGAACGACGGTAACATCTGGATCGAAAATGCCGTCGCCATCCTCAGCCATTGGAAGCCAACCTAGACCGCATTCGGGTGTCGCATTGCGTGGCCGGTCTTCCTCGCGACTCACAATCACGGTGTAATAGCCTCTTGGATCGAGTGGGATTTCTTCATCGAAGAGGCAGTCATTGACGCGTGTATTTGACAGGCCCTGGTTTGAACAAATCGACCAATAGCGGAGGTCACCATCGCCCATGATGGTATCCCCGCCATGTGTCTTAGGTGTCGTTGGCGCCTTGCCTCGCACCATGAACACTTTGCCATGCTTGCGATTGATAATCGTGCGTATGTAATGGTTGTCGAGATTTGGGTAGAAGCCACCTTCAGAGCGTCGGGCTTCGGGATTAATGAAGCCGGTATAAATGCCAAGCAGGCTCTCACGGTCGAGTTGAATGAACCACTCAGCGGGTATTTTTGACGGCCAGGTGTCGGGCTTGTCAGGCTGGGTGATTAGCTCTCGGTATTCATTTGGAGGCACTCCCACCGCATCCAACGTGATAGCGAGCGGTTGCCTCGTTCTGAGGCTTTGGCATGCCTCATCACCGGTAAGGACAGTCCCGTCTGCTAGCGTGAGTTCTGGCTCAGGTAGCGATACACCACCAGCGGGCGCCGTGCCCTCGTCTGGAAGATAAATTCTGTAGAGAATTACCTGCTGGTTCATGCGCCCATATCCCGGCGTATGCAGAATATTCCCGCTCCCCAAAACCGCGCGTTCGCCAATAACGCGCTCCACCTCCGGCGTTTTATTGAGAATTTGCACAGAGTATCCGCGATGCGGCGAATTGCGAAGATTGCCTGGAATGAATGGATTGATGGACTTTTCGGGCTCGCCGCTCGCTTCAACTTGCTGAGCATGAGCGACACCAAAAAGTGAGGCAAAGCGATTTGTATCTTCTTTAGAAGGAAGCGAAGACTGTGTTTCGTCGTTCCGTGACGGCCCCGGCTCGATCAAATAATCTGCCAGCGACTCGATTGGTCGACCACGCTCATCATACGAGATCAGCGACATGTAACGCGAATACGGGTACTCTCCGTTGAGGTTCAGCGTAGCCCCCTCAGGCATTGTGAAGACCGCTGCCCAGTAAAAAACATTGGCATCCGGATATGCGATATTGATGTAAGGGTCGGCGCTGTGTGGCCCACGCGCCCAGAAACAGGTTCTCGGCCCTGGAATCGCGCTACTATTGGAGGCACTCACCGCGTAATCAATACCTGTGGTTTTATCCTCTGCAGCCACCGCATCATTCGCATTCTGACCGCAAGAACTGATGAGGAGCGTTCCTGATAGCACCACTGCACTTATGGTTTTTCGCATTTTTTATTCCTCCCGGTCCTGCTTGGTTAGACAAACCGGAAGGCATAGACTGCAAAGAAGTTTGCAATTAGGTTTTGGTGATGAAACAGGTAAATTCCAAACGATCGCTAGATCGGATCACGCTTCCTGATGGGATCGTCGCAAAGCTTACATCTGTCAGCAGGCGGGTGAACTACAAGAGAGGGACGCTTATCCACCAAGCAGGAGATCCAACCGACTCGCTATGTATCGTGACGTTGGGAAGAATCTCTGGCTATCGGCTTGATGAACACGGTAAATCTGGAGCGGCTTACATCGTCGGAGCGGGATCCGCGTTCGGTTTGTTTCCGCTGCTAGCGAAGAGGCCGAGGTCCCATAATTGTGAAGCTGTAGAGGACAGCCAGATAGCCCACGTTGGCTTCAAAGAAATTTGGCGTCTCATTGAAAACGACGCCGATGTAAGACAAAGAATTGTCACCTATCTCTGTGATCGACTTTCGATGGCTTACGATGTAATCGATGAAGAACGTCATCTTCCACTCCCAAAACGTTTGGCTCGACGGCTCGATGATTTCGCCGGTGATGATGATTGTGTTCGGCTCAGCCAACAACAACTCGCTGACCAGATGGGCGTTTCGCGAGTAGCAATCGGCACATCGATCAAAAAGCTATCCAAGTTGGGTTTTTTAGAAACAGGCTATGGAAAATTGATACTGTTGGAGCGACAAAAAATGAGAAATTTTTCTTCTACTCCAGGCGGCACGGAGCGCGGCTAAGGGTCTGTACTCAACCGCACGGTTTACCAATCCTGAGGGTGAAAGAAGCTGAGCGACTTAGTGTCTTGGCCCTCAATTTGCTTCTCATTGTGCATGGAGCACACGACCGAATCTCGGACGCTTTCGCAACTTTCACTGACGCATTTGGGCCGTCATGCGAACGATCGACTGTTGTTTGGTCGACCGCTGAAGACGGAAAAACTGAGCTCGCAGGATGCACTTCACAGCTTCGAACCCGATCAGATGTTCGGGTTTGTCCGTTGGCGAGGCGATGAATATGGCACCCAAACCTGGCGTGTGATTGTCGCCCAAGCAGGGTCTCCAAGAGAGCGATTGACCCGCATTCCTGGCATCCAACCTGGCGCGCACTTATTGCTCCATGCCTTCGGAAAAGCGCGTGCAAAACGAGCGCTTCGTGTGATTGATTTGCTCTCCGAAGCGCACGTTTTGCATGAGATCGCGCCAGCCTATTGGCGCCATGTTCACCTGCAAATTTCAAGAAACCTTGAGCTCGAACCTTATGATCCAGACGCGTTTGCTGCGCTCGCGCGCGCCAAGGCGGTCACATAATGGCCAGATGGTTCGAGGCAAGCTCAGCGGTTCGACGTCAAAGCAGCGAAGTAACGCAAGATAAAAGCAACTGTGTCCGACAGACACAGATTGCCAATGGGGATGGGGTTTTCAGGCGAGTCATGAACACGAGCCCAGCGAGTCGCAGATTTTGCGAGATCGCCCGCCATTGCTACGTATACGTCCGACTCGGATTTGTGCATGTATTACCCGTTTCCTGGTGCATGGGCTTCGTGTGGGTCAATGCTGACGGGCGATTACACCGCAAAAATTGGTGCATACAATGAGCGGGCAAGATGAGTTCAAGTTCCGACCGAGACTTGGGCGTATCGGTTCAAAGGGCGGCGCCAATCCCTCCAGCATCAAGGCTTATTTGAAGTCGGCCAGAAAGCGATCCGGCAAAATGAATGGCGGGAGCGCCCGAGCTTTTGCTTTTGCCGGCGCACGGCGGGTCATGATCAAGGCCCGGGTTCACCGGCTGAGCGGCGGTGGCGGCGGCGCGCAACGCGCGCATGTTTCCTACCTCGAACGAGATGGCGCTGGGAAGGACCGCGATCCTGCCAAATTCTATAATGATGTCGAAGAAGCGCTCGACGGTCAGGCCTGGCTCAAAGAGCATACGAATGAGCGCCATCATTTTCGGTTCATTGTCTCACCGGAAGATGGCGAGAAGCTGCAGGATCTGAAGCCCTTTGTGCGTGAGCTTGTCTCTAACATGGAAATCGATCTTGAAACCAAACTCGATTGGATCGCGGTCGATCATTACAACACGCAGCATCCCCACACCCATATCGTGATGAGCGGCAAACGAGATGACGGCAAGGATCTCGTTATCCCCCGCGCCTATCTCTCAAATGGAATGCGTGAACGCGCCAGCGCGCTTCTAACCCGAGAGCTTGGACTGCAGACTGAGCAAGAGGTCTCCGCCAAACTGGAGCGCGACATCAGTGCGCGCAGAGTCACCCGTATCGACCTGATTCTAAGCGGCGAGATGGATCGAAACGGCATGATCGATCTCTCAAATCTCAAGCGGCACCGTCCGCACTATCAAGCCCGGTTACACCTATTGCGTGATCTTGGCCTTGCACAGCATCAGTCTGGTTCGATCTGGACCGTCGATAAGGAGCTTAATTCTACGCTCGCAGCCGTGGAGAGATCCGACGCAATCGCACGTCGTATAGAACACGCCATTCAAACCTCCGGCCTGGATCGGATTGGTGCGCACGAACAAGGCGGTTACGATGCCCGTCAGTCTGTGCAAGGTCGCTTGCTCAAAATCGGCTATGCTGATGAGCTGCAGGATCAGCGTTATGCAATCGTGGATGGTCTGGATGGCCGCGTCCATCACTTTGATCTTGGTACGCATTTCCCAAGTGACTTGCGGCCCGGACAAATGATTGAGGTAAAACCGCGCTCGCCCGGAGCCATAGACATGGACCACGAGATTGAGCGTGTCGCGGCTGAGCACGATGGGGTCTATTCAGAAGAAAACCACCGCGCGCTTGATCCCAAAATCCGTTCGCCCCACTTGGAAGCGGTCAACAATCGAATTGAAGCGCTGGAACGGGCCGGACTCGTAGAGCGCTTCTCGGACGGCGACGTACTGGTCACCGATGGCTTCATCGATCGTGTAAACGATCACTTCGGCAAAGCGGTAAAGCGCTCCCCGACAATTATTCGTAAGCTTGAGGGGCATGCCTTCGAACAACAGATTGAGGCGGAAGGTGAAACCTGGCTTGATCGCCAGCTCGCGGGCACGGCAAAGGAACCACTCAGTGAGGCCGGGCTTGGCGGTGAGGTTCGCAGCGCCATGGCACAGCGTATGACCATTCATAAAGATCGTGGGCTCGTCTTAGATCCGGGCGCAACATCGCTCACGCGCGCGCAGCTCAGAACACTTCAGGAGCTCAGTCTTAAACAAGCAGCCTCAGAGGTGGAGAAACAAACTGGTCTCTCACATCGCCCCTTGAAACCAGGACAAGAGATTGAGGGCACATTCAAGCAGGTCTACCAAACTCAGAATGCGAAGTTCGCGATTATCGAGCGCGGTCATGAGTTTTCACTTGTTCCCTGGAAGCCGAGCCTGGAGCGGATGCGCAATCGCCAAATCCAGCTCTCCGTGTCTCCAGGCGGTGGGATCACTTGGACACGCGGGCGCTCTCTGGGATTAAGCCGGTAAGAGGGTGGCCTACAGGTCAAAAGGCAAGATCTGCCATTTGACCATAACGAGTTTCCATTCATCGGCTCTGGCGCGTCAAGGCTGGCCGTTTGGCCACCGCATTGCGGCGGATCGGCCTTGACCCGCCAGACCCGATAAGACACGCGAATTTTGGATTGAGAATTCGCCTGGGTTTTTGAAAAATCTGATTTGAGCGCCCTGCTCGGCGATCAACGCGAGCAACATTTCAAGAAAAAATCAGCGATTTTCATAACTGGCGGCAAAGCCTCACAAATCGCGGCAAAAGCTTACAAGACTTGGGCGGTTTAGGGCTTGACGGGGGCTTTTTTCGGCCCGCAGACTTCCCCTCATGAGTAGAATTTATACCACAGTAATCAATGAGGTCGGCCGATGAAACCTCGTCTTATTGCATATGTGCCAAAGCAAATTCATGCGAAAGTTGTCGCGCTTTCAAAGAAGCAAGGCATGACACAATCCTCCGTGATAGAGGATGCCCTGGCGGTGTATTTCTCTGTTTCCGTCCATCATGAGCGAGACGCGGCTTTAATCCAGAGACAGGATGAAACGTTGAGACAGCTCGCGCGGATCGAGCGTGAACAGAATGCCGTGATCGAAATGGCGGACATGCTCGCTTGGTATCATCTCGCCTTTGCACCGCCGATGACCGCGGAACAAAAGCAAGCGGCAAAAGTTCGGGCGAAGTCGGGGCTGGAACACTTCCGAATGCAACTCGCGAAAAGGCTCGCCCCAGGTCGAAAACTACTCGGAGAGGCGCTCGCGGACGAAGTCTTCAGGGAGGATGATTTCGGGGTGATCGAAGGAACGCCGGTGGCCGCGGAGTGAGAATGCCGGACACTTCGTTCCTACCTACGAATCTTGCCCCCCGACTTCTCGACAGAAGAGCATCTGCTGCTTACGTTGGGTTGTCAGCGAGTAAGTTTGATGAGCTGGTGGGTGACGGACGGATGCCCAAACCGAAAAGAATCGACAGGCGAAGGGCTTGGGACATACGCGCGCTGGACACCGCTATTGATGCCCTACCCAGCGGAGATGAGATAGAAAACAATCCGTTCGACGATTAAAGGGTAACAGCCGATGCGTATAAAACTTAAGTATGTTGTCGAAGACGTGGATCGGCATGGCAACGTCCGCTTATATTATCGCCGAAAAGGGCAGCCCAAGGTCCGTTTACGAGGGCCGATAGGATCACCAGAATTTCTTGCCGCATATCGGGCCGCGCAGACAGGTGTGCAGCAAGCAATCGAGAACCCAGGACTTCCGCGGATAAAACCGAAAAGCTTACGTTGGCTATGCGTCGAATATTACCGCTCGCCCGAATTCAAACGCCTCGCACCACGAACACGGACTATCAGGCGGCGCTTTCTGGAGCGTGTTTGTGATCGGCTTGATACGAAAGGCCGGAAAGATGGCGACAAACCCTACGCACTCCTTGAGCCAAGGCATGTCCGCAGATGGCGAGATGAGAAACAGGAGACACCTGCAGAAGCGGACAACCTCGTGAAGGCCATCCGCGTTCTCTATAGTTTCGCTATCGAAAACGATCTGCACGACCGTAATCCAGCAGCGAGCGTGAAGAACATCAACAAGCACGCGAAGGGCATTCATTGCTGGACCGAGGAAGAGATCGCTCAGTTTGAGGCGGTTCACCCCATTGGTTCACAAGCCAGGTTAGCACTAGCGCTTGGCCTTTATACGACGCAGCGGCGCGCGGACCTTGTGAAGCTTGGCCGACAGCACATGAAGGATGGATACTTCTACTTAACGCAGCATAAGAACCGAAACCGGAAACCCGTGCATTTGCAGATTTGGATACATCCGGAGCTGCAACGCATCATTGATGCAACACCCACGAACGGTCTGACGCTTATTGAAACTGCCTTCGGCAAGCCGTTCACATCGAACGGTTTCGGGAACAGGTTCAAGAAGTGGTGTCAGGACGCGGGCTTACCTGAACGCTGTAGCGTTCACGGTTTACGGAAGGCGGGCGCAACGCGGCTAGCGAATAGCGGAGCGTCGGATCATGATATTATGGCTGTGACCGGCCATACCACCGTAAAGCAATTGCATGGATATACACGGGAAGCTGATCGCAAAGTTGGTGCAGAGCGCGCCTTGAAAAACCTCTAGGTCTGCTAGTTCCTAAAACCGGACATAATGATATCGGTATTTGCCTCGCATCGTGGACGTTCATTTCTGAAAAAATCTCAGTGAACTTTGAGTGTCAATCGCGGCGCGTTATCGATTTCAATTCTATAGATTACTCCAAAGTAGGCGCCGGGGGATCCTTGTAAGCTGGGTTGTCTGCAATCATTCGTTTTGGAAGGTCAAACCCATTTTGGTTAGATATGAGATAGCGATTTGCGTAACTTACTTGCAGAGAGTTGATCAAGTTAACTTGGTCTTCGTCAGCGTCCAATACCGAAGCCTCCCGAATGCCAGCACGAAGCTTTTCACAAGTTTCAAACACGCTACGATACTTTTCTTCAGTATAGTCTATTTGTCGTAGAACATCTCCTAAAGACTGATTGCCGCGCGTAACCGATTGGAACACCAGTCGCTGTAGCTGCTCCTTGCGTTGTATTGCGTCGTCGAGAATTGATCGACACCAAAAAGTAACGCACAGCTGCGGCGAAATCGGAGTGTAAATCTGTATTCCCGGTAGCGCCCACCCGATATTTCCATATGCACCGAAGTCTCGATCATTGTGTAAGACCACTGGATGGTCTCCAAGTAGCATAGGATGATCACTCGGGGCTTCCATTAGGAAAACTTCTCGAGGCTGAAGCATCATCGCGAATCTCTTGGTGTCCTCGAAGATTTTGGTAAGATAGAACCGCTTAGCTTTTTCTTCGTCGATTTCTTCTATTCCCTGAACTTGATCTCGAGGCACGCCCATCGCTTCAACGTGCTCGAGCATTTTCTGGTTCAATTGTTGGAGTTGAGTGCGCAGAAACTTAGTTCGGAGGAACTGAAACGCGACGAAGAACCGTAGTATTAGCAATTCATCTTCAGTGAAATTCAACAGGCTCTTCTGATCTAGCGCCTTTGCGATTACGGGCTGATATAGAGCCTCGAAGCGCGTCACCGCGCTCTCAAAGGATACAACCCACTCTTCAAACTGAAACTCGTTGAATCCGTTCTCAGCGCAAATGTTGCGCGGATTCGTGAGGAACGTTCGTTCGCTTGAGAGATCGAAAACGTTGACTTGCCCACGTTCATTCGCGGAGAAATTACCGATTAGATGCTGCGGTACATAGTGATGGACTTTCGCGCGATTTGGCATTGCCGGCTCCGAATCCAAGTTTCGCCTTCGATTGTGCTATAAGAATTCACCCAAAATCATTTGGCGGTCTCTAAAGTACCCAACGTTTCGGCTCAAACAATAATCTAGATTTCCTCAAAAGCATTTGGGTTACTGATTGGTCTAAAAACCGAAGCCGGCAGGCTTCTATTTAGGGTGGTATCTGCTACCTACGATAAATGCCTGAAATGACGATCATCCCAGATAACGAAACTGATATTGATCTTCTCTACTATGAGGCGATATCCAGGACCGTCGTTGAGTTGATTTCGTCGGCCAGTGAAGAACCTCTTACCATTGGTGTCCATGGCGACTGGGGTGCGGGAAAATCGAGCATCCTGAAGATGCTCGAGAAGTCTTATTCCGAACAAGACGAAACGCTCTGTATCCGATTCAACGGATGGTTATTCCAAGGTTTTGAAGACACTAAGGCCGTCCTGATTGAGACCATTGTTGAAGAGCTTAAACAACGGCGAGCTCTGACCGGGAAGGCGCTAGACAAAGCAAAGTCCATTCTCAAACGAGTCGACTTGATGAAAGTGGCCCGCAAGGCTGGTGGGTTGGCATTCACTGTTGCCACAGGATTGCCAACAATAGACCAGGCGAAAGAAATCATCTCTGGAGCAAAATCTTTGTTTGGCGATGGACAGGCAATCGACGCGGAGGGCGTTGAGTCATTCCTCGCTGAAGCGAGTGATTATTTTAAAGAGGCAGAGCCTGAGTCGATCCCGACTCAAATTCACGCGTTCAGAGAGGAATTTCAAGAACTCCTTTCGTTGGCACAAATAGATCGACTTATCGTTGTAGTGGATGATTTGGATCGTTGTCTCCCCGAAACCGCGATTGAAACGCTGGAAGCGATCCGCCTCTTTCTTTTCGTGCCTGGCGCTGCGTTCGTTATCGCCGCCGATGAGGCGATGATCGAATACGCCGTCAAGAAACACTTTCCAGACCTACCACTCGCCGTTGGTCCGTCGTCATATGCGCGAAATTATCTTGAGAAGCTGATCCAAGTCCCATTCCGCCTGCCACCGTTAGGCTATGTGGAGACGCGGACCTATATTACTCTTCTGAATGTTGGTTGCTATTTAGAGCCCAATGATCCTGCGTTCGTCAAACTAATTGAACTGACCAAGGACGTTCTCAAGCGGCCTTGGGGGGGAGATGGTTTCGATCGTGAAACCATCACGGCCGCGCTGGGCACTGTGCCGCCGGAGATTGAGGCGGCTCTTCAATTAGCGGATCAAATCGCGCCACTTCTAACGGAAGGCTCACGCGGCAATCCGCGTCAGATCAAACGATTCTTGAACACCATGAATCTAAGGCTCGCCATTGCGAAACAGCGAGGGATCGGAGACGACGTTAATGCTGCCGTCCTAGCAAAACTCATGTTAGCGGAACGCTTCGCCACAGAATTTTACGAGGACCTTGAACGAGAGGCTTCGATCGACGGCATTTCAGCGGGATTGAAAGCGCTCGAAGCACTTGCCAAGGAACCCGAAGCTATCTCAGCGGACGAGTCAACAAATACGACCGAACCCGTCGCCTCGGAGGTCAAGGCAAAAGACTGGGTTTCTAACGGATGGATTCGTCGTTGGGTGCAGATCGAACCATCTCTCGCCGCAGTCGATCTACGTCCTTATCTCTTTGTTTCGCGAGATCGCAAAGCGGTCTTCTCTTCGACTTCAACACTTGCCCTGCAAGAAGCCTTAATCGAAAAGCTATGTGGTTCTCAACTTGGTGCCCGCGCGGCTGCTTTGGAGACTAGCTCGATGGCAGCGAACGAAGCCGAGCAAGTTTTCAACGCTGTCGCGCGCCGCGTTTCGAGCGCCACTGATCTTGCAAGAAAACCGGAGGGTATCGATGGGTTGTCGGAGCTCTGTAAAGTCCATAATGCGCTACATGCACCCACCGTCGCTATCCTACGCAATCTACCAGCCGCAAAGCTTGGCGCCTGGGCACCGGCCGGTTGGCGTCAAGTGATAACGGAGCCATCGGCCCGAAGAGAGCTAGACGCATTGATTGCGGTTTGGGCGGAGCAAGACGACAACAAGTTGCTAAAAGTGGCCGCGACTAAATCGCTTCCGAAGAAGGGGCGGTAGGCGATGGGGACTTCCAACACTTACGGAGGGCCAAAACGTGGACTCGTCCCACCATGGGCCGACGGTCCCGCAGACCCGCCTACACCTGAGCCAATGCCGGAGGGTGATCTAGAACAAGATTCCTCAAACACGGACAGCCCCGAAAATGCGGACTCACCATTGCCTGCCGCTCAACCGCCGCCGCGCCCGACCCTCAAAAATCCACGCGGTAATTTCACTCGGTTCACAAATAGCGGCGACACCAAAGCCCTAGGTCGAGCTGTCAGCGGGTATCTTTCCAGCACTGGCGGTTCAACGGGGGCAGTTCGTCGAATGCCAGCGTCTACACGCGCAGCGAAGGGCGTCGCAGGATTTGTTAACGCGTATGTCTCGGAAGGACCGCTGGAGGCGCTGAGTCGGTTTAGTCTTGATGGTTACGCGGGTCGACCGGCCATTGAGGTCTTAGATGCGGTAGCGGACGCCATTTGCCCGGATGGTGGGACGATCGATGAAGCAATTGCTCGCGATGCGATGTTCGAGGCGATCGCTGACCTAGACGCTGACGACCTCGGATCGTTCGAGGATTTATCGCAAGACCAATTGAACGCTTTTCTGAGTGATGTGATTGCGCGCAGCATTGTAACCAAAGTCATCAATGAGATCGGAACGAATAGTCTGCACGGATCGGCAAACGATACCGACTTCAAGCGGGCCGAAGAAATCTTACGTGACTATACCGTGGGCGCCGTCAACGATGCGCTCGGCAGCGAGTTTGATGCAGGTGCTTCACTAGAAGCCACTGAATTGGAGGCCAAGATTGATAGCGTTTTTCAAAACGCGTTCGAGATACTCCAAGTCATATTGGAGGCAGAGTGATGAGCCGCGACTATGTGTTCGTAATGGGGATGAAAGACGAGGGCCCCCAAGATCGAGCGGTAGATGCTACGGTCGTTGATCTATTGGATATGTCCGGCATCGTCGGCCATGGCGTCGGACCATTTCTCGAAGGGCTTCGTAATTTGAATGTGGTGCCTAGCGAGATCGGTATCGATCTTCTGGTGCTCGCATCCGCTGTCTACGCGGCGGATACGAGCTATAATCGTAAAAAGACTGACTATGATTCGTGGACACGTCAGTTCTCGTTATCCATCCCTGTCAGCAACGTAGAACGTTGGACCGATTTAGCAGACCATCTATCGAGCACACTGCGCTTTCTGACGGGCGATTATTGGAACCTTTGCTTTAGAGCGCGTCCGGCAGATAAAAGTGTGTTAGCCAAACCACCGGAAGAACTGGACCTGACGGCATTCGATTGTGTGTCGCTTTTCTCTGGCGGTCTAGACAGCCTTATTGGCGCGATCGATTTGTTGGCGTCCGGCAAACGGCCACTTCTCATAAGCCACTACTGGGATGCTCAGGCTTCGGCGGCCCAGAAAAGATTAAGCGAGTCGTTATCGAAAAAGTTTGGGGAAGACTCATATGGCTGGCTTCGTGCTCACATTGGTTTCAGTCGAGCGGACCTCGCCACCGCTGGGGAGGATGACAATCAGCGCGCTAGAAGTTTCTTGTTCTATTCCATGGCGGCCGTGGCCGCTGATGCGCTTGCGACGACTGAGACAGTAATCATTCCCGAAAACGGATTGATAGCACTCAATGTTCCACTAGAGCCGTTCCGACTTGGGTCGCTAAGTACTCGGACCGCTCACCCCCACTTCATCAAGAGCTATGAATCCTTTGTAAGACAGCTCGGGATCAAGAATTCTCTCACAAATCCGTATGGCTTCAAGACTAAAGGCGAGATGGTAAAAGAGTGCGCTGATGGAGAGTTTCTGAAGTCCATTGTGGCAGACTCAATGTCCTGTTCGGCGCCGGATAAACTTCGCTGGCAGAAAGCCAAACCACAGCACTGTGGCTTCTGTGTCCCATGCCTCATCAGACGCGCTTCTCTGCTATCTGGTCTAAGTGGCAAGGACCCAACGCTGTACTACCTAGACGACCTCAGAGCCGAAGAACTCGAGTCAATGCACGCCGAAGGCCGCAACATTCGTTCCTTTAAGTTTGCTGTCGCAGACGCTGCAACGAGGCCGAAAAGTCTGAAATACATTGTCCAAAAACCTGGTCCGCTAGAGCCGGACTTAATCGACAACTATGCGGGAATTTATGGTCGAGGTATGGCTGAGGTAGGGAAGCTATTGAGAGGCGTGGTCGCCCGACATGGATGAGAACAACGGTATCGAACTGGTAGACTTACATTGCCATCTCGACCTTCATGAAGATATGGCGGGGGCGTATCGTCGTTGCGATGTGCTAAATTGCGCTACGCTCGCGGTTACAACAACGCCAAAAGCTTTTGAACGTAACAGACAGTTTGCCGAGCGGACGCGATATGCGAAAGCTGCGCTAGGTTTACACCCTCAATTAGTGGCTGAACGCGCTGCTGAGCTAAAACTCTTTGAATCGCTGCTCCCTTCGACGCGTTACGTGGGGGAGATTGGACTAGATGCTGGAAAAGCTCATTACTCTTCCTTCTCTAAACAGATATTTGTCTTTCAGCGGATCCTCGATCTATGCAAACTACAAGGTGGAAAGGTCATCAGTGTACATAGCGCAAGGTGTCCGAAAAAGGTCTTGGATTGTATTGAACAGTCTGGCGCTTATCGAACATGCAAGATTGTTTTGCATTGGTTCTCCGCATCGAAGTCCGAAATTCAGAGGGCAATTGATATTGGGTGTTTTTTCTCCGTAAACGAGCGCCTGCTTGAAACGACAAACGGTCGCAACGTGCTTGCCCTGGCGCCAGGTTCTCGTATGCTCACAGAGACGGATGCACCATTTCTTGAGATCAACGGTCGACTATTACAAGGCGGGGACGTTGAGAATAGCATCGCTTTGATTGCGAAGTCTTGGGCAATTCCACTGGATGTGGCGCGTTCGAAAATTGCGAGAAACGCAATTCGTGTACTTGGCTAACAGCTGAAGCCAAAACCATGAGAACCTAAATCGACGAGTTTACATAATCTCGGATCAGGAGCGATAACTATCGCAGTTCGACTTCTTATGTCCGCTTTTGCTCGCCCAGCGGTCAGAACCTAACACACCTTAATATCCGCTCCTGAACCGTATCGGAAAACCGTGCGGCGCGGGATCAAGTGGCATCGCGTCCACCCCCCCCAACCAAATGGCGGCCATCCGAAAAAGCCCGATCAAATCGTTTGTTCCGCGAGCCTGCTGAAGCTCGGGATGTTTAGATGAGTTATCGACAAGCGGCCGAAGATTTGAACACTTTCTCGTTCGCGGGTATCAATTCGTTCAGGCAAAAGCGGTGAGACGAGGCGGTATCGGAATGAGCAAGTTCAAAAGCAGTATGTCAATCATCTCAGTGTTAGCGATGGTGTTCAGCTCGATTTTGGTCGCTTCTGCGCAGTCGGACGCTGAGGATGACAGCTTAGCTGAGATTTACTTCGAGTTGGCCGAAATAGGTCGAAGCCTCAACGGCGTGGATCAAGATGACCTAGACAACTACTTACAAGCTTGTGAGCGCGACCATGCACTCGCATGTAGAACAGCCGGATACTATCTTATCTCGGGAAAGCAGGTTCAGCGTGACGCCCAACGAGGCGTAAGCCTCTATCATAAGTCGTGCGATCTTGGTGACATAAACGGGTGCCTCGCAGCGTCGGCAGTGCATCGAAAAGGTGATGGCGTACCAAAGGATCAAAGCAAAGCCGCAGCAGCAGAGGCGAAGGCTTGCGAGCTGGCGAAAAATACGGATCAGGAACGTATGTTTTGCTAGGAATTGAAAGATCAATATGACCGGAGCGCTCACTGTTGTTTCAGCTCCAGCGGGTTCGCAATCTGGGAACTGGCACCGTAAGAATTCTCGGCGAATCTCCGCTGCAAACCCAAATCAGACGTCCGCTCTCGTCGTCTTTGCTGAAACCGAGAGAGACTAAGATGATATGAAATAAGGCGGTGTGGAACTGAGTCTTGACTGAATATTGATCTCAGCCCTTATTCGAATGATTGGAACAAGGGGATGTTCATGAGAATTATTTTGTTTGCGGCCGCATGTGCCTTGCTGATGTCCACCACGTCCGAAGCACAGCGGCGATCAATAGATCGTTTCGTAACGTACACGCCTGTCGAGAGTCCCGCCCTCATCGATGGAGTCGAATATCGTGATGACAACGTGAAGGCCGGTCGTATTTATGTTTCGTCAGAATTGCTCGCAGGCTTACCTTTCGCATTTCAGATGCAAGAGCAGCGCGGAGGGATGACACGAACCGTTCCAGCCATTCGAGCGGAAGTTGCGTTCCAAGGCCAAAGTCATCAGCTCAATGCCTACTATCATGGCGGAGAGTTGTCGTTCCAGTCAGCCATCCAAAATTATCGTGACCGCCAAAGCGTAATGGATGCGGTGGATGCGGCGATTACAAGCGGCGAGTCAGTAAGGATAACTGTATTCGACCTGCAATCTGATCAGAAAGTCCTGATCCACGACGGCGTGTTCGCAGCGCGTTAGTCGCGGCGATAATTGGATAATCCGCGAATGAAACGTGAAAACTCAGGCCCCTCGCATGACCACTGAGCAAATAGCGGATCGAGGTCCGATTGCAGTCGCCTGATCGTGCTCAGGCTGTATACATCGTAAGCCCCCTCTGAATTCTTAGCGCCAGAATAGAGATCTACAAGTGCGCGGTCGACAGCGATCGTCTCGCGACCTTCAACTCCTCCTGTCTGACGATTTGTCAGCGTGATGCTGACATTCTCGGTCCCATTAGGGGATCTGGAGCCGCATTTGGTATGTGCGCGTTCAACATAGGCGAGCAGTACCGACGAACGATATGGAAATTTCTGCCCCTCCTCGAGAGGCCGAGTCGACGGGGCTGGCTTCGTTGGCTCACTCGCCATGAAAACATCAAACGCCCATCCATCGCCCAATGGCCAGTTGTAAAGCGCTTTGTTGGATTGAAACCAGGCATTTCTCTCCGACTTTCGGGCTTCCGCTGCTGCGAGGAACTGACGACGCTCCGCGGCTTTTTGTTCAGCGATGCTGATCTCAGCCTGGGTTTTCATTCCGCGATTGTTGAATGCCAGCACATTGTTCCAAGCGGCCCCCTCAAACATCCGCGTTTGACTGACGGAGGGCGAGTAAGGCGATCCGAACATATGATGGAAGCTCGAGAACGCACGTTCTCCGCTATTGGCACGAACCTCTGCGGCGTCACCAATTGAGCCATCTCTCATGATTACCCGGTCTTTGAAATAGATTGTCGCACCAACCGAAACTGCATCTGGGCAGTACTGCGCAGCCAAGCGCTTCAAGAGTGGTTCTGGTAGAGCTGCACCCAGGTATTGCTTAGTCAGCTCGGTGTCGTTGGCCACATCAAATATGACAGAAAGTGAAAGTGTTTGAGATCGACCGCAGTGCTCATCATCATCATAAGCCCCCCGATCTAGCAAATGCACTGTGAAATTCGAGCCTGTGTGAATCAGTTCTCCCGCGTTATGGAGGATGAATCTCGATTGCGCGTTGGCTGTGCTCAGCGGAAACCACATTGCGAGGCAAACCGTGAAAACGACAATCAATTGGATCCGGAGTCCCACGAGCGCTCTCCTGTTTCGTAACTGTACTTTGAATTGATTATATAAATCTCTGAATTGCAACGCCCTTCGGAAACGAGAAGATAAAAGCAATGAGTGCTTTCGTTCTGTTCCAAGAAACACGATTGCGCAGCCGGCTTATGCCCCAGCATCCCGCAGGCGTTGTGTTGCGATGGTGAATGCTTGTCGCGTCCGAGACGCATCCGTGCCGGTATTTGATCGGAGCGCTTCCAGCATGGATTCACACTCGGCCCGATTGTGGCGAATCTCCTGGGAGAATGGCTTGATAATACCGATACCCCAATTGTTCTTGAAAACGGCTTGTGCTGTCGCACCGTCGCCCTCGAGGCGGATATACTCAAAGTAGTTAGAAAGCATGGTATCGCCTCCGGTGTCTTGTCTTCCGCAAGTGTTAGAGAGCTGTCTGCAGATCGACAAGGCAAACTAGGGTTCTATGACTTAAGCTAGGAGCGATTTGTTATGTCTCCTATTGCTCGCGTCTCAGCCAAAACCAGTTTTCACGAATGTTGTACAAAGCCAAGCATCTCCGACCAACACCGAACGTCACTTGGCATCACATGGCCCCCAGA
>JALUWJ010000273.1 GCA_027019605.1 Henriciella sp. | reverse complement strand
ATCAAGAGGTAAGAGGCGAGCCCCACACCTTCCCAACCAAAGAAGAGCTGGATGAAATTGTCGGCTGTGACCAGCATCAACATCGCGAAGGTAAACAGAGACAAATAGGCGAAGAAGCGCGCTCTGTGCGGGTCCTCTTCCATATAGCCCCAGCTATACAGGTGCACGAGGCCAGAAACGCTCGTAATCACGGCCATCATGACGATCGACATGGCGTCGACACGGATCGCCCAGTCGGCTTTGAAACCGCCGACGTCCATCCAGGTCACAAGCTTGATGATGTGTTGCCCGACATAGGTCGCGGCGCCGCCCGTATCAGCGGCGAGTGCAGCATGTTCAACGTGGCCGTGACCGCCCGCGCCAGAGGCGTAGACGAAGAGTTGGTAAAGCGACAAGATCCCGGCGAGACCGACCGTTCCGGTTGTGATGACCATCGCGCCACGGTCACCGATGAACCGCATCAACAGGCCAGCAACCAAAGCCGCGAGGCCTGGTCCGAGGACGATAAATTGGATGAATGTATCTGGTAACATCGTGCCCCTAGCCTTTCATCAGGTCGACGCTCTCGACCGCAATGTCTCCGCGATTGCGGAAGTAAACGACGAGAATGGCGAGGCCCACAGCCGCTTCAGCAGCAGCAACCGTCAAAACCAGCATAGCGAAAATCTGACCCGAAATCGTGCCTGAATAGACAGAGAACGCGACCAGGTTGATGTTCACCGAAAGCAGGATCAATTCGATCGCCATCAGGATGACAATGATGTTCTTGCGGTTCACAAAGATCCCCACAACACCAATGGTGAAAAGGATCGCAGAGATGGTCAGGAAATGATTGATCGTCAGGTCCATGTTTAGATCCCCCGTCCTGGCTCAACCGCAACTTTCTCGATCGCATCGTCGCGGCGTCGAGAAGTCTGTTTCGCGATGTTCTGGCGTTTCACACCTGGACGCTCACGGAGCGTGAGAACGATCGCGCCGATCATCGCAACCAGCAGGATCAGACCTGCAAGTTGGAACAATAGGAAGTAGTCGGTGTACATGACTTGGCCGATGGCCTCGGCATTCGTGTCTGCCCCTGGCGCTGCATCGAACGTGGCCGTGTTGCCGCCCTCACGGGCAAAGCTTGCCAGCGCAATCTCAGCAATGAAGGCGAGACCAATAAGCCCTGCAAACGGCCAATAGCGCAGCGTCCCTTGTTTGAGCTCAACGAAGTCGACATCGAGCATCATCACCACAAACAAGAACAGCACCGCGACGGCGCCGACATAGACGACGACCAACAACATGGCGATAAATTCGGCCCCAATCAGGACGAACAATCCAGCCGCGGTAAAGAATGTCAAAATCAGCCAGAGCACCGAATGCACCGGGTTCTTAGCCATAATAACAGCTAAGGCCGACACGGTCACAATGGCCGCGAAAATATAGAAGGCGATCAGTTCCACGAGCTAAGCCCCAGTTCCCTTCCGGCGGTTACCCGCCCCTCATTAGCGGGCGCTACCGGTAAGGTGCGTCCAGTTCCAAATTCTTAGCGATGAGCCGCTCCCAGCGATCCCCATTCGCCAGCAGTTTCTCTTTGTCATAGTAAAGTTCTTCGCGCGTCTCGGTCGCAAACTCGAAGTTTGGTCCCTCAACGATCGCATCCACCGGACACGCTTCCTGACAGAAGCCGCAATAGATACATTTCACCATGTCGATGTCGTAGCGCGTTGTGCGACGCGAACCATCTTCGCGCGGCTCCGCTTCAATCGTAATGGCCTGCGCCGGACAGATCGCTTCACAGAGCTTACAAGCAATGCAGCGCTCTTCCCCGTTCGGATAACGGCGCAGCGCGTGCTCGCCGCGGAACCGCGGGCTGACCGGGTTCTTTTCGAACGGGTAATTCACCGTTGCTTTTCGGCGGAACATTTCGCTCAAGCCAAGGCCAAAGGCTGACAAGAAGTCTGTCAGCATCGCCCCGCGGATGGTTTGCATCAAACTCATTAGAGTGTCCCCAGAAATGCTGATGTCACAGCGACATGCCCAACCATGAACCAGGCTGGATAAACCGCTTTGAGAATAGGACCTAAGATAAGGGCGCCGGAGAAGATCATGCCTGAACTCCCGCATACACGACGTAGCCGCCCACAATCACAACAGCGGCAAGCGCAGTTGGCAGGAAGATCTTCCATCCAAGGCGCATCAACTGGTCATAGCGATAGCGCGGCACAACCGCTTTCACGAGCGCGAACAGGAAGAAGAAGAAGACAAGCTTCGCCATAAACCAGGCCAAGTGACCGAGGTTTACGATCCAAGCTGGGAACATGTTTACGAAATCTGCGCCCAGAGGGATCGGCCCATGCCATCCGCCCAGGAAGAGCAGCGCCATCATCGCACACATCAAAACGATGTTCAGGTACTCACCGAACATGAATAGCAGATAAGGCGTAGAAGAGTATTCAACCTGGTAACCCGCAACCAATTCAGATTCCGCTTCAGGAAGATCGAAAGGCGGGCGATTGGTTTCAGCCAGAGCAGAGACAAAGAACATCACAAACGCCACCACCATGACCGGCAACATTGGCAGATGCTTTACGGTCAGTAGGTGCCATGTCAGCAAGCCACCGTCCTGTGCATTGACGATCTCGGTGAGGTTCATTGAGCCAGCAAGCAAGATTACTGTAATGATGATCAATCCGATGGAAACCTCGTAGGAAACCATCTGCGCAGCACTTCGGAGCGATCCCAAGAAAGGATACTTCGAGTTGGAGGCCCAGCCTCCCATGATGATGCCATACACACCCAGTGATGAAATCGCGAAGAGGTAGAGTATCCCGACATTTATGTCTGAGATAACCCAACCTGGCGCGACAGGAATCGCGGCCCAAGCTGCGAATGCCAGCGTCAGGGTCAGGATCGGTGCCAGCAAGAACACAGTCTTGTTCGCACCAGCTGGAATGATGATCTCTTTCAGTAGGAATTTTCCGAAATCCGCAAAGCTCTGCATCAAGCCGAATGGGCCAACAACGTTTGGCCCTTTGCGCATCATTACGGCCGCCCAGACTTTCCGGTCCAGGAGCAACAAGAACGCAATCGACAGGGACAAAACAAGCGTGAACAAGCCGATTTGGCCGAGGACCAAAAGCCAACCCGTTAGAGCGCCATATTGTTCGATCAAACCACTCATCGCGCCGCCCTACTCCGCTGCCACTGGGGTTTCAAGACCCTGTTTCTGCAGAGAACACTCCGCCATCGTTTTCGAGGCCCGTGCAATCGGGTTCGTCATGTAGAAATCACTAATGGATGCGGTGAATGGCGCACTGCCGACACTGCTTCCACCTGAGCCGATTTTTTCTTTTAGCGCGTCTGCACCTTCATGCCCTGGCGCATATCCAAGGCAAGAAAATACCGGATTTGCTTCCCGCAGTGCCGCGCGCAATTCGTCTGCCGAATCGTAAGGTAGCTTTTTCCCCACAACATCAGAAAGCGCGCGCAAGATTGCCCAACCTTCGCGAGCCTCGCCTTTCGGTTGGACCGCGCGGCGGGTCATTTGAACACGCCCTTCTGTGTTCACATAGGTCGCAGCCATTTCAGTATAGGCGGCTGCTGGCAGGATGATGTCCGCCTTGCTCGCTCCGGCATCGCCATGGCTACCGACATAGATGATCTTGGCATTGCCCGTTTTTGACAGGTCCACCTCGTCCGCGCCGAGCAGGACAATCGTGTCCATGCTTCCGCTCAGGATACTTGCGGTGTCTGCACCGCCCTCCCCAGGCACAAAGCCTGTGTCGAGCGCGCCGACTCGGCCCGCTGCTGTGTGCAGGACGCCAAAACCAGCCCAATCATCTTTGATGGCGCCAATACTGTGAGCGGCATCATTGGCTGTCGCGAGAATGGCGTTTCCATCTTCGCGAACCAGGGCGCTCTCGCCTACGACCACCATCGGCTTGTTGAAGCCCGCTTGTTTCGCGATCTCTGCAATTCCAGACGGATCTGAACCAAGATGCGTATAGTCATAGGTCAGGTCCGAAGCTTCGCCGACAACGAAGACTTTCAACTCGTTCCAGAGCCAGGCCTTACGAATTCTCGCATTCCACACCGCCGCTTCAACGCGCGGATTGGTGCCGATCAGGAAGAGCGCATCAGCCTCTTCAACGGCAGCCAGCGTTGAGTTCATGAGATAATGCTCACGCACACCCGACGTGCCATAAGCAGCCCCTTCCGGGCGGCAGTCAGTGTTCTGGACGCCCATGGCGCGCGCGAGATCTAGCGCTGCTTTCGCTTGCTCAACTTCGATCAAGTCACCCGCGACAAAGCCGATCTTCTCTGGCGCCGCAGACAAAGCCTCTTTCGTGGCCTCAAACGCTTCACCCCAGTTTACTGGGGTCAGCTTACCGTCCCGGCGCACATAAGGGCGGTCCAGACGTTGGCGCGCCAGCCCGTCCCAGATGAAACGGGACTTATCAGACAGCCATTCTTCATTCACCGCTTCATTGATCACCGGCATGATGCGCATCACCGCATCGCCTTTGGCATCTACGCGGATATTCGCACCCATCGCATCCATAATGTCGACGCTCTCGGTTTTACGCAGCTCCCATGGCCGCGCATTGTATGCGTATGGTTTAGAGGTCAGCGCCCCGACCGGGCACAGATCGATAACATTGCCTGACAATTCAGACGTCAGGCTCTCTTCGAGATAGGTCGTGATCTCTGCGCCTTCGCCGCGCGAAATCATGCCGATCTCTTCAACACCTGCGACCTCGGCTGCGAAACGGACGCAGCGTGTGCACTGAATGCAGCGGGTCATGATCGTTTTGACCAGCGGGCCCATATTCTTGTCTTCTACAGCGCGCTTGTTCAGCTCGTAACGGCTGTCGGCGCGGCCATAGGCCACCGCTTGGTCCTGCAAGTCACACTCACCGCCCTGGTCACAGATCGGACAATCAAGCGGGTGGTTGATGAGCAGGAATTCCATCACACCATTGCGGGCTTTTTCGACATAATCGCCCTTGGTCGAGATATTTGGCGGGGTCCCGTCCGGGTTCATCCGCATATCGCCAACTGTTTGCGCACACGACGCAATCGGTTTCGGCGCGCCATGCCACTGGACCAGACACATCCGGCAGTTCCCAGCAACAGATAGACGCTCATGATAGCAGAAACGCGGGATCTCAGCGCCAGCTTCCTCACATGCCTGCATCAGCGTGTATGAGCGCGGCACTTCAATTTCTTCGCCGTCAATATTGAGTTTGAAAAGATCGTCAGACATGTCTCTTACTCCGCCGCCACAGTGTGGCCTTGCACGAGCGCGCGCGGGGCGCGGTACTGCGTGATCCGGTCTTCGATTTCGTGGCGGAAATGGCGAATGAGGCCCTGAACGGGCCAGGCCGCCGCATCACCAAGCGCACAAATTGTGTGGCCTTCGACTTGCTTCGACACATCGAGCAATTTGTCGATGTCATCATGGTGGGCTTCACCTTTGACCATTTGCTCAAGCACGCGCCACATCCATCCGGTACCTTCCCGGCACGGCGTACACTGACCGCAGCTCTCATGCTTATAGAAGTAAGCAATCCGCGAGATCGCCTGGATCAGGTCAGTCGACTTATCCATGACAATTACGGCAGCCGTTCCGAGGCCGGACTGAAGATCGCGCAGCGTGTCGAAATCCATGTGCGCGTCCATGATCTGCTCAGCCGGGACCATTGGCACCGACGATCCACCTGGGATGACCGCTTTCAGATTATCCCAGCCGCCGCGAATTCCGCCGCAATGCGTATCGATAAGATCGCGGAAGGTGATCGACATCTCTTCCTCGATATTACACGGCTTGTTCACGTGCCCGGAGACACAGAACAATTTGGTGCCGGTATTGTTCGGACGACCAAAGCCTGCAAACCAGCTCGCGCCGCGGCGCAAAATCGTTGGCACAACAGCAATCGACTCAACATTGTTCACAGTCGTTGGGCAGCCATAAAGACCCGCATTAGCAGGGAATGGCGGCTTCAAACGTGGTTGGCCTTTTTTGCCTTCAAGGCTTTCAAGCAGGGCCGTTTCTTCCCCGCAAATATAAGCGCCGGCGCCGTGATGGACGTAGATATCGAAATCCCAGCCATTCACATTGTCCTTGCCGATCAGCTTGGCCTCATAGGCCTCTTTCACAGCTTTCTCGAGCGCTTCGCGTTCCGCGATGTATTCGCCGCGCAGATAGACGTAACAGACATGCGCACGCATGGCCCGGCTCGCCACCATGCAGCCCTCGATCAGAAGGTGCGGGTCATGGCGCATAATCTCACGGTCTTTACAGGTGCCCGGCTCAGATTCATCAGCGTTTACAACCAGATAGTGTGGACGCTCGCCGACAGATTTCGGCATGAAGGTCCACTTCAGTCCGGTCGGGAATCCCGCGCCGCCACGACCGCGTAGGCCGCTTTCTTTGATCTGATTACACAACCAATCTGGCTCTTGCGCCAGCATCTCTCGGGTGAGATGCCAGGCCCCGCGCTGTTTCGCGCCTTCAAGGCCGGGATCATGCTCCCCATAGAGGTTTGTGAAGATACGATCTTTATCCTGAAGCATTGCTTTG
>JALUWJ010000272.1 GCA_027019605.1 Henriciella sp. | reverse complement strand
GCGCAAATGAAAGCCGGCGAGACATCGATCCCGGATATGGTCAAAGCCATGTATGTTGGGTTGGAAGAGCGCCTGTTCCCAGCCGCCTGCATGAGCTTGCTCGGTCACATGTTCAAGCTGATCGAAGAAGGGCGCGTCACCGCAAGCGATGCGCGCCCTGTTGTTCAGAGTGAATTTCGTTTGACGAAAGTCGACGCTTAAGGCGCCCGCCGTCCATCGGCGCGATCTTCAAGCTCAATCATCAAGCCATAAACGCGGGTCGAGTTGGCGCCGAGATCGGAGAGGCCAACGCGACTGGTTGAGCGGATATCAACCGCCGTCACGCCGCCGGTTGCGCGTAGCCGAACTGCGACATCGTCTTTAAAACCGAACCAACCAGAGGTCGCGGTTGCTTCGATCTGGAGGTTTTCGCCTTCTGTTGTTTCAGGGGCGAGAATGTCCCAGCCTTTTTTGTCCATGATCTTTTCTGCAACCGCCGCAACTTCCTGCGGAGACTGGCTGAAATAAAGCGTTTCCAGCTTCGGATACACGGTGCCTTTGCCAGCCTCTTTGCTTTCCGCTTCTTCCTGGATTTCAGAAACCAGGCGTCCGGCTGTACCCGGCCAACGCTCTTCGGCATAGTCTGGGACAGTCGGAGCATCGAGAACAGGGTTGGTTTCGCCTTGCGCTGCGCGCGCCGCCATCAGGGCCTCGCTAAACTGCACAGGGTCATCCCAATTGGTCTGAATATCATGGAGCGGCGGAAGCGCGCCAGCTTGCGCGCCAAGTCCGGCGAGGCGGAACATGCAGAAAGCGGCGATCAGAGTTGCCGCAAGGGCGAGAATGAAGGCCTGCTTTCGCGGGGCTTTGATCAGGGCGATAACTTGCGAGACGATCGCCAGGCCGAGGGCGAACATGGCGATGCCTGGACCAATGCCAATCGTCATTTGGCCAAGCCCGACTTGCCAAGGCCATAGTCCAAATTTGGTGCCCAATGCGGCGATGGCGAACCAAAGCACAGTGAATATTGAGGCGGCGAGCGCGAAAATCGCGACCTTCATCCGCCAGCCAGCTTTTGGGGTATCAACCGCGTCACTCATAGGGTGCCTCCTCTGTCCCGGTTCAAGCGAGATAGACCATATTAGGAGACAAGGAAATCATTTGCGCAGCGACAAGCGCGCTTACGGTAAGTCTGCAGCTTCCCCAAAGCCTGTATACTCGTAGCGCTCGACCCCAGGCGTGCCAATCGCGTCTTCATACAGCACCCAGGCACGGGTCTGGTCAGCGTCCGTACAGGTCACGCGGACCCATTCTTGATCTTCCGGACCTTGTTCGAACACTGTGCTTTGCGGCAGGTCACCCTCGTTCATTTCATATTGAACGCCATCTTTTTCGGCGATGAAAAAGCCCTCTGCGAGATAGCTTTTATAGACCATTTGATCCTCAGCCGAGAGCGACAATTCTTCCTCGCCATCGCCGACCAAGACACTGATCGTGACGTCTTCTTTGATCGTGAAGGTGGTCGGATAAACCATGGCGACATATTCGATGCGGTCGCGCTCATTGCGGTCGCGGTTCCATGGGCTGTAAGTCGCCTTATTCGGCAGGCCGCAATAGATCGGTGGATATTCGCCATAGGTGATCGTCTCATGGCCCATTACAGTGACGCCTTCTTGGGTCACGGAGAATGCGTTTGGATATTCACCTGACCAGTAGAGCTGCATTTCCCAGCCTTCGGGGTAACCTTTGGTCGGTATATCTTCAGGCGAGGGGGCGGTTTCCGGTTCGGCAGTGGTTTCCGTGGTCGACGGATCGCTTTGAACGTCGTCGACGGGAGCGTCGCTCTGGTCGGATGTTGGCGGCTCAGGAGAGGGCACGGGTTCGGACGGGGTGCACGCCGTTAGCATCAGTCCGGCAGACGCCGCATACAAAACAGTCCGGATCATGTTTTCCTCACTTCTCTACAGAATCGTGGTGCGCGGACTCGACCCTTGCTGTCAATTGTGGCGGCAATGACTTGGCATTTGAGGCGTTTTCGTGTGGAAGGGGCGCTCTGAATTCACTAAGGCATGGCTATGACCAAACCTATCGTCCGTTTCGCCCCTTCTCCGACAGGCAATCTGCATGTTGGCAATGTCCGTACCGCTTTGATCAACTGGCTGTTCGCAGCGGGGCAGGGCGGCACGTTCATTCTGCGGATTGATGATACGGACCTTGAGCGCTCTACGGCCGCGTATGAGCAAGGCATCAAAGATGACCTGACCTGGCTGGGCCTGACCTGGGGCGACACGTTCAAACAGTCTGAGCGTTTCGACAAATATGATGCTGCGGCTGACAAGCTTCGCGACATGGGTCTGCTCTATGCGTGTTATGAGACTGCAGATGAGCTCGACCGGCAGCGCAAATTGCAGCGCGCGCGTGGCAAACCGCCCATCTATAATCGCGCTGGCCTCAACCTGAGCGATGAAGAGAAAGCCACATATGAAGCGGAAGGGCGAAAGCCGCATTGGCGCTTCAAACTGAGCGGGGAGCGCATCGTTTGGAACGACCTCGTTCGCGGCGAACAAGCGATTGAGACCAGCAGCCTGTCAGATCCCGTCCTGATCCGCGCCGATGGATCTTACCTCTACACGTTGCCGAGCTGCGTGGATGATATCGATGCAGGCATTACCCATGTCGTGCGCGGTGAGGATCACGTGACCAATTCCGGGGCGCAGATCGAAATTTTCAAAGCGCTTGGTGGCACCGCCCCAGACATGGCCCACACGCCGCTTTTGGTTGGTGCAGATGGCGCAAGCCTGTCGAAGCGGCTTGGCTCGCTCGGCATGGGCGAGTTGCGGTCGCAAGGTATTGAACCGCTGGCGATTTGCTCGCACCTGGCCAAATTGGGCACCAGTGACAATGTCGAAATTCGCGACTCGCTCGCCCAGCTGGCGGAAGAGTTTGATTTCGGAAAAATTGGCCGCGCCCCAGCTCGGTTCGATGAAGCGGACTTGGCGTCTCTGAACGCGGCGATCACGCACGGCATGTCCTTTGCCGACGCTGAAGCGCGCCTTGCGGCGCTGGACCCTCTGGCTGCAAATGAGGCTTTCTGGCTGCTGGTGCGGGAGAACTGTCAGACCGTTGAAGACGCCGCTCGGTTTATCCCTGTTGCTTTTGGTGAGATTGAGCCGGTCATCGATGCTGAGGATAAAGACTTTATCGGCCAAGCGGCCGACTTGTTGCCAGAAGGCGAGCTTACCCCGGAGACCTGGGGCACCTGGACATCAGCCCTAAAGGCGGAGACCGGACGCAAAGGCAAAGGTTTGTTCATGCCCTTGCGCAAAGCGCTTACCGGTATGGAGCGAGGCCCGAGCGTCGGCGACATGCTGGTTCTGATGGGACGTGACCGTGCTCTGGCAAGACTGAGATAGAGTGTTATTGACATTTCTTGTGCCAATTCTATCCGTTGAAGGATAGAAACGCCGCAAGCAAATCCGACAGTAGAAAACGAGAGCCTTGCGGCGATACCAATCTCCGAAACTGGAGAGGGAGGATCATCGTGCGCACTATCATTCTATCAGTCTTTTCCGCCTTGCTGGCGGTCACCGGCATGCAAGCTCAAACCGAGACGCAACCGCCGAATGTGGTGATTATCTTGGTTGATGATGCCGCGCTCATGGATCTCGGCGTCTATGGCGGCGAAGCCCAAACTCCAAACATTGATGCGCTGGCCGCGCGGGGCGCGATGTTCACGCAGTACCGCACCTCGCCGCTATGTTCGCCGACCCGGGCGATGTTGCTAACCGGGCTCGACAATCACCAGACCGGTGTCGCGACCATCCCGGAAGTGCTCCCGGCTGAGCATAAAGGCCAAGCCGGATACACGATGGCGCTTGAGCCCGGCGTTTTAACCTTGGCGGATCGTTTGCGAGCCGCGGGCTATCGCACTCTGATGAGCGGCAAATGGCATCTCGGTGAGACGGCCGATGAAATGCCGAACAGTCATGGCTTTGACCGGTCATTCGCTTTGGCCGCGTCAGGCGCGGACAACTGGGATGATAAATCCTACATGCCCTACTATAAGGACGCCCCTTGGTGGGAGGATGGCGTCGAGACCTCGTTGCCGGAAGACTTCTACTCCTCCGAATTCATCGTCGATAAGATGATCGAGTATCTGGACGGCACCGATCAGAACCAACCTTTCTTCGCTTATTTGCCATTCCAGGCGATCCATATCCCAGTCCAGGCGCCGGCCGAGTTCATCGCAAAATATGATGGCGTTTATGATCAGGGGTGGGGCGCCTTGCGCGAAGCCCGCTTTGAGCGCGCGCAAGACATCGGATTGATCCAACCCGGTGCCCCACTCGCCGAGATGCCCGCGCACGCACGCAAATGGAATGAGCTGAGCGATGAGGATCGCGAGCTCTATTCCGCGATGATGGAAGTCAACGCCGCGATGTTGGACGCGATGGATCATCATATCGGCCGCTTTGTTGAATACCTGAAAGCGAACGGGCAGTATGAGAATTCGATCTTCGTGATCACCTCTGACAATGGCCCGGAATATAATCGCGGCGACAGCGATACGCGGCTCAACATCTGGCGATCCCTGAATGGCTACAATATCGATCCGGAACGTGCGGGTGCGCCCGGAAGTTGGGGCTTTATCGGGCCTGAATGGGCGGCCGCCGCGGCCACGCCGGGCGCGCTTTATAAATTCTACGCGACTGAAGGCGGTATCCGCGCGCCACTGATTATTGCAGGACCGGGCGTCGCGCCGGTGAAAACCGACGCACCGGCCATGGTGTCAGATCTGGCGCCAACCCTGTTGGACTGGATCGACGCCCCCGCAGCGCCTCAAGATGCCAAGCCGATCACAGGACGCTCTTTATTGCCGGTTCTCCGCGGGCAAGCAGACACAGTCTATGGACCGGAAGATATTCGCGCGATCGAAGTCTCTGGAAACAGCGCACTGTTCAAAGGCGATTACAAAATCACCCGCTCCATGCCGCCCATGGGCGATGCGCAATGGAAACTGTTCAATATTGTCAGCGACCCTGGCGAAACGACGGATTTGAGCGCGGCGCAACCAGATGTGCTGGCGGATCTAACGGCGGAGTATGCGGCCTATGCGGCTGCGATTGGTGTGCTGGACATGCCCGAAGGGTATAACTCTTCCGAGGCTATCCTCAACAATGCGACCGCGCGGTTCTACAAGCACAACCGGCATGTTTTGATCATTCTGGGTATTATCGCTCTGGCCTTGGTCTATGTCCTGTACCGGGTGATCCGCGCCGTTTTCCGACGTCTCAGCACCTAAGTTGGACGCTGACCTCACGCGCGGCATCGACTTGTTCGCGTGATCTCTTATGCTCAGCTCAGAACGTTGGGTAAAAGGGATCAACGATATGAAATCGTATTTTGGGGCCTTGGCTGTACTCGCACTCGCGGCTTGCTCTGGCGCGCAAGACGGTGAGGCGCCGGCAACCACGGAAACCGAAGCGCAGACAGAACGTCCAGACCCAGTCACGGTCGAGGACCGGTTCGCGGTGCTGGCGCTCGATTGCGTGCACCGGGAGTACCCGAACAAGATCAGCCATGTGATGCAGTCGGCTGAAGATGCGCGCCCGCCGCATCAGCTGACGCCGGCCTTTTATGGTTGCTTTGATTGGCACTCTTCCGTGCACGGACATTGGTTGCTGACGCGCCTGCTCAACACCAATCCAGACACTGTCTTCGCCAGCGAGATCAGAGAGAAGCTGTCCAAGAGTTTCACGGCAGAAAATTTCCAGGGCGAGCTCGCCTATTATATCGCGCCGGGCCGCAACTCGTTTGAGCGCCCTTACGGCATTGCATGGTATCTTCAGCTCGTCGCAGAGCTCGAAGAAAGTGAAGATGCGCAGCTTCAGGCTTGGCGAGAAACGTTGCGCCCGCTTGAGGATGCGATTGTTTCTAAAACACGCGCATGGCTGCCGAACTTGTCGTATCCTGTGCGTCTCGGCACCCATAATCAAACCGCGTTCGCTTTCGGGCTGATGCTCGATTATGCGCGCACCGTCGGCAATCAAGCTTTTGAGCAAGAGCTGACGGATAAAGTGCTCGGGTTCCACCGGGAAGATGTAAACTGCCCGCTCGACTATGAACCCTCCGGCGAAGATTTCCTGTCTCCATGTTTGATGGAAGCGGACTTGATGCGCCGCGTTTTAACAGGGGTTGAATTCTCCGCTTGGCTGGGCGCCTTCTTGCCGCAAATTCCGATGGATGGCAGCGCCGACTGGCTCGCGCCAGGCGTTGTGCTGGATGCCTCTGATGGCAAATTGGTGCACCTTGACGGCGTTAATCTTTCCCGGGCCTGGGCGCTGGAAGGGATTGCCAGCGCCTTGCCTGAGGGCGATCCACGGATCGCGTCTTTGCTCGCCTCTGCTGCGCTGCATCGCGAAACAGGCATCGCGGCTGTATCAGACGAACATTACTCGGGCAGCCACTGGCTCGCGAGCTTCGCCACCTATCTCACCACTCAACGCGGTCTCAATTAAGGGCAGGGCAGAATGCGAAATTTCGGTCCAGGCGTTTTAGTTGCAGCGGCGTTTATCGGCCCCGGCACCGTCAC
>JALUWJ010000271.1 GCA_027019605.1 Henriciella sp. | reverse complement strand
CGATGAAAGCGGTGTTCGATGTCGGCGTCTTGCCGATCACGGATTTGGTGGAGCGCTTGGGCTTCTCGGGGTTCGAGGGCAGCGACTTGCGGCTCGGGACGTCGTTCAATGCGGATGTCACGCGGGATGATGGCTTGACGCAAGTGGGGCTCGTTGCCTCGCGCGAAACGGGCGTTCTGCAACTCGATAGTGTCAACGAAACCATCGACGACCTGTCTACGGCGCTCTCCTACATCCCGGCAGAGGACCAGGTGCGGATCGATTTCCTACAGATCGATTCAGACCGGATGAGCGGCCGATTTGTCGGGCAACTGACCAATGTCCTGGCGAAGAACGCATTGCGCCGGTTGGAACTGCAGTCTGATAGTCTTGCCATCGACATCACCGAAATATTTGAAGCGCCATGGACCGTTTCAGATGTCGTCTTCGCAGCCGATGTCTCGGATGATTTCACGATCCTGTCCGTCAACACTTTGGAAGCCGATATCGATACGGCTCGTTTGCGCGCCAGCGGTGAAATCGACCTGAGCGTTGAGCATGCTGAAGGCGAGCTTCCGCTCACCCTAGACGTCACCGCGGAGCTGGTCGGAGATATCAGCAAGGAAACCATCCTATCATATTGGCCGGTTCGGCTCGGCCGCGGCGCACGAAATTATGTGATCGAACGTCTCATATCCGGAACAGCGACCGAAGCCACTGCGCGCCTGACCCTTAAACCTGACAGCATGGCAGAAGGTTATCTGAGGGAAGAAGACCTGGCAGTGAATTTCTCATTCCGAGATGGTGCGGTTCGGTTCTTGAGCGATATGCCACCGGTTGAGAATGCGGTTGGTACCGGGCGCGTGGGCGGCAACAGCCTCGATATTACATTGATCAGCGCGACGTATGATGACTGGGTACTGCAATCCGGCGCTGTGGAGTTTCCGGCATTCAATCCGCGCGGCGAGAATTTTATCGTTTCGGCTTATGGCTCTGGCCCGGCCGTTTCAGTGCTTCGCCAGCTTTCGAATTCGCGCCTTCGCCTGCAGGAACAAACTGGTTTTGATCCTGAGCGCGTGAGCGGAGATGCGACGGC
>JALUWJ010000270.1 GCA_027019605.1 Henriciella sp. | reverse complement strand
ATGCGTTGGTCAACGCCGTTGCGGTATTGATTATCGCCTGCCCCTGCGCCCTTGGACTGGCAACGCCGATGTCGATCATGGTCGGCACGGGCAAAGGGGCGCAGAACGGTATTCTCATCAAGAACGCAGAAGCGCTTGAGACCTTTGAGACCGTGAACACCATCGTTGTGGACAAGACGGGTACGCTAACCGAGGGTCGGCCAAAACTTGTCTCTGTGCTGCCAACAGGCGGTATTTCCAAAAACGAATTCCTTAAACTTGTCGCATCGCTTGAAGTGGCCAGTGAGCATCCGCTGGCAGACGCGATTGTTCGCGGAGCTGAGGACCATGGTGTGACGCTCAGTGACGTTGCCGATTTTACATCGGTTACCGGCAAGGGTGTCGCGGGAACGGTGGATGGTCGTGCGGTGTCGATCGGCAACAAGGCAATGATGGCCAGCCTGTTTGACGTTGACCCATCCTGGATCGAGGAGGCGGAAACCTATCGCCGCCAAGGCCAGACGGTCATGTATGTGAGTATTGACGGGTCGCCTGCCGGTCTTGTCGGCGTCGCAGACCCGATCAAGGAGACGACACCACAAGCCTTGGAAGCGCTGCATGCAGCGGGCCTTCGCATCATCATGCTGACCGGCGACAGCGAAGCGACGGCGCATGCTATCGGCAGCCAGCTTGGAATCGATGAAATCCATGCGGATGTCTTGCCGGAAGACAAGAACCGTATCGTGCGTGAATTGCAGGAGGCGGGTGCCATTGTGGGCATGGCGGGCGATGGTATCAATGATGCGCCGGCACTTGCCCAGGCTGATGTTGGTATCGCAATGGGGACAGGCACCGATGTTGCCATGGAAAGTGCAGGCATCACCCTGGTCAAGGGCGACTTGCTTGGCCTTGAGAAAGCCTTCTCGCTGAGCCGGGCGACCATGCGCAACATCCGGCAGAACCTGTTCTTTGCCTTTATCTACAATGCGCTTGGCGTGCCTGTGGCTGCCGGTGTCCTGTATCCGTGGTTTGGCCTTTTGCTGAGCCCGATGATTGCAGCGGCTGCCATGAGCCTGAGTTCAGTTTCTGTCATTGGCAACGCACTGCGTCTACGAACCGCAAAGCTGTAAGTTCATCACATGACATCCGCACCGGACATATTCACGCCTGCGCCGCTTCAATCGTCGCTGATGGTGCTTTTGCCAGATTTGATTGACGGCGCTCGCATAGAACGCGTTGACGCCGTCGATCACTGCGCCACACCCACGGGTCTTATCAATACCTATGTGGCGCGTGCCTGAGTGAACCCAGACCGGGCAGGCAGATGAAAGGAGAATAGCGGCCCGAACGCGAAAGATTTTCAAAAAAGGAGAAAGATAAATGACAGACGCACATACTGTTCGCATCCCGACCATTCCCACGGTCGGCCACGCCTTGTCAGTGTTTTTGTTGCTGACTTATTTGATCTGTATCGGTTTTGGACTTTTGGTTCCGGGCGAGGCCCGCATGTATGAGGCGTGGGCCCCGTTGCTGCCCGGCTTTGAGTGGCTCACCGTGAGCGGTTTCGTGTTCGGAGCGATTGGTGCGTATGCCTATGGCTGGTACATTGCTTTGTTCTTCATGCCGATCTACCGCTTCTTAGAAAAACGCAGCTGATCGCTAACCACCTCTTACGGTGCGCACTTCCCTGACCAAGATGATCCGGGATTAGACTGGCCGCTGTTTCTATT
This sequence comes from Henriciella sp., assembly GCA_027019605.1. Classification (GTDB taxonomy): domain Bacteria; phylum Pseudomonadota; class Alphaproteobacteria; order Caulobacterales; family Hyphomonadaceae; genus Henriciella. Next base: position 30,717 of record JALUWJ010000270.1, on the reverse strand, counting down.
GGAATGGCGGCCAGCCTGGCCTGCAATACCAAAACCAGCACGCCACCCAGGATACTAAAAACGTGTGCGGACAACATGCGCTGATCAAAACTGCAAGCCTTTAGAAGACAGCGGTAGGCATTTGACGACTAGGTTTTTGCTCTAGAGCCACCTGACAGCAAAACCCGCGGCTGATTGTGGCCGGACGCAACCATGCATGGCATTGAGTTTTTCAGTCACCAAAGCCTTGAAGGCTTCGGTGTCGCACTCGACACAGATGCCGGTCTGTGCGGCGTTCAGCTTTGCCCCCAACATGACAGAAAGCAGATAGTCGAGATTTGCGAGACGGCCAATTTCTATGTCTTCATAAAACAAGGAATATGACGGACCCGGATCATTTGCATGCCGCGGTCTTTCGACAGCCAGCACAATGCAATTGCCGTTGTCGTCCTTTACTGCGGTTCGGCAGACATCTGAGAGCACCTCAACACACAGATCCAACTGATCCACCAAGAAGGCCTGAAAGCTTTTCTTCGGCTCCTCAAGCGCATCATAGGCGTCATACACACTTCGTCTAACCATACAATATTTTAACACAAAAAATTTGTTGTTTCCAGCATTCGCCATGTTCCTGCCTGTGCATTTCCTCCCGTGCAGACGCATGTCCCAGCTGAGCGCAGACCCTTTCCAAACCAATCGTTCCGGGTGTGGGCAGGAAAGGGTCCGACTTGTCGGGGCCTTGCAGAAAGCACGGGAGGACATAATGCAGTTACACGTTCAATTCACTTTGGCAGCCATGACAGACCACGATCTGAAAGGAGTGTTGGCACGACTGTTCAACGCGCTAGCGGCTTGCCCACATGATGGTGTGCATAAAGCTCAACTTACAGATGCCGTGAAACGCATACGCCTGGAGCTTGGGCGCAGGACGCTGCCGGCGCCGTCCTGACCTAACGGCTTTTGCCATCGCGGGATGCGCCGTCGTGCTCAATCGATACATCCGGCACGCTGCTTGTATCCGACGGTGCTTGCGTGTGCGGACCAGCGGCTTTTCCAAAATCATAAGCGAGGTCGATGTCAGGTTCGGCTATCTGCGGGTCAGCGATTTTGCCAAACACATCGCCGCGTCGTTGCACGGGCTTGGGCGGTGGCACGGATGGCATGTGGTCGCAACCATCTCGGGATCGCATGGCACCGTGTTTCTTCTCCTGTCGCTGCAGCGCCTGTTCTTCGCGGACAAAATTGGCCTCAAGGGCGCGCTGTTCGCGATCTAGCGCTGCGCGCTGAAGATCGTGAAGCGCTTGTTGGTCGGCTTGTTTCTGCGCATCCCGTTCGGCCTGCAACAAACGTTCTTGTTCATGCTGCGCGTCACGGCGTTTGTCTTCATAGGCATGCAGTTTTGCGCGCACAAAGCTCACACCGCTCACCTTAGCCAAGAACCCGGCAAGACCTGTGGGCGCGCGCAGTGCCCGCGTTTCTTCTACCAGCCTGTTTTCGGCGCTTTGGCGTTGATCAAGCGCATCACTGTCTGAGCGGCTTTGCTCGTGCAGTTGCGCATCCTGGCGTGCTTGCTCCGCTTTCAACGCCTCCAGCTTCACCTGCAGCGCTTCTCTCAGCTCTTGTTGGGCCTGGAGCATGATCTCGCGCTCGTCATCAAGTGTTGTCTCTTGGGTGAGATCGTCGATGGCAGCGCTCGCCAGATGCAGAGCTTCTTCCACGCTCGGCAATGACTCTGGTGGAAAATCCTGCTTAAGGAATGCCTGTATGTCTTTAGCGCGCACCTGTTTGTCTTCGATCATGCGCGGTAAGGCAAAAGTGCCCCCATACCCATCCACCAGGACATAAGGGCGCCGGCCTGTTGCCAGTATGTAGCCCTGGTCAGCAAGACCGGACACGAACGCGCGAGCGCCATCGCTCGTGTGCCACATATCGGTAATGACGGCGCGGCGCTCCTCAGGGCTGAGACCATCTTCTTGCCGTTGAGCGGCGTCCGCCTGGCTGTGTTGCGACCAATTCTTTGCCCTGTCGTAATACCCGTCCGGTAGTTTCAGGTCATGATCGGCTGCAAAGCGGCGCGTCTCGTCCATGAGTTTGTATTTGTCATGGGAGATATGGATGGCTTTTTGTGCCGCTGCATCTGTCAGTGCCCAAGCGACATGGCAGTGTTCCCGCAAATCGCCAGCCCCATCGGCTTTTGTATGAAACACGACAGCCCGTGGCTGACCTGCGACCCCAAAGACGCCTTCAACGCGATCAATGAAATCGTAATACAGACCGCGCTCCCAGCGTCCGTGGCGCTCGTCCGGATTGATGGACAGGCTATAGATGTAGTTTTTCGAGCGGGTCAATGATGAGGCCTGCACCTCCCACTCAGCAAACGCGCCTGCGAGGTCGTCGGCGATACAGCCGCGCAGATCGGCAATCTCCACGGTTTCATTGTCCACTGAATTGGATAAATGCCGCGCAAGATCAGCCCCGTTGCCGCGCTGCGATCCGAAGGGAATCATGACCGGCGTCCCAAGAGCTGCATCAATGCTGTGCGGATCAATCGCAGCTCTGCTTCGACACGCTCTAAGACCTCAGGCTCGCCCTCGCTTGTTCCAATAGACCGCAGGAGATCTTTGATCTCAGCGCACGCAGCGAGAAGCGTGGCGAGAAGACGACGAACACCGCCGCCAAACCCTTTTTTGCGGAATACGGCTTCGTTGAGGAATGCGTTGGTGCTGAGACCTGATGCGCGGACCCGCGCTTCAAACTCCTCGGCCAGCTTGGCGGGCGGCCGGTAGCTAATCGGGGCTGTGCGTTTGGGAGAGGTATCACTCATGTCATGTGCCATAGCCTTTTCACGCAGGGTCATTCCTCGTGGTCGGGCGATGGCCGTGCGATTGTGTTGTTGGGTTTTGAAAGGACCGCCTTTCATCGATGGGAGTTCCAAGAGGGAGAGCGAAATCTCCCCTATTGGTCGATGGTCCAGGAGAGCGACATCGTCCTGGTGCAGGTTCAGGCGGCACACGTCCTGATGCATGGGGTCCCGGGGAGAGGCATGTCGTCTCCGGGCCGTAGATGCAACGAACGGCAGCGTTGCCATCAACATCACCCGGTCGATCCGGTGGTGATGTTGATCCGATGTCCTTATCCGCTTTGTGGATCTAGGACATCAAGAGGGGGTCTGCGGGGAGATTTTTCTCTCCCCCAGCAAGGGGCGCAAAGAACGGTAGTTCCTTTGCACACCTTGTATCCTCTTTATGCTGACTATTCCTTCATTTTACCATGTCGGCACCAAGCTTTACAAATTTACACCCCTGAGTGGCAGCGATCCATAGCGCATGATTACCTCGACGAAACGATCCACACGAATTCTGCATCGCGAGGAATGACCTCAGTCTAGCCCACTACGCTCCTTGAAACTGCTCCCGCATGTATTGAGGAGGTATGTGGAGTGTACACCCCAGAGAACGAACTCGATCTCGATCTGCGGCCGACCCAGGACACCTATGACGGTTTCCAGACGGCCTATGAGCATTTCAACTGGCAGCTCTTCGACGGACAACTACCCAACTGCTTGATTACCCTGCAACGCAAAAGCCGCAGCTACGGGTATTTCTCGCCCAAGCGCTTTGTACGTGAGGACGGCAAAGCCAGTCATGAGATCGCCCTTAACCCATCCTATTTTGCGACCCGGAGCCTCGAAGAAACGCTTTCAACGCTGGTCCATGAGCAGGTCCATCTCTGGCAGGATTGTTACGCGACACCGGGGCGTTCTGGATACCACAACCGCCAATGGGCGGAAAAAATGAAGACGGTTGGGCTTCATCCCTCAAGTACTGGCAGGCCTGGCGGCAAAGAGCTCGGCGACAGGATGAGTCACTACATCATCGAAGACGGCCCTTTTAAACGCGCGGCAGCCGACCTCATGAAAAGCGGGTTTCAGATCGAGTGGCGTGAGCCAGAGCGGCAGCGCGATGCTTTGGTAGAGATCGGAGGCAATGGCAGTAAGATTGCACCACGCGGGTCAAGGGGCGGCAAGCGCGTGAGGTATGTGTGTCCTAAGTGCAACGAGTATGGGTATTCGGGGCACAACGCGAACATTGCTTGCGGCGAACATTTGCTCCGCCTTGAGCCTGAATAAAAAAACGGCTCCCACCTAAAGGCGGGAGCCGTTCCAGCATTAGGGTACAGCTTCAGTACTCTTCAGCCAGCATCACCGTCAGCACCCGGTAGGAGCGTTCTGGATCTTCAGGATGCTCGCTGCCCCATGTGCAGCTCGCATCGGCATAGATATCGATCTTCCAGAAGATATCGCCGACACCGGACCAGGTGATTTTGCCAAAATCATGCTCGCCATACGGGTCATTGTCCTCGTTGAAGGACGCAAACCGGCCGACTTCGCGCCAGATAAGTGTCTGATCCCGAGCCTCAAGTCCCGCGATCCCAGCGGTCATGACAAAGGTGCCGGGCACCTTTTCGGACTGGCCTAACCCATTGTCCAAAATGCGAATGCGGAAGCTGTCATTCAGCTTCCGCACACGCCGGGTTTGATCCCCCGCCATTAGAGCGTGTCTCCGTTGGCGGTTGTGTCGGGATCAGTCTTTGGCTTTGGCCGTGACCAGTTGAAGCTGTAATCCTCAGCCCCACCTGCGGTCAGCGCACCCCACAACGGGTATGTGAACGACGGATCGTCCAGCTTGACCGAGACGTAAGGCTTGCCAGTCCGTTCGGATTTGTCGTGCCATGCGGCTCCGATCTCAAAGCCAGTGGCTGTGTTGATCACCCGGAAGTCAGGCGAGCGGTCTTTGGTTTTCTCCTGCGCAGGCTCGAATACCAGGTCGGCTGCAAAGGTGAGGGTTGCGATGGTGCCTTCGAAAGCACCGGTTTCAGTTTTTTGAAAGATTCCGATTTTCATCTTCATCACTCCTTTCGTGTTGTGAGAGCCGCAATCAGCTGCGGCCCTTTCGATGGAGCGCCGTAAAAATCGTTGGTCGGGATGGGTCATTGCCGTCTGTTCCGCGTTTAACGCGGTCAAACAGGTGAGACGGCATGCAAAGGAAATTTGCTTCGCGATGGAATGAGCCCCTTGGGGCTCACCGGAAATTTCCTTTTGACCCGCCCAGCGCGAATGATTTTAGGTTGATCCAGTTCGAATGGGACCAAAGCCTGTGCGTGGCTGGCCCAATGACTCGAAGTAGGGGAGCGAAGAAATGGAATTCTCTACGAACAACGACAGGTTCTCGATAAGTGCACTTTCGTTCGCACGGCATGACGGTCACCATCGGGACCAGAGCGTAACGAAGATGCCGAACGTCCAGCGTCGATAGATGCAACTGCTGTCATAGGAGAGCTTGATGGAGCCGCGATCAGAAACCATTGACCTGCTGGCCGACGTGCCACGTGGCAATACGAGCCGGTACAAGCAAGATCAAAGGATGCCGGAAGCGCATTGGATGAGTCAGGAGACGATTCTCAATAGTCCGATGTTTGCCTACGATCCGAAGAACCCAAGCGGAAAAATCCTGATCGGCGCGTGTGGATCAAAGCTCATCGGTGTTGCCGATGACCGGCATATCCAGACAGTTGCCGGTACACGGGCTGGCAAATCCGTGACGGTGATTGCAAACCTGCTGCTCTACGATGGCTCGGTCATTGCCCTGGACATGAAGGCGGAACTTGCCATCAAGACTGCAGCGCGCCGCGCACTGATGGGCCAGGACGTTTACGTGCTTGACCCGTTCAAGCGCGCGCATGGTGATGCTGCGAAGTTTCGTGCGCGGTTCAATCCGCTCGCCTCATTGAACCTTGATAGTGACACCGTCATTGAGGATGCGCAGCAGATCGTGGATGCGCTGATCGTGTCCACGGGACAAGAGAAGGATCCGCACTGGAATGAAAGCGCAGGCGCTGCCATTTTGGGTCTCATCCTCTATGCGTGCTTTGGACCCGACGTGCCTGACAAAGATAGGCATCTTGGCACCGTGCGCCGCTTTGTCACCCGCGCGCTTGAAACCGTCATCGTGGATGGCAAACCGCAGGACTTTGCACTACGGCGTCAGATCATCAAGGGCGTAGGCGCGCTAAGAAGTGCGGGTCACGCGGATGTGTCTGATACGATCGAGGCATCGGTGCGCGGTCTCTATGAGAAGTCGCGGGATGAACGCGCGAGCGTAATCTCGACGATGAACCGGCACACAGCATTTCTGGAGTACCGCAACATCCGCGATGTGCTGAGCGGAAATGACTTTGATCTGCGCGATTTGAAACGCAAACCGAACGGTATGAGCGTCTATCTGTGTCTGCCCGCCACGCGCATGAATAGCTGTTCGCGCTGGTTTCGCATTCTGATCAATCAGCTGATCGTTGCCATGGAGATGGAAGAAACAGAACCCAAAGCCCCGGTGCTAGCCGTTCTGGATGAATTCCCAGTCCTGGGCTTCATGCCGCAGATACAGGATGCAGCAGGGCAGATGGCGTCTTTCGGCCTCAAGCTTTGGACACTCTTACAGGATTGGTCGCAAGGACAGGCGCTCTATGGCCAACGATGGGAGAGCTTTGCCGCCAACAGTGGTGTGTCGATCTTCCACGGCAATGTGGACACCACGACAACGGAATACATCACCAAACGGCTTGGGAAGACGCCGGTGATTTTAAGGCAGCAAGGTGAGGTGGGGCGTAGCGCTGCCAGCGAAGGGCAAACAGGCGAGGGTCTCTCGACATCATTTTTTGATCTGATGACACAGGATGAGATATCCCGCTATTTCGGCAGAGCAGATACGCTGAGACGGCAACTGGTCATGTTGGCAGGATTGGCGCCGATGATATTGCAAAGGGTAGAGTTTTGGGATCGCGAGGGACCATTTGCTGAGGTCTTTGAAGACCTTTGAGTGCATTCCAAGTCCTGCTAGCAATCAGCAAAAGAGTGAGGCCACTGCGAGCGCAGTGGCCTCACATGATCGGCTTTGACCCGTCTAGGTCTGATGTTGGAATCTATGCCCGCGCCAGCGCGCTGTATTCGCGAATAAACTCAGGTTTCTGGATAGCGTTCAGCCAACGCATGACCATCTTTGGATCGGCGTAGTCCCCGCATCGCACATATTCTATCAGGTCACCTCCGCCAAAAAGCGGCGGCGCTGTAAAACTGATGATCCGGGTTCCCTTAGAGTTCAGTTCGAAGTCCCCAATAGGCGCATTGCTATAGAGCGATTTTCGGTCCTCAAGTTGAAACAGGTATCCTTTAATGGCCTCAATGGCGGCCCATCCATCTCTCAGCATGACATCATTGGGCCGAACGTCGCGGCGGCGGGCACGTTCGTCTCCCATGCCATCGACCCCTTGGTTCCAATAGCTGAGCATGCCTTGCCGAATGCGTATCAAAGACTCGCCCGGCACGTGGTTTGCCATAATGAACGTATCAAATTTGGGACGATCCGCTTCACTGGTGTTTATGTAGAACCCGCGAAACAGGCCGCTCGCTAAGGAGATGTCTGTATGAAGAGCATACCCGTTGATGGCGGCGGTGCGCTCTGCAGACTCCAGCGACCGCATATGTTCATAAGTAACGGCCCAGGGGTAGAAATCATTCTTCTTCAGAAGCTCAATAATACCATTCAGGCGATCCCGGCGGGGCACAGAGTACCTGAATTCGTTTGTGTCTGGGTTCGTTTCGCCAACTGCAAATTTGCGTGGCCACTCACCTTGGGGGATAAAGCCCACCACATTGGGGTCTTCCATTACACATCCCCCAGTTCAGCGACCAGGCCGGCGGTGGTGTCTTCGCCGGTTACCGCCGGGTGGTCATCGGGGAGTGCATCAAGACCAAGGCCGATATACCCCCCACTGAACTCGTGCTGATAGTGAGCTTTTTTGAGCGCTTCCGTCAGCATGCTGAGCGCACCTGTTTCCCATGTCCGCATAGCCAGTTCCTCCGTTGGCTAGTGCCAATGAGGAGGCCTTGCACTTCTGCAACATGAGTGCTGGTTAGCCCACCCCACCGGCAGTGTTTTCAACTGCGTCGGTCAAAGGATAGGGCCGGCTGACGTCGGTTTCAATACTACTAGACCGTTTTTCCTCAAATTTATTTTATCGTCATCGTCATGTTCGGTCGATTGCGCCGGTTGTAGGCCCTTTTGGATTCGCGCGCGTTTATCAGCGCCTGCAATCTTCGGCGCTCCGCCTCGGGGGTGCTTGGGTCCCGGAGTCTGTCTTCGATCTGACGAGACAAGGGCGGTGGCATTGTTTTTCCCCGATCAAGTTTCGTGTTTGCGCGCAACTCGTTTTCCATCGCCCGCACTAGCTTGGGATCATAGGCATTGAGATCAGTTCGATACACCGTGTGGAACCCGTCGCTGTCGCGCCAATGGGCGTCGTAAAAGGCGACGGCATCGCCATCAGCTTTTTTTCCTTTGTACTTTGGATGGTTTTTTGGAATCGGGCGTGGATGAACCAATGGCTCCTGAGACAGGATCAAAGCTTCGCTGGCTACGTCATCAACGGTGCTTGCCGGATCGGTATCTTTGAGCAGTGGCGTCACGAGTTCACCGATGATACGCCCTGCCGCGTAGTGTGCTTTTTCTCGCAGCAGTTCTGGATCCACGACGCCTTGAAACACTTGTTGGATAAAGGCCTCTACGTTCTTTTTTGCCGTCCTATTGAGTTTTGAGGTTCCTCGCCGCCGTGAAATGTCCCGATCTTTCTCTTTGTCCAACGGGTTGATAATGACATCTTTGTTGTCATCTTTCCAGACTTTTTCGCCCGAAGCCTTCTCGAGATCATTTTGATCATTGCGACGGCGCCTATTACCGCGCAGCTCGACGGGCTTCAATGCCTTTCCCGGCGTGTCGGACGCAGAAGCAGGTTGATTGTTACCTTGACTATTACGACGACTTGGCATGGTTGCGGCCCAGGGTTCAAAAAAATACAAGTAGAATTTCTGTATAGTCGGTTTTTTGGGAACCATCAAACCTTACATTTCGCGCGGAAAATGGCTGATACGCATATGGAAGTGTGCGGAAAGCTGCGCCAATATCCACTCAACCAAAAACAACCATGGATGGGAGCGCGCGCATGAAGGTTGATGATGCAAACTGGTTTGAGATTCTGGCCCACTCATTTGACTACAGCCCCGACGGCTTGGTTCAGCAGATGAGAGAGTTTCGGAGTCTGAGGGGCAAGGGTCCACAGAACCAGACCATTGCCAGGTGGGCCGACGCTGACATTGCCTCACGCCCGCAACGACAAAGCGTGGCCTTTTTGCGTGATTTTGCCGAGAGCATGGTGGGCCTCGATCTTCTGGACCAAAAGACACTTCTCAAGGAAGTCCAAACGTATATGGAGACCATCGCAGCGTCATCTAGACCTACTCTGCATGCTGAACATCAGCATGCAGCACTGAGCAATGACATGAATGTCTTGTATCGGCACCTATTGGGAGCTGATCCTAAGAAAGTTGCCAATCCGGACGGGCGGGAAGGCTTTCATCTCATTTTGCGGCCACGGTTCGGTGATGATGCGATCTACCAGGAACTGATGTATTTGGGACCTACGGCTGCATCACCTTCCTTCATCGTCACGACCAAAAGGCGTGTTCTGATAGGACACATGATTTTTGACACTGCTGGGCGTGGACATGGGGTCTATGGCGCTCCATATGCAGGCGAAGACGGCTTCAGCTTTAGAACCCACACCATGGTGTTTGCCGAGCGGACCGCAAACAAGCCGACTTCAGGCCTCATGTCCCGTCTGACAGGCAATGATGGTAAAATGACATCCTCCAGAGTGATCTATTGGCGACTTAAGGACCAACTTCCCTGGCTCAGGCAAGCACTTATGTCCAACCCTGTGCTGCCTTCGGAGAACGAGGCCGTCAACTCAGGTGTCCCTGAAATGATTGATAGTCTCATCACGGAATATGGCAAAGGTCATGCTGTTTTCGAGAGGCTCCGCGAAATTCTTCCACGGCCTGACATGGCGCCAGGTATCCGGAACATTGCAAGAGCCTGGGATGGTAGCGGCGAAGACAGGCCACTTGATGAACTGATCCAGACTTATTCTGGAGGCCCGGACAACGAGACCTCATAGCCATAAATCAGCGACCGCACTTTCTGACTGTCGTATTCGCAATCCATCGCGAGGATTGGCCTGACCATATCCTGTCACTCTCACCTCCAAGGCTTCCAATCCTAAGGAGGAACACACATGACAGGACCTTCATTCTCGCCACTTGCGGGGCCGCCGCATACGGTTGAGTCCACTAACAGCGCTGGCGCGCCAGTTATTACTGTGAACTTGTCGTCCGTTGGACCGCGAGTGGCCAAATGGGCCCAAAGGGCTGCTGTTGTCATTGGCGCAATTGGTTTCGTCTGGCCAATGGCTGCTTGCATTGCCTCAGGAACGCTTACGGGCCAGGACATCTTTGTTGTCGTGGGCGCTGCGCCAATGGGATGGGCTGCATCTCGCACAATTTTGCGATCGCTCTTTAAATCGCGCACGCAAGTTGTCTTTGAGAATGAGAGTGTCACTGTGAAGCGGGATTTGCGGACGGCAAAGACGTTCAACCGCAATGTTACCCACAGTTTCACACGCGTGCCTCACGACAAGACTGAGTCAGAAGCACGCCGCATTCGCTGGCTTGAAGAAACCTTTGGCCGAAAGTGGCTTAACCTGCCCTACACCGACTATTTTGGCAGGTCGGAACACATCTCCCTGATCTATCTCAATCAACGCCACACCATCATCACAGCATCTACCCGCCGGAAGGCCGAGCAGATTCATACCCGCCTTCTGGCAGCCAGCGATGTAATGGATGGACACGCCAATCGCGGTGTTGGTCAGGTTATGAGCGCATCCAATGACTGGGCTAGTCCGTTGCGCAAACCGGTTGAGAAATTCTAGGGAGGGCGGCGCTGATGACGAAGAACAAATCGACATGGCCGTTCGAAAACGCACCCGACATGTCCGACCACTTCGTGGAATCCCGCGGTGCTCCTCACACATCGTTGGACACGGACAAACCCGACCTGCACACCCCCGATGCAACAAGTGTAGGCAAAAGTGCAGCTGCACAGATTGGCAATGAAATTGACCACACGGATGCGCTGGATCGTCACGATGATCGTTGGCAGGCGGAGCGTAACAGACTTGCACACGCTCCCAGCTTAGACTTTGAGCCCCAGGAGATGGCAAACAACCCTCGCGCCATACAACAAGAGTACATAGAGCGGCGTGGAGAATGGGAACAGCGGCGAGATCAGATCGATGCGCACCACAATGCTGTTCACGAAGACATAAGATCTCAGGGGCCCACACTAAGTGACGCGTTCGACGCGGCGGCGGGGCCAGATATGTTCGAAGAAGATCTGGATACGCTTGGGTTTGGGTTAGACGACGACAACAGCCACAGCCGCTAGACATCTCAACTGGGAACAGAACAAGGGCGTTGTCTCCAGGCCGGGGCAACGCCTTTTTTCTCACACGAGGAACAGCCCCCCTCGATTCGGCAATCCTCCTTTCAACAGCCATCCATTTGCGACGGCTGATCTTTTGGAAGGAGGCCTGCATGAACAAAATCGTTCCCACTATGACCAAGCAAGAAAACAGGCGGGTGCTGAAGATGTTCGCAACGCTGATGTTTGTCTCGCTCTACTTCACTTACTCCGGGGCATCGATGGAAGCGGTTGGTTTCATCGAGCATGCATCATTTGTTGTGTTTGCCATTGGGGCCACAATGGCAATTTCTGTCTTCTGGCTGGGGACCTGGAGTGTTCTTCCCCGTCTCGATGCTGGTTGGGCGCGGGCAACGGGATGGGGCGTGGTGGTGGCGGGCATGCTCATCGCATTTAACATCTCGAGTCTTTACAACGCCAAGTTCATTTCCCAGGGGGCAACCCTGGTACAGCATTTGGCGTCGTACATTCACCAACTCGATTCCAATGCTGCACTTGCCCAAAAGCGAGCGTCGCAAATTCATGCGGTTCAGTCTGCTCTGCGAACACAGTCCGACACCTATTTTGAGAAGGCTGAAAGCGAGCGCTTGCATGGCGCATATACCGGCTCGGCAGGTCGCGGTGCTGTGTATTGGTCGCTGCTGCGCGTGAAGGACAGCATCGACAACATTCTCCGGGAGGTAGATGCATTCCTCCAGCAGACCAACGAACGTGGCGCCGAGATCCGTGTTCTACTCGATGAAATTCGCCAGACAGCCGCAAGTGATCGGCCCTATCGAGACCGCGTCACTTTGATTGGCAGATATTCTGACGAGCTCCGTCGTGCTGGCAATGAGCTTGACCCAACATCCATCGCGGGCATGGTGGATCAGGCGCTGAGCATCATTCCCCAAGAGATGGACGGTGTGGCTTCTATCTCCAAAAACAAGGATCTCGCGCGTCGCCAGACGCTTGCCTTTGAAAAGCTTGGGCGTGACATTGACGCTACTGCCAGCGTCCTTCGCAAGGTCTCAAAAGATCTCGCTGACGGCGATGGTGTTGTGTTCGAGGCTTTCGAACAGATCACCGGTGCGCAAAGCATCTATCGATACTATGACGCCATTCTGCCGGCCCTGATAGGCGGCCTGGCGCTGGATATTTCACCGATTTTCATCCTGATCTATGCCTGTCTGCAACGCGGGTCTATGACGCGGGCCGAGATGCGCGTGCATCAGATAGGGCAGATAGATTTGGAAGACATACTGCTTCGCAAAGATGCTGAGCAACTGCTGCGCCAAGCCCGAACCCCTACAACTTTGCGCACATTGCTCGATGACGAGATGTACGGAAGGCCCCGACGTGAAAGCGTGGATGGCGATGATGCTCCATATTCTTCAGATCAAAGGGGTGATTGACATGATGCTTCTTAATGTCTTCAGGCACTACGCCATGGATCTGATCTCCGCGGCAATTGCGCTTTTCATTCTTGGACTGGTGGGTCTTCAACTTGTCGGGATTGTCATTGTCCAAGGTGGCCTGTTGCCCAAGGACATTGAAGAGCCCTTGCCGCTTCCACCTCGGCAAACGGTTCAGAAGGACGAACCAGTCGAGAGTGATGGCTGCATCCAGGTAGATGACATTCGTGTTTGCGAAGCCAACTAAGGTGAGGTTCAAAATGGATAGCTACCATCTATATTTGGTCCTGTTCGGGTGGCTCATATTGCTTGCCACTGTGACCGGGCATGCCGCCGCACGTGCAGAGGAGCACCGGCACATCTGTGCCTTCAAGGAAGCCCACGGGTGGGCAAATGTTGAGCATGAAGGTCCCGCCGCACCCGAAGCAAATGCTGTGATATCCCGAATGGCTGAAGCGGTGGGCATACGCCAGAATTTCGTGGTTACAGCCGGCGACTTTACTGTTTCCTGGCGGGCCTTCGCAGCGTTACGCAATGGCCGTCGGCACATTGTTTATGATCGCAAAGACTTCAGTTGGGCGGATGGCACTGCAAGCTATTCAGACCTTGGCATAATGGCACATGAAGTGGGCCATCATCTTGCTGCTCACACCTATAGCAGTGAGTTTCCAGCCCACGAGCGTGAGCTTGAGGCCGATCATTTTGCCGGCTTTATTCTCGCAAAGTTTGGGGCGGGTATTGTGGAATCGCAAGAGATGTTCAAGGGCGAATGGCCTGCGTCCAAAACACATCCGGGAAGTAAGGACCGAAGATCGGCGGTTCGCCGGGGTTGGCTGTCAGCACGCACAGAAATTCTACGTCAGGCCAGCATGTGTACCGCACGCATTGAAGCCAGGGATATCGTTGTTGAAGGCAGGAGTTGCATCCTGGTTCAAACCTGCGAGGCAAAAAAGCCGCGCGTGCGTTTCGCTTGCCGCGAGAACAATGGCGACTTCGAGTTTGTTGATCCGTAGCGCGTGTCCGCCCTACAAGAAGCGCCGGTTGTCTGGATTGGCTCTACTTCCATAAGGCCAAAATCGTTACAGGAAGATAGGTTGCGCTACGCCGGGTTCATAGCCGATCCAAGCGGCTGGTGCCTTCAGCGCGTCCCAAATCTCAGCGGTCACGCGCCCCATTGGTGTATCGCATCGACGGATCGCAAAAATCTCTGTGAGGCGGGCTGGAAATCCATCCACGTTCAGGCCCAGAAAGTTCGCCGGTCTTCAATTCAGGCTCAATCAAGTGCTCAGGCATGCCGCCCCAGCCGAGTCCTGCCTTGATCACAGATTTCTTGGTGTTGAAGTCAGAGACGTTCCACTTCTGACCTCCGGCGAGCATGTCTCGGCTCTGTTCATAATCGCCAACACCCGTTCCCGACACTACGACTTGAACATATCCCTGCATCTTCTGGCGCGACAGCAGGCCCTTCACGCTGGCGGGCGGAAAGCTGCTGTTGTGTTCAGCCAAAACAGCCGACCCAATTCACCTCAGCACCCGCTGCCGGTGATTGCGCAGATGGCGTCCGACATCATGTGCCATTGTGCAATAGAGTTTTCCAATCGATCGGTATCACTTAGATACGCTGCGTTAGCCTCATCGAAACGCGTGTACAGCATGGGTCGAACCTCGACTGCTGAGTCATTGGCGAATGCATCTTGGATATGGATGATGTTCTTGGGGCCGTCATCAACGAATACGACGGCGGAGATATCTTCTTTGATTTCGTCCAGCAGCAGCCGGAGCATCACGCCTTTGTTCATGCCGGTGACCATCATGACACCGTCGTTGAAACTCAAGTTTCGATAGGAGCCCATCTCCAGTTGCTGGTTGCCTGCTGCGCGTGTCTCAAGTTCTTTACCGGAGATGATGCGCTCACCTTGACAGAGCCAACCGCCGTCGCCTTTGCACGACGGCGCTGTTGGAAACACTAAGCCATCCTCCTCCAGCTCACGCATGGTGGCATCGCGATTGTCAGGGCCGCGAGCAGTAAGTGCCATGACGGGGAAACCGTTCACATTTGCGAGCTCATCGATGAGTTCGTCGGTAGTGGATTCTGTTTCGACCATATCGCCTGAGGCATAGCCGAGCCGGACGATGTTGTAGATTTGTTTGTTTGGAACGGCGTAAGCGACACACTCACTCTTTTTACGAATCTGGTCTTGCCAGTCGAACCAGGGAACTGATCCAAAATCCTGGGCAGAAGTCAGGAGGGTATTGTCGATGTCAAAGACCACGAGGACTTCGCTTGGCGACCGGGATTCTGCGAGTTCTAGAGCAAGCTCCTTTGCGGCCGCCAGGGAGCTTGTTCTTCGTTGAACCGTACCGGTCACTTCTTTGGGCGTGTAGCGGCAAGCTGAAGGTAACGTAATGCTAGGCGCCAAATCTGCACGTTCATTGGGTTCCTGTTTGACCAAATCAATCATGACCGGGAAATGGTCTGAAACACCGCGCCCATTGTTATCTCTGAATGAGCTAGGCCTTAGGACCTTCTGGGATCTGTCCCAAAAGAATTGCTCTTGCGCTGTCAGAACTGGCCGGAAGGTGGCGCTGTCGATTTGCCAGGCCTGCGTGCGGTCGTTGGCCTGCGTGACAAGATCCAACCAAGACCAGGACTTGTTCTTGTGGAAATAGTGCGAGCCGTGTCCGCGGCATCGATTGGTGCGCGCAGATGGGAGATGCCAGCCATTCAAGACGTCATCTAGAGCGGCCTGTTCGTCTTCACCGCAATTGAAGTTGAAATCACCCACAATGATGGTCGAGTGCGACTTGGTCTGCGCAACGGCTTTGGCTGTCTGCAAGGCTTCTTTCCGGCACGCGACGTCGTTCCCGCCAGAGGGAAAATGCACACCGAGAACCGTTAGTGTGGTGTTGTCGGGAAGCAGGAAACTGCCCTCAACAATGTCCCTTGTATAAACAACATCTCCACTGGACCTACGTCTACAGACTTGGATTGGTTCGAGATTGATCGGGTGGATTATCGGATCTGATTGATCTGCGTGCTTTGGCAGCTTCGATAGGATCGCGATATCAATCCCTCGCTGATCGGGCTTTACGCCATCGCGATTTACTTCGCTGTCTTCGAAGTAGGTCGATGCATATTCAAGCCCCTCGTCGCGAAGTGCATCCTGCAGGGCGCCCAGCGCCGCATCGCTTTCTACTTCTGTGAAAACCAGAATGTCAGGACCATTTTGATGATCGGCGCGGCCGACGACCCTGGCAACGTTTTGGGCGTGCGCTCTAACCGACTGTTCGGTGCGGCCAACAGTTTCTCCTCCACGACCATTGGGGACGTTCGGGTCGTCAATCCAATCGAAGAGATTGCCGACATTGAAAGTCATGACCGTCAACCGCTCCTTGGCGTCGGCTACGCCAGCAATGGCCGTGGAGCTGCACAAGACTGTCAACATGAGAACAACTGTTCGGATAGACATTTGGCTTTCCCCCTAGAAAGAACCGGAGTCTTTTACAACTCGATACTATCTTAAGGGGCAATGTGTGCAAAACAATGACACTCAAGATCATTGGTGATTGCTTGGATCGTTTTGTCGGGCAGGTACAAAGAATTATGGAACGGACTGAGCTCTCATGGTTTCCACAAAGTCATTGAGGTCCTGGCGCGCAAAAAAGGTCCGTCTCCCAATCTTCGTCGTTCGCGGTCCCCTACCCTTGTAGACCAGGTCGCGCAATGCGGGTTGCGACATAGACAGGGCGTCGGCAGCTGCGTCGTAGTCGAACAAAAGCTTCGCAGGTAGATCACTCATGACCGCAGAGTGCCATGGGGCTGAAAGCGGGTTCCTCGCGTGCAAAAACGCCAAAAGAACGGATCTGCAGTTGCTGCAGCGCACAACAAGAAACTGGTGCAGAATACAACCAAAAGTAGTATTATGAAAATATAGACTAAAGTATAGGTTGAAGGATGAAGATCAGGATCAAGGGAGAAATGACACTTTACGAATTGCGGCAGTGCATCTTTGAGCAGCTTCTAGAAGTCGAAGAGCAGTTTGCAATTCGATACTCCCGCGACGCCACTATCTATATCAACCCAACCAATGGCTTTGGGGACCAGGTGTCATGCCGCAATGCGCGCGGCGATGTGGTTTCAACGCTGGTTAGCGAGGGACCTTACCGCTCGGCAGCTGATCAGTATGGGCTTTAGGGGGTGCGCATGAGCAAGCCCTACTACATCGCCATTCCTGAGGCCTGCGACGTTCTCGAAGAGATCGGCGTCAAACTAAGTGAGCGGCAGATCAAGCGTGCCGCAGAGCCGGATGCAAGTGGCAATCGAAAGCTTCCGTTCTTCGTCGACCCCATAGATGGCCGACTGAAGATCGATAAAAACACGCTTATCTCCATCTATCTGCAGCGGCAGGTCGCGGCCGAGAACAGCATGACCCTTTCAATAAATTAGATTGTCCGTACACAGATAATATGATATAGTTACTGTGTGCCTGACATTAGAAAGCGAAAGAACAAAGACGGTAGTCTGACCTATCAAGTGCGTTTCCGGAATCCGGCCACGAAGTCCGGCTACGCTTATAAGACATTCTCCACGCGTAAGCAGGCGCACGCCTTTCACAACGAAACGCAACAGCGCGTATCAATGCATTCGTCCCCTTCCGGCATTCGCACATTCAGCGACGCGGTAGCGCTCTGGCTGCGCACTTGCAAGCGCGAAGGCCTCAATGGTGGAGAGCCTGTCACATCCTATACGCTGTCAAACTACGCCTATCGGGCAGATTTCATTTTGCTGCATGACTGGGGCAAAGAGCTTTGGCAGCTTACGGCGCCTGACATCGCGGCCTTTCGATCTTGGCTCCTGCGCACTGCACCCAGCCGCATAACCGCCCAAAAGGTCATGGTCACTCTCCATTCAGTTCTCAAGGAGATGGCAGTGCGAGGCATCATCCCCACTAACATTGCGGCTGGGATAACCATCCGAACGGATACGCGCTACGACGAGCCCGTTGTCATTCCCAGCAAAGGCGAAATCTTGGCACTACTGGGCGCAGCCGACCGTCTTGCCAACTCACCGAATGGAACAACCGCTCGTGCCTGGCAAAGATACCGGCCCATGCTCTATCTGGCAGCCGATACAGGCATGCGCCCACAGGAGTATTTGGGCTTGCCGAGGCATTGTGTTGTGGATGGCGGGATTCGCGTGGAACAAGCCATCGCGGGCGACGGTCGCAGCATCTCAGTGACCAAAACCAAAGCGGGTCGCCGCATGATTGATGCGAGCGCTAGCACAATCGACATGGTTCAACACTATGTGCGGCTTTACGCACCACAAAGCGAGTACGGATTGGTCTTCCCGACCACCGACGGCAAATGGCAATGTCGGAAAAACTGGCAACGGCGCGGCTTCGATGCTGCATGCCTTGAGGCTGGGTTGGTGCGGCACGTAAAGATCAATGGACGGGATGTAGCCCGGCCGAAGTTTCGACCATATGACTTGCGCCACTTCTTCGCTTCGATGTTGATCGCCAAGAAGCTCGACCTCAAAAAGATTCAGACAATGATGGGTCACGAAAGCATCAAGACGACGCTGGACACATATGGACATCTCCTTGAAGACGCCGACAGCGACCGCCCTCGGTTTGGATTGCTGGATGACCTTGGAGCGCACAGCGATGTGTCATCTTGTGGCGCGGAGCAGACAACCGTCTGAAAAAACACAGACTTATTCTGCTCGACACGCAAGGGGTCACTGGTTCAATCCCAGTACCGCCCACCAGAATAAAATCAATGACTTAGATGTCATTTCAATTTTCATATTCACACAAAAGCGATTGTGGCACGGGTCATAAGTGACCTTCCGCAACCCGCACAAACCTTCAGCACACCGATTAGACACGCCACATCTTGTGGCGCGGTTGTGGCGCGGGGACTTGCTAAGGGAAACGGCCATCGGACCGTATTCCGCTCGCAACAAACCGACAAAAAAAGAATGTTCACGAAGTTAACGATATCTTAAATTTCACTCCGTATACTGATTTTTATGAAATCACACGCCGGGATTGGAAATGAGGATAGCAAAGGTCTTGTGGGCGTCGTGCACACCCGCGCCAAGGCGCTTGAGTCTCATATTCTTGAACACTCGCGAGATGCAGAAGCCGGGGAAACTGTTGCTGGAGGTTATGCCGCGCGCGGAACCGCCAAACCTGAAGACTCCGGGAAAAACGGCTCCAAGCGCAAATCCAATGAAATGATGCAAGCCGTGCTCGACAGCACCGCCGAGATGCAGCGCCAGCTTGAGCGGCTGTATGAACAGCGCGAAGCGCTTTACGACCAACTCTCAGATATTGAATTCAAGATCGACAAGCTGGATCAGACTGTCCAGCGCATGAATGACGGTGACATGCCGGAGATCGGGCCGGATGGAAAATTGGTCGATGCTGAACTTGAAGCCATGATCGCAGCAGAGGAAAAGCGCCTTGGCCGGGCAATCGACCGTTCCGACCCGCAGGCACTTATGGCTATTTTTGCAGCGGAACATCAGCGCTCAATAAACGAACGCGATGAAACACTGGAAGCCATCGACAAAAACGCAGCCAACATTGAGGCCTTACAGAATGGTCGAGGTCTCGACCAACAAGTGGATCGTACTACCGACTTAGACAGAGAAGCCGTACTACGTGAGCTCAAATCCACTGCACAGGATGGAGAGCCCGCTGTTTCGCTAGATGCCGCGCTGGACCAATTCACGCTTTAACGCCCGGCGGCAACTTTTGCATGCATCTGGCGTGTCAGTACGAAGACCGTGCCACGGTTGATAAACGCCTGATAGAAGTCGGCAGGCTTCCCGGAGACCTTGTGTTTCACAACATGCCCAAGCACCACGATGTAAAAAGTGTCCTGCGGCATCAATAGGCCGGGTATCGCTACGGCTGGAATCGCCGCCGTGCCAACGTCACTTTGCCCCATAACACGCGCGGCCACATCTACTGACTGAATGCCTTTGCCGTACAGATAAACGACCGCCTCTTTTTTAGAAATCTCAATCGCTTCGTCCAATGTCACGGGTCGCTCATACCCCGGTGTGGCGCAATCATACCCACGCGGCACGTTGCACCCCGGATCACGGGACTTGCCATCGGCACCAATTGAAATCTGTGGATAAAGCGCGGTCGCAAGCACAAGCACTGTTGTTGCGACTCGACGTGCGCCCCTATGCAAAAGGGGACGCTTATGAACTCACACCAACAATGGAGGAATTATGAAATGTGCAATTGAGAATTTAGCGGTTTTCTGCAAATCTGAGATCAACAGAAAACAAGCGGAGTATCCACATGACCCCGGTTCAAAACGGTCCCCTTTTGATCGTTCGGAGGTTGTGTGATGACGACAGGAAAACCCGCCAATTCTGAGACAGGCAAGCGCATCGGCTATGCCCGTAACTCCACAGACAAACAGACGCTTTACCAGTATACGGATGCGCTCAAGGCGGCAGGATGCGAACTGATATTTGTTGATGAGGCAACATCTGCTGTTGCCAAGAAAAGGCCGGGCCTTGCCAAGGCACGCGATGCGCTGATGCAGGGCGACACCTTTGTCGTTGTCGCGATTGATCGCGCATTCCGCTCCACCATCGAGGGCATCACGTTTCTGGATGAGCTCCACAGTCACGGGATCGCGTTCGAATCTATCTACCAGCAGATCGACACCCGCACGCCGGAAGGCCGGAAGTGGTTCATCGACATGGTCAACAATGCTGAGTATGAGCGCGCTGTAATCTCACGTCGAACAAAGGAAAAGATGGCAGCCGCGAAACGGCGCGGCGTTCACTGCGGAAGGCGTTTTGCTCTGACCAGCGCATGCACCCGGCAAGCCCATACGCTTGTAACCAAGCACGGGCTTTCACTCACGGAAGCGGCACAGCGCAAGCACGTCACACCGCTTACCCTAAGGCGCAGCTTTAAGCGGGAGGGGCTGGAGGTATGAATCTGTCAGACAAAGATGAGCTGATCGAACTTGTTATCGACGCGATGGCCGATCTGGAGGAAGCCGAAGTTACTCTCAGGTCAGCAAATAGTCGGCTTGCCAAGTTGTCATACCTGATTGACCGGGCTGACTAAACTTGTTGATTGGCTAAAACTGAATTTTGTCAGGCCGTGAGATTTAGCTCCAGCAAACACCAGGTCTTTTGATCTGGGCTTAGGGTAACCTTTAGGCTGTCCTCAAGACGCATCACGACCGGCAGCGTGCCAGCTTACAAGTCCGAACCCACTCATATGCACCCGCTGCTTTGAGTACACGAGCGCGAGTTAGCAGACATTTTGATGAAGCCAATCCAAAAATGGTGCCTCCGCGAACTTCAGCACCACTGAACACGTCCCTTACGAAACCAAAAATGCGAACCACAGTCTTTCTTTCTCCATACAGATGGATGCAACGTTGCAGTCCCATCCGCATGCCGTGTCACCTTCCAGCAGGGGCGTTCATCACTCAGCAAATTCATCTGAAGAGTTGACCCGCAACCGCAGGGACACACCATTACTGCTTGTTCCTCGTAGCCATCTTCTTCCACGATGTAGAGAGTCCGCTTTCTAAGCCGCTGGGGAGCCAATTCTTCAACTACTAAGGTCTTAAAGCGCGGAATGAACCAATCGCTTAGTGTCGCCCAAATGCGACGGATGGCGGTACGCAGAAAATTCATGCCTTCCGCCTTTCTGCCAAACCCATTTCGCGCAACAAAGGCTTCATATCGCCAGCGCCAACCCAAGAGCTCAAAATAGAGCAGATGCCCTCTTCGCTGTCGCTAATCAGCTCCATGCTTGCCAGACTGAATGTGACAGCGGCATGAGTGCAATTTGCATCCTCTCTGTAAGGATGAAGCCGCGCCAGGAACTCATTTACCGCCAACGCAGAACCGAGCATGTTGACACTAATAACAGCAGGTCGACTTCCTTGAACGCCCTTGATGTAGCCGTCCTTTACCTGTCGCTGATGGGCTGTCGGATCGTTCCTGGCCAAGCCCGCCGCAGCAACACCTTGCATCGTGAAAAGACCACGACTCATGAGGCTTGAGCGTCCCGGCCGGATGTAGTTGACAGTTCCGCACACCTCCCGAACTCGCCCTCGGTTTTCACCTTTCGGATCAGCAATCAAGCGAATACCTAAGTCGAAGTATGGAATGTTGTAGAAAGTCGAGATCGCATTCAGTAAGTACCGTCCATCAATTGAGTCTACGCACCCAAACAAGACATCGCATTGGGCGATAGCTCGCACAACATCGGGATCCCACAAGTTTTTGTTGATCGAGACAACTTTGGTTCCTAAGCCCATGCGCATTACTGAGTCGGCAATTACATCGACTTTGGCGCGCCCTTCTTTCGCGTCTTGAATCGTCGAGTTTAAAATGCGGTTGATGTTACGATCTTCCGTTGTGTCGTCATCAACCATGACTACCTCGCCAGCACCAAGCCGAACCAGTTGTTCAATCGTTGGGCTGCCAGTACCAGAAGCGCCTACCACTCCAATGGATAGCCGCTGCAGGCGTTCGATAGTGCCTTCGTCAAATGCCTGAGCATGCGAGGCAACGAAGCTTGGCGCCTCGTACCCTTCAGCGTCGGCGTACCAGAAGTGCAGTTCGTCACCTGCCACACTAATGCACTCGATCTGTTCAACAGCTCCATCTCGCAGAACTCGCCCGAACATTTGACCGCCTGGAAGCATCACAACGCTTCCATGTGGCAGGTCGGCTTCCACCCAGCCTCGGATCATAGGCAGAATGCGATCATCGCTTTCGTCATCTGTTTCTGAGAATTTCGCGTACCCATTTGGGTGGCTGTGAATTTTGACCACTGACAATTTTTCTGTCGCCGCGCGCTCCAGAATATCGTCAACGTAATCTGGTGACCACGTCACCATTTGGGTCGTTCGTTTGGTACAATACTCATAGGGAATTTCATGTATCTCACGAACCGATAGTCGATACCGCCTGTCACCATCCCGTTGGCCGCAAAGAAGAATTGCTATTGCTTCTTTGCCATCAGGTGGAAAGAGGAAGTTCCTCAGATGTGCGTGCTGGTCGCCGGATAAACCGAGTGTCACCTTTGCGGGCATTTTTCAAACTCCCGCGCAAACCAATCCTCAATCAGGAAGACATGAGAGGAAATCCCGTCTTCGCCGGGCCGCCAGGGGTTTTGCGCGGTCCGATGCCGAGACCAACGCTGATAGGTCTTGCCGGCAATATTCTGGTGCGCATTGGTGGCTCCGATCGCCTGTCTATCCCGTCGAGCCAGCGGTGGATCGACGTACACCATGTCCAAGGGGGTGTTTGGATATCCCGTCTCAAGCCGGATCGCGATCGTCACCGTCCCATGGTTGTAACCTTCATGCTGTGAGGGAAAATTGTGGATTAGTACCCACTGCGAACCATCAGTTATCGTCTCCCATGGCAGATTGTATTCGTTGAGAAACTTTTCGTCCTCGGGCAGAAGATCGAAATCGCGACGAGCTTCCATTGATTAGCCCTCCGTCTGGTCGCGAGGAAGCGCTTTGAACTTCTCTACACCACGCTTCCGAAGGTCGACGACCTCATCCAATCCAACTTTCTCTGGTTTTTCACCGGGCCGTTTGACGCGGAGCGTGTATTCCTCCGCTGGCAGAAGCCCGCCCAAGGTCAGGACCTCGCGCCCCGTCGGTTTGGGGTCGTGGATCACGTATGATTCGCCATTGATCCTCATGCGATACCCTTTCGCAAGCGGAGGGCGTTCTCCGCGCTTCGCAAACTCTTCAAGGTCGATGATGTCGTCCAACACGATCTCTTCGCCCGGGTCGCGCGATTCAAGCTCAGCACTCTCTTTCATTGTTTTCTCCAAAAGGTGTTTGTCTTTTGGCCAATCCAGAAGACACACCCAACCTAACAAAGCACGCTTGATATATCAAGCAAATTCTATGCATGCTTGACGTATCAAGCGCATGAGTGCTAGATTCATCATAAATAACAGTGACTTAAAGGAGGATCACCATGTCCAATACAGGCGAAGAAGACGCCCTAAGCAACAACACGGCGCTTACCGGTGGGCCGCTCGGCAAATACTTATCATCTATCCGAAAAGACAGAGGTTTGAGTTTGAGAGCTGTTGAAAATAAAACGAGTAAGCAAGTCTCGAATGCCTACTTGAGCCAAATTGAGAATGGTAAAATACAGCAACCATCTCCAAATATTTTGCATGCTCTTTCCGATGTGTATAAAATTAGCTTTGAGAGCCTAATGGAAAAAGCAGGATACGTGACCGCGGCTGACCAGCGTGAAACAAAAGAACGTCACGGACGAGTGGCTACTTTCGCCGAGCATAATTTGACCCATGAGGAAGAGGTTGAATTAATGCAGTATCTGGAATTTATTCGAAGCAGAAATCCGGGCTCTTGACCAAACCTGACGATAGTAGCCTTGATCCTGCAGACCTCCGTATCGTGGAGGAGCGAGCAAAGGGTCTTCTAGACCGCGCAGATGCTTGGGATCGCTTTCCTATACCGATGGACGATTTGCTGATTGCTGCAAATGTGAAAGTTGCTCCGCATAGTGCTTTCGACCCGGCAAACCTCGTTGCATATCTTGCGGGCAAGGCAGCCTCCGCTCGGGAAAACATCAAATCAGCAATTTCCAAAGTCTTGGGACTCTACGATGCAGATGAAAATTTGATCCACGTAGACGACAGCGTCGTTGCTTCGAGACAAACATTTCTCAAGCTTCATGAGACTGGCCACCATGAGATGCCAACTCACAAGAAGCTGTTTCGCTTCTTTCAAGACTGCGAGAAAACTCTGGCGCCGGAAATTGCAGATCAGTTCGAGCGAGAAGCAAACAACTTTGCCCGCTTCACCTTGTTCAAGGGCGATACATATCGGCAACTAGCCGCTGATAGCGCGTTCGAAATTAAGACACCAATCAAATTGGCAAAGAAATTTGGTGCATCCATCTATGCGTCTACTCGAGAGTTCGCGCGTACCAACTCGCGTGCATGCTCGGTCTACGTTCTGGAGAGAGTAGAACTTGTAGAAGGAGACGGCTTTCGAGCAACTGTCCGCCGGATCGAAACCTCGCCGAAATTTCGCGAGCAATTTGGGATTCCAACAGATACGACGATCACGCCGGACCACGAACTAGGTCGCGTAATCCCAATCGGGCGAAAAATGACCCGCCCGACAACGCTAGCGATAACGGATAAAAACGGCATTGCGCACGAATGCATCGCTGAGGCATTTGATACCACCTACAACGTGATAATTCTTCTCTACCCGGTAGCTGCATTGACGCGTACTACCATCATTATGCCGCCAGTCTCCAGATGAGCAGTTTTACTGATTGGCGAGTTGCTCCCTGACCACTGCTGCACCGAACATTTTCACTTAGTGCCTTTCCCTCAGCAGACTTATGCGAAATAGACGGTCTGCCGAGGGTCGGCGCTAAAGCGCCTGTGCATAACCAGGTGGGCCCATTCCCGCTTGTATGCATAGTGAATAGGGCTGAAATATACGCCATTTCGTATATTTATCTTTTATACGCTAAATTATATATTGATAGTTTATACAGATTAGCGTATACTAAGGCGAGGAGTTAAAATGGACCATCTCGCCCGGACACCGCTACAAATCGGCACCCTTATTCGCCGCGTCCGCAAAAAGCACGGTTGGAACCAAGGTGAGCTGGCTGACAAGGCCGGGCTACGGCAGGCGACGGTTTCCCTTATCGAAACCGGCCACGGTGCCGCCAAGCTCGACACGCTCTTACGGGTACTCGCGGCACTAGACCTCGAGCTCAAGATATCAGCCAGGCGCAAGAGCAGCCCCGCAGATATCGAGGAGCTGCTGTAATGCCGCGCCACCGCCAACACCCGCCCTTGCGCGTGCTCCTGAACAATCAGCTGGTCGGCCACCTGACCAAAGAAGCAAACGGAGCCGTTGCGTTCCAATACGACGAGGGCTGGCTAGCCGCAGACAAAGCACTTCCGGTCTCGCTGTCACTGCCACTTCGTGAAGATGCCTATCGTGGGTCAGCGGTCATCGCGGTGTTCGACAATCTTTTGCCGGATCTGGATGCATTGCGCAGCCGCGTCGCCGACAAAGTGGGCGCTGCTGGAACGGATGCTTACAGTCTCCTTAGTGCCATTGGGCAAGACTGCGTCGGCGCGTTGCAGTTCGTCGCCGGTGATGATGAGCCCAATCAGACAGGCACCATTGTCGGAGAAGAAATAGACGATCTTGCTATCGAGCGGGTGCTGAAGGGGTTGGTGCAAGCACCGCTGGGATTAAGTAGGGATGATCCGTTTCGGATTTCAGTTGCCGGCGCACAGGAAAAAACAGCACTGCTTCGCTATAACGGACAATGGCTTAAGCCGCACGGTACGACGCCAACGACACATATCTTCAAAACTCAGATTGGCGCGTTGCCAAACGGGATCGATCTGTCCAACAGCGTCGAGAACGAATTCTATTGCCTGAAGCTTGCCGCCCTATGTGGGCTTGCAGTTGCACACGCAGACATAGAAACATTTGGCGACACAAAAGCGCTTGTCATCGAACGGTTTGACCGGAAATGGCGCGCGGATGGCACCTTGTTTCGCTTGCCCCAAGAGGATTTCTGCCAAGCGCTTTCGGTGCCTCCCACCCGCAAATATCAAAGCGACGGCGGGCCATCCCTAAAAGACATTCTCACCCTGCTAAAAGGTGCTGATGACCCACAAGCTGACCAGATGACAGTGCTCAAAGCGCAAATTCTGTTTTGGCTTATCAGTGCCACTGATGGCCATGCCAAGAACTTCAGCGTATTTCTGGGGCCTGACGGGACATATCGCCTAACGCCGCTATACGACATCCTGACAGCCCAGCCGAGCCTTGCGGCCGGACAGATTGAGCGAAAGCAGATGAAGCTTGCCATGTCGGCGGGGACCAATAATCACTACCGCATCGACGAAATCCATGGACGGCACTTCTTGCAAATGGCTGACAAGGTCGGGCTTTCAAAAACGCTCGTGCATGACGCTCTAGCCCAAATGCACGACGCTGTCGGTGTCGCAATTGAAAGGATCGAAGGCGAGTTGCCGCCACATTTTCCAGAAGAGGTCCATGTTGCCGTTTCGGCGGCAGTGAAGGACCGATTGCAAAGCCTGTAAATTTGATTGTCTGAAGCTATTCGGATTTAACCAAACCGCGCATTGAGCCGCAGCGGTTACACAAACCAGGCATCACGCGACCAACTCTAAAGAAATGTCAGGACTTTGGCGGCAGGTAAATGGGTTTCTGACTTTGAAAGCGCCAGGATCTAGCGTTTTCGCTTTGGCGCCCGTCAAGTGTCGAATCGATGGTTTGGGCCGCACATAAGGAGACAAGCACAGCTTTTGCGTCGCTGGGCATTCTAACCTCGACGGACTGGCCGGTCTCATCTTTCCAGAGCCCAATGCTGTTGGACGGTTCGTACCGGGCATTGTCGTTGACCCGTTTGATTAAGCCGAGCGAGGTTAACGTTAGGACTGAGGTGCCCGGATCATCTGCGAGCGTGCTTGCATAACGAGATGACCATCGGGTCGGCAGTTGGGCTCCATCCATTAGCAAAGCGAACAGGAGGTTTGGGGCGACAGAGCGCATAACGTCGTGGACTGGCTCGCTGCGCGCCAAGTCTTCGCAAACCAGCGTAGAAAACACAGAGTCTTTACGGAACTGGAAGAAGTTCAGTTCACGTTGACCTATCTGATGCGATTCCCACCAATTGCGCGCGGGATTCAACGTGGCCGAAAGCGCGTACTCCGCGATCTGTCGTTCGTCGAGCTTCCAGCGATGATGCTTCTTTTGACTTGTTATCCGACTAACTTCATTTTGGTCAGCCTCACCTGAAGCTTCAGCGCCAACCGCCTGCGTGTTTTCCTCCCAGATGGCAGTCATCACACAATTGCAGCTTTCGCCCTCGCAGTTTGAACTGCTTCCCGAGATCACAAACTCAATATTTTCTTCAGCCTCCTTCACTGCCGAACACAATTGTCTAAACCGTGTGTAGCTTAAGGCTAGTTCGGGAAAGATAACCGCATTGATTGTTCTGACATCATGCTGTGCCTGCTTAATGAGTGCCTTGATGTTAAGTTGTAGTGCGTCCCAATCATCTTCTAGCCAAGGTTGCGCAAGTTCGAAGTTTGCATCGCTGGTTCGGACTGTCGTTGGCGATTGCCCGTGTCCCGTGCCGTTTGCTCGTTCCGAGAAATCCGCAGCATTAAGCTCGTATGGAATCGGCACAAGTAGAATGTCTAATCCTTCATCATTCTCAGCTTTGGGCTGACCGGAGAGCTGGTTCCAGCTGCATCTGGCACCACCAATCGGTCCGGTTATGGCCAGGTTTTTCGAGAGGTTTCTCAGTGTACAGCCGACTTGGGACACCCGCCCTTTTGGTTGCACACAGACTATTCCAGGGTCAGCGGCGGCGGCGTAGGTGGCCATGTACTTCTTGCGATGAAGGAGAATATCAGTGTCGCCTACCTGTTCGGCTTCCTGCCGAACTTCTGCCCAACGCTGTCTTATGAGGTCATGATGCGTTGACAGGCTTTCTTCACCGACAGGCTGGACATGTCCGATCTGCTCACTGGCTTCATCTGCGATGATCAGCAGTTTGATTGCAGCACGCCACCAATCTGGGCATGACTTCGTTGCATCGTGATGGGGTCTAAGCGGCTCATAGAATGCGGCTCTGATTGGCGAGTCAAAATGTTCAATCAAGACGTCCCAGAGTTCGACAACGAGTCTCGGCAGGCGATCACTTCCATCTGCACTTGTTCCGTCCAGCCACTCTTTACCTGCACGGGCGCAGGCATCTCTTTCCTCTCTTGAGAGAATGATCTTGGGAGTTTGGTCGGGCCCTATCTCAGGCGTCGCATCCGGATCAGGCTCGAAGAATCCGAGCAGACCGCTTGCCTGAATTAGATGACCGCAGAATGCGAAGAGGTCGTAAGGAATAACCGGAGCGCCATAGCGAACAAGGTCCGGCCTTGTTCCCATCTGCTTGTCCTTTATTAGGTCCTCCAAAAAGAATGTTCCTTCTGGAAAGACAATCTCAACAAGCTTTCGGATTGTCAGCCCGCGGCTTCTAGGTCCGTCTTCAGATTTCACAAGTCATACCGATTATTTGATTGGCCGTCGAAGTAGGGATAAGGCATATATCAAGCATTGCAACCCGCAACAACCAGCACCCGGCCTTTACACTTCGTTAGGAGACAATTCCTATTCTATCGGGAAAGCTCCCCACAAGATATTCACAAGTATTTTGTGTTATTTGTTGCTCAGAAGCCACATTTCTGCTGAATTGGGTAGGCAACTAGGGTTGCGGCGGCTTGTTGCGGCGCCAAAATTGATGCTAATTGGCCACTAGCGTTGTTGTTGGTCAAATCGCTTGCTGGCCGTATTCGATGGCAAGGGGCAAGTAAGAGAGAACGAAGAACACGAATGACAGAACTAATTTCAAAATATGCTGTCGCGGCACTATCTGAAAACGGCGACAAAGATATTGAGGCAGTGAAAGCTCGGCTCGCCAAAAAAGTGCAGGCCCAATTAACCGCAAACTTGCAGCGCGGGAAAAGCAACTCAGCACGAGCTGCTTCGACATTGTCCGAAGCTCAGATTCGCCGAATTGCAAAACAGACTGCTGAGAAAATTTTTGTGTCTCATGAATAGACACTCTGCATACTGAGCAAAATGCGCGACCATTGGCGAATGGTACTACCGATCGTTCGTTTAGAGCTGTGCCGCTTTTAGAACGCGAAGATATCACAAGTTAGCCAGCGCATCCGCCAGGTAGTCGCCACTTATCTTTGTGTAGCGTTGCACAGACTTGGGGTCGCGATGTCCTGATTGTGCCATCACCTGCATCATCGACCAGTTGGCTTCGAACAAACTCGAAATTCTCTCATGCCGCGTATCGTGGAACCTGAAATGCTCCACATCCGCGTTCCTGCGCGCCCGGTTGAACGCCAGTCGCAATGCATTGGGCGTGATGGGAAAGACCCGATCATCGGTTCGCGGCAGCGCCTCAAGAATGTCCGCCGCACGCGGCGTTAGCCCGATCTCATGATCGATAATGCGATCAGGTGACCGGCTATTCTTGATGGCACGCAGCAAAGCCGTATTTCGACGTAAATTCACATCTACCCATTCAAGCCGCAGAATGTTCCCACGCCTGGCACCCGTCTCGAAGGCAAACTCGACAATCGGGCCCAGCAGATCGTTGCGAGCTGCGTAGCATGCCTCCAACAGCCGTTCGCGTTCTTCCAAACTCAAACGGACGTCGCGTTCGTCATTCACGGCAGGCCGCTTCACGTCTTCTGAGTTCACCGGGTTGATGATCAATCCCAACTGACGTTTCCGAAAATCGATCACACGTTTCAACGTGGTCAGGTTGCGTTTTACGGTGCCTGGTTTTTGTGGTCGCCCAACACTCCGGCTCCCCTCGCGCAAACATCTGTCGCGGTACTCTTCGAAATGGTCAGGTGTGAGATTGATGACGGCGTACGCACACAGGTCTTTTTCATCGCGTTGGAAAGCCCGCAGCCTGCACGTCTCCGACACACGGCTGTATTCACTTGGCCGGTACGCGGTCACCTGCTCGATGTACAAATCGATCAGTTCACGGAACGTTGTTTGCCGCGCAGCAGTCTGATCAACAAAGACGCCCCGATCCATATGGGCTTCGGTCTGCCGTGCCCACATTTCGGCTTCTTTGCGCGTTTTGAAGGTTCCGCTTTGGTGCGGCCAGCCCATGCGACGCACGAGCGCCTGCCACTGGCCGCGTGATTTCTGGCGAATTGTTGCCACGTCTCAACCACCTTGGATTTGCCCAACTGTGCCAGAATTGTGCCCTGAGGCGTTTCTGCGATTCCTCGCAGAGAGAG
>JALUWJ010000269.1 GCA_027019605.1 Henriciella sp. | reverse complement strand
TATAACCAGCGATGCGGATGATCTCCATCCGATCAAGAAGCGGCTGAGGCATGTTCAAACTGTTCGCAGTTGTCACGAACATCACGTCTGACAGGTCGTAATCAACTTCAAGATAGTGATCGTTGAACGTTGAGTTTTGCGCAGGGTCCAGCACCTCGAGAAGCGCCGCTGACGGATCACCGCGATGGTCCATACCCATCTTGTCAATCTCATCCAACAAGAAGAGCGGGTTGCCCGTCTTGGCCTTTTTCAGGCTCTGAATGATTCGGCCCGGCATCGAGCCAATATAGGTCCGACGGTGGCCGCGGATCTCGCTTTCGTCTCGAACACCGCCGAGTGACACGCGCACGAAATCACGCCCGGTCGCTTCCGCGATGGACTTGCCGAGAGACGTCTTACCAACCCCTGGAGGGCCAACCAGACACAAGATCGGTCCGCGCAATTTGTTCGTGCGCTTTTGCACCGCCAAATATTCAAGGATGCGCTCTTTGACCTTTTCGAGGCCATAGTGGTCGTCGTTCAGCTGCTTTTCAGCTGCTTCAAGATCGGTCGAGATGTCCTTGCGCTCATCCCATGGCAGGGCGAGTAACCAATCCAGATAGTTGCGAACAACGGTCGATTCCGCTGACATCGGGCTCATCTGGCGAAGCTTTTTGACTTCTTGCTCAGCCTTGGTCCGCGCTTCTTCAGAAAGACCAGTTTCTTTGATCTTGTCTTCGATTTCGCCGACTTCGTCGCGCTCACCTTCACCTTGATCGCCCAGCTCGCGCTGAATGGCCTTCATTTGCTCATTCAGGTAATATTCGCGCTGGGATTTCTCCATTTGACGCTTCACGCGGTTCTTAATCTTCCGCTCCATCTGCATCATGCCCATCTCGCCTTCCATCAGCGAGAGAACCTTCTCCAGACGATCTTTCACGTCAGACAGCTCAAGCAGGCCCTGCTTTTCAGAGAGCTTCACCTGAAGCTGCGATGAAACCGCATCCGCGAGTTTTCCAGGCTCGATAATATCGGAGATCGTAGACACCGACTCTGGCGGGATCTTGCGATTGAGCTTGGCGTAGCTTTCAAACTGCTCGGTGACGGCGCGCATCAGCGCTTCGAGTTCGCTTGTGCTCGCATCAACCGGTTCAATCACACCAACTTCAGCAACATAATAATCGCCGCGGTCTTCCAGATTGTTCAATCTCGCGCGGCTTCCGCCTTCGACGAGAACTTTTACGGTCCCATCAGGTAGTTTCAGCAGCTGCAGAATTGTCGCTTTGGTGCCGACCGCGTGCAAATCGTCGGCGTTTGGATCATCCGTAGAAGGATCCTTCTGCGCCACGAGCATAATTTCATTCTGGCCTTCATCGACCATTTCGAGGGCTCGCACAGACTTGTCACGGCCCACAAAAAGTGGCGCCACCATGTCTGGGAACACAACAATATCCCTCAGTGGGAGAACTGGGAGGGTTTTCGTCGTCATAATTGACTCCTTTGCTTCAGGTCCCGCTCAGCGGCGACCATCACCTTCACCCCGTTGTCGGGTGATTCTGGCGTCTATGTTATTTGATAACCGAGGCCTTGCACTTCAACCACCAAATAACGGTGGAAGACTGTGAATTTAATACTATGGCCGCGTCGGATTATGACGCTTCGTTCGGTTGAACCTGCTTGGCGTGCACGTAAAGCGGCTTGGCATTGCCATCGACCACTTCGGCATTGATCACAACTTCGTCAACACCGCGCAGGCCTGGAAGCTCAAACATCGTATCGAGCAGAATAGATTCCATGATCGAACGCAGACCACGTGCCCCGGTTTTCCGGATAATCGCCTTCTTCGCCACTGCGGTCATCGCATCTGGCGTGAATGTCAGGTTCACATCCTCCATCTCAAACAGTTTCTGATACTGTTTGACGAGCGCATTCTTAGGCTCCGTCAGGATGGTTATAAGAGCATCTTCATCCAGATCTTCAAGCGTCGCCAGAACTGGCAAACGGCCAATGAATTCCGGGATCAGACCATAGCGCTGCAGATCTTCTGGCTCGACCGTGCGCAGGATTTCGCCCACACGACGCGCTTCTGGATCTTGCACATCCGCGCCGAAGCCGATCGACGTCGACTCGCCGCGAGATGAAATAATCTTATCGAGGCCCGCAAAAGCACCGCCACAGATGAACAGGATGTTCGTTGTGTCGACTTGCAGGAATTCTTGCTGAGGATGCTTACGCCCGCCTTGTGGCGGAACAGCCGCAACCGTGCCTTCCATCAGCTTCAACAGCGCCTGCTGCACGCCCTCACCCGACACATCGCGGGTGATCGATGGATTGTCTGATTTGCGAGAAATCTTGTCGATCTCATCGATATAGACGATGCCGCGCTGCGCGCGCTCAACATTGTAGTCAGACGCCTGGAGCAGCTTCAGGACGATGTTCTCCACATCCTCACCGACATACCCTGCTTCGGTCAAAGTCGTTGCGTCGGCCATCGTGAACGGTACGTCCAAAACGCGTGCGAGCGTCTGCGCGAGCAGCGTCTTACCGCACCCCGTTGGGCCGATCAGCATTATGTTCGATTTTGCGAGCTCGACGCCATCAGCGCCGCCTGGATTTGCCAGTCGCTTATAGTGGTTGTGAACCGCCACAGAGAGGATGCGTTTCGCGTAAGCCTGCCCTATGACATAATCATCAAGAACATCGCAGATTTCCTGCGGTGTCGGCACGCCCTCTTTCGCTTTAAATCCGGAGGCTTTGTTTTCCTCACGGATGATATCCATACAGAGCTCAACGCATTCATCACAGATGAAGACGGTTGGACCCGCAATCAGCTTTTTAACTTCGTGCTGGCTCTTCCCGCAGAAAGAGCAATAAAGCGTATTCTTTGAATCGCCGCTGGAACCGTTTTTATTTGCCATGGGCAACCTCTATGACACGCATGCCTTAACATGCGATTTACTGGAGCCGAATCCCAGCTACCACTTTTAATTCTAGACCCCTTACGAGGGCGTGCAAGTCTTAGCGCACATTCCCAATTGCAGGAAAAGTACCGCTTAGTCCTCGCCAACCTCCGTTCGGCGCTCATAAACCGTGTCTACGATACCAAACTCTTTGGCATCTTCTGCGGTCATAAACGTATCTCGATCAAGCTTCCGCTCAATCGTATCATAGTCTTGACCGGTATGTTTTACGTAAATGTTATTAAGCCGTTTTTTTAGATCGAGGATTTCCTCGGCGTGACGTTCAATATCCGTCGCAACACCGCGATATCCACCAGACGGCTGGTGCACCATGACCCGCGCGTTCGGCAGCGCTATCCGATTGCCTTTATCGCCGGCTGCCAGCAACAGCGACCCCATGCTCGCCGCCTGCCCGATGCAGAGCGTTGAAATTGGGCAGCGGATGTATTGCATCGTGTCATAGATCGCGAGACCAGCGGTCACGTAACCACCGGGGCTATTGATGTAGATGCCGATATCTTTCTTCGGGTTCTCAGATTCCAGGAACAGCAATTGAGCGCACACCAGCGACGCCGTCGTATCGTCGATCGGGCCGGTGATAAAAATCAGGCGTTCTTTCAAAAGACGCGAAAAGATATCGAACGCGCGCTCACCGCGGCTTGTTTGCTCAATAACAGTTGGGACCAGGTTCACATCGGTCGGGCGCGGATCGAACATAAAATTACCTTCAAGCGGAAATGGATGAGCCAAGAACTGGCAGACGCTGACATATTTGTCTATTCGCCACGAGTTGCAAGGTGTGGATGTCGCTTAACCTTATGGAGATTAACTTCCACGCGGCATTGCGGTCCCAAATTTCGCGGCAAAATACTTCGCGATTTGCCGGGCTGAGTCCAAATAGGTCACGCCATTACTGGTTCCTGTTTGGAAATCTCCAGTGACAGAGTCTGGTGCCGCGAGGACCATGGTCGGCGCATTCCAGTTACCGTCGCCCAGCACTTCAACGATCTCTTCGCGCGGGTGATGGATACCGACATAGCAAATCTCCAGCGATTCTCGGATCGCCGGATAATAGCTCAACACACCCCAGAGCTCGGCACATTCTGGGCAGAACTCCCGGCGCTCATTATCTTCAAAGCCCGGCGGTAATAGAAATAGCCGATCTTTTTCCATCATCCTCACTCCATATGCTCAAATTTGGTTGCCGCAGCCTCAGGAAATCGCGCAGCGAGTCTACCAAACTCATCTTTCGTCAAACTCACACTCAATTCTGCGTCACCTGTTTCACCAAAGCGTTCGTCTTCGACTTGCGTGTGCTCGTGAAGCCAGGCTCGCAATGCGCCATCCTTGTGAGACAGTCTCGCTCGAAAACGTTTCCGCCCCTGATCCAGCAGCGCCTCGATCGCAAGCAGGAGGTCTTCAGCTCCCTCCCCCGTGATTGAAGACACCAGTATGGCGATCAAATCCTCGGAGATCCGGTCTCTCTCAGCATCGAGCCCGAGACGCGTTTCTGGGTCGACCAAGTCAATTTTGTTCCAGACCTCAATCATCGGAGGCAGGGGCGTTTCTGTCAGGTCTGACAATTGCTGCAAGACCTTCAACACGTCCTGCTTTTGATCTCCATCTGACTGGCTGGCGCGATCGCGCACATGCACGAGCAGGTCGGCCGACAAGGCCTCTTCCAGGGTCGCCCTAAAACTGTCGACCAAATGCGTTGGAAGGTCCGAAATAAACCCAACCGTATCAATTAAATTGGCTTCGCCGAGATTGGGCAGCTCAACCTTTCGAATGGTCGTGTCGAGCGTTGCGAATGGCATGTCTTTCGCCATGACATCCGCGCCGGTCAACCGATTGAAAAGGGTCGACTTGCCCGCATTGGTATAGCCAACCAAAGCGATGATCAGACTTTCTCGGCGCTTGCGTCCCTGACGCTGCACCCGGCGTGTTCGCTGCACATCTGCCAGGTCTCGGCGCAGGCGCCCGACGGCGCGATCAATCATTCGTTTATCGGCCTCAAGCTGGGTTTCGCCCGGACCACCCAAGAAGCCGCGTCCACCGCGCTGTCGCTCCAAGTGCGTCCATGTCCGCACCAGTCGCGACCGCTCATAAAGCAGTCGCGCGAGTTCGACTTGCAACGTCCCTTCTTTCGTCCGCGCGCGCAGACCAAAGATTTCAAGAATGAGTCCTGTGCGGTCAATGACCTTCACGCCCAGGCGGTTCTCAAGATTTCGCTGCTGGATCGGCGACAGGGCGGCATCGATGATGATGATCGAACACCCAAACGCTTTCACGTCCTCCTCGAGCCGCTCGAGCAAGCCTCCGGACAGGAGATAGCCCGGTGTCGGCTTGCGCACCTGTTCAGCGCGCAGGAATACGAGATCACAGCCAAGCGCCTCAACCAGACCGGACGATTCTTCCATCCGGTCTTCGCTGGGGCGATCTGCGACGAGCGTCCAAGGGATAATGATACCGGCCTTTTCAGGCGGTTGATCAAGATCAATCGGTGTTTGTTTCAAGTGTTCTAGCTATCTTCTTCATCGAAGAGCTGAACGTGTGCACCTGGTGCGATCGTTGAAATTGCGTGCTTGTAAACCAGCTGAGGTGGGCGACCATCGCCTCTCAACAACACACAGAAGTTGTCGAACCATGTGACCACGCCCTGCAACTTCACGCCATTGACGAGGAAAATCGTCAGCGGAGTCTTGGACTTACGAACTGCGTTAAGGAATGTATCCTGGAGGTTCTGCTTTTTTTCTGAAGACATTGTTTGCCTGTCCTTCTTTTATAGAAGAGCGGCTATAACGATTGGAAGAAAATGGCAACCGTCACCAAATCTAGTTTCTCCAAAAAGATGGATTTAGGGCCGGAAGCAGCGCGATAACCTCCAGCCGCCCAAGTATCATGCCGAGAATGACGTAAATTTGAGCGATTCCCTCCAAGTCCGCATTCATCCCCGCGAGAATGTGGCCTGCATTGGAAAGGCTCCCGATTCCCGCGCGAATAGCATCATTGAACGACAATCCCGAAGCGCTCAGCAGAAGCGTTCCGATCGTGCAGGCGACGATATAGCCAACGAGATAAACCCACACGCCCATAATTGTGCGATCCGACTGGCGCCGGCCTCGAAACGAGAAATGTTTCACACTCCCGCGATATCCAAGCTGAGCAAATTCTAGTGCGGCCCGCTTACTCAAAACGATCAACCGGGCGAGTTTAAATCCGCCAGCAGCCGACAATGCAGAGCCGCCAATCAGCACTGGAAACAGGACCAAAACGATAGGCAGGCGCGAAAACTGTTGCGGGTCGCTCAAGGCAATCCCGCTCGTCGCAATCGACGAGGTTGCCCAGCCCAGGCTCTCAAACAGCGGCAAGCCCGCAAACACCGCGAGCACCGTCACCAATAAGAGGGAGCCAATCCAGGCCAGAACTTCGGCATCGAACGGAACAGAGAGCAATCTACCGCGTCCAGCGCCATCCACGGCGACGAGCCCCATCGTCCCCAACACCAAACCAATCCACAGAATCAGCGCGTGCAAGAACCCGGCTTGCGGCGCCATGGCGTAAGACAATGGATCAACCATGCCTGTCGTCACCGCGCTGACGGCACCTGCGAGGGCATCCCTCGGTGCCAAGCCCAGCGCCAGCAAAAGCGCGGCCAGGATCGCGGTGCTGCTCAAGACAAGAATGCCGCTGACGCGCACGACACGGAGTATGGGATCAAAAAAGCTCCC
>JALUWJ010000268.1 GCA_027019605.1 Henriciella sp. | reverse complement strand
CAACAGAGCTTTGGCACGTTTGCAGTATGGGCAATGATCCATGGTGTAGAGGAGGATATGGGGCATAAGCGCGATCCTTTCGATTTGATGAGGCGTATCTGTCGCTAGGCGAAGAGCGATGGTTGCTGCGCGAGCGCGATGGTCCAGATCACACCCGTGAGGGCGGCCAACAGGCCGAGCGTGATGAAGCGGGAAATCGTCGTAGCATTGGTCATGGGATGATCCTTCTTGGCGCGCGCGCAGATCGCCAATCAGCGATCTACGCGGCTTGGTGATGTGGCGTTAGGCATCGTCGGCGATGCGACCCAGTTCTTTTCCAGCGAGGAACAAAGCGCCCGCCAGCAGCACGGCGTCTTTGAGCAGGAACTGACCCGGCACGACGGACAGAGCCGGGAAACCGCCCAAGCTTTGTTCCCAACCTGGCGCGGTCAGCAGGAAGCTGAAGGTCAACAGGAAGGTAAAGGCTGCGGCGAGCGCACCGAGCAATCCAACGCGGGCAAATTTGAGGCCTGCGACCAGAGCGATCGCGGTCAGAATCTCAATCGAACCGATCAGGTTAGAGGCCCCCTGAACACTGGTCACACTATATAGCCAGCTGGTGAACGGGCTGGACGCAACCAAGCCTTCAATCGCGCCAGCTTCATAGGCGGTGAATTTCATCGCGCCGATCCAGCCCAAGACCCCTGCAATTGAGAATCTGAGACTGTGGCGGCCAATGCCGGTCAGCTTGTTTGACAAAGCGCTGAGTTGCTCTGCGGACTGACCTGCGAGGACGGCTGTTGATGTAGACATTTCGAACTTCCTTCTTGAATTATTGACTTATCGGTCTTTAATTGGGCGTAACGAGACGTTTTGCGTCTGCGAAACTCGAAATATGGATTATAGACCGATTGGTCAAGAATATAGGAGATCACAGATGCGTGATCGAACAACACCGGGGCGTCCAAGGGAATTTGACGACACTGAAATGCTCCGGAAAATCATGCGATTGTTCTGGAAGAATGGTTTTGAAGGCGTTTCCCTTTCGATGATCATGAAAGAGACAGAATTGCAGAAAGCCAGCTTGTATGCGGCATTCGGGGACAAGCGCTCAATGTATCTTAAAGCGCTTGGCCAATATCATGATGACATTGTCTCAGCCGCTGCCTTGGCTTTGAAAGACGATACTGTTCCTGCCAAGCAGCGAATTGAGGCATTTATCAACTCGCCCCTCGCGGCGGCCCAGAAAAACGATCGCTCCGGATGCTTCTTGTGCAATGCCTCCGCGGATCAATCCGACTTGGACCCCACCACCAAGACGCAAGTTTCGGTCGGCTTTGACCTCCTCACGTCAGCTTTGACCGCGGCGCTACGAGACGCGCACCCGGATCTCAGCCCCGACGATATCGCCGCCAGAGCCAAGGCTCTGCTCGCGGTCTATGTTGGGTTTCGAATTTTAGCGCGAAGCGATGTAGCGATTGATGGCCTGGAGCGTGCGGCCTGTAATGTCGCAACGTGGGTTCATACATAAAATGCGATGCCAGGTTATGTCGTTTGGAAGCGCGTCAAAATCCGGTCTTCAGGGATTAAACATCCCTCATAAACGGCCCAATTCCTGAAAAACTAACAAATCAACAGATTCTGTTAACCATTTCAGCGCAACACTCGATTCCATAGAGTGGAGTGTGCTGTATGCGAATGAAGATGTTTGCCGCTGAGTCCCTAGAGGCAGCTAAGGCATTGATCTTCGCGGAAATGGGCGATGATGCGATCATCTTGTCCGAACGCGAAGTGCCTGGCGGCGTAGAGGTCCGGGCGGCGACCGATAAAATGGGCGGCGGAATGGTGCCGAGCGAGTCTCGGATCCTCACCCGTTTGGGAGCAAACCCTGCGCCGCGTCTCGTTGAAAGCCCGATCCGAAATCGTGTGCGCGACTCTCTATTGTGGCACGGCGCCCCGGAACGCTTCGCAGAACGCATTGCCGATGCTGGCCTGAATGGCGGGTTTGAAAGCAAAGAACCTGGCTCAGCGCTCGCCGCCGGGCTCGATAGCGCGCTGACATGCGATCCAATCCCACCGGTTCCACATCGAAACATTGTGCTGGTTGGCGCGCCGGGTCACGGTCGCACCGCCACAGCCGCAAAACTGACCCGCCGCGCAGCAGTTGCGAAAGCCGAAGTCCTGCCAGTTGCCGCTGACCTCGACCTCACTGCAGGCGGCGCACAGCTCGCGGCCTATTTGGAAAAAGAGCAAGGCCAGATCCGCTCCGTCACCACACCGGATGATCTGTTCGCCACGCTGAAAACGATCCAGGCCGCCAATCAACGCTGCATCATCGACATGCCAGCGATCATTCCATTTGATCAGGAAGATATGGCGAGCTTGCAAGACCTGCTCGCGGTGATAGATGCTGAACCTGTCTTGGTCATCAGCGCCGAAGGTCACCCCGAAGATCAAGCCGAGGCTGCGAAAGCCTTTGCCCGTTGCGGTGTTCGCCGCGCAATCGTCACGAAACTCGATGTGACACGTCGTCGAGGCGGGATTGTTTCAGCGCTGATCGCTGCAAAAATCTCTTTCTCTCACTTGGCCATCACACCGTTCATCGGTGGCGGCCTTGTTCCCGCGACCCCATCAAGACTGGCCCAGTTGCTGACAGAAGACGCACCTGCCCATGTCGCCCTTAAAGGAGCCGCATAATGAGCTTCCTACTTCCCAAATCGCAAGAGCGCCCGAACCAGCGCCCACCGCGACGCGTCGAGCCCGCCTCGATTATCGCGGTTGGGTCCGGCAAAGGGGGCGTCGGCAAAACCTTTATGTCGATCACATTGGCGAGCGCCATGGCCCAGGCTGGCCGGCGAACGCTTTTGGTCGATGGCGATCTTGGTCTCGCCAATGTCGATGTTCAACTTGGCATCGCGCCAGAAACCGACCTTGCCGCCGTCATCGCTGGATGGGTCGAGCTTGAAGATGCCGTGACGCCTGTCGATGGCGGTTCAGCAAATGGCGGATTTGATGTTCTGCCCGGCCGGTCCGGCTCAGGTGCCCTGGCTGAGATGTCTTCAGAAGAAGTCGCCCGCCTCGCCGCTGGCCTGTCTGCGCTGGCGCTGCAATATGATCAAGTCATCCTCGATCTCGGCGCCGGGATCGAAGCCAACTGCATGCGCCTCGCCCGCGCGGCAGATAAGGTTCTGATGGTGATCACTGACGAACCGACCTCGATGACCGATGCTTATGCGTTCATCAAAGTTCTCAAAGGTTACGCGCCGAGCGTTGAGCAAATGATTGCAATTAATCAGTGCGAAACCAGAGCCGCGGGTCAGAGCACATTCTCTGCCGTCGCCCAAGCTTGCCAAACCTTCCTTGGCTTCCGGCCTCAATTGGCAGGGACCGTCATTCGGGATGACGCCGTGCGCGAAGCTATTCGCAGCCAAAAAACGTTAATCTCAACAAATGCGTCCTCTCAACCGATTCAGGACGTTATCGCTATTGCTCACACGCTTCTTGGGCGGACTGGGCAAGAACTTCATTCTTAAGAGGTATGAATAAAATTGTCGTTTCGAATCCGATTGTTAAATCTTCGGTTACTTTCATTACCTAGATTCACAATGGTTAACGATCACGCTAGGAATGCGAATAGACTGATTCGGGGAGCTGAATATGCGAGTCTTACTAATTGAAGATGATAATGCGGTGGCCCGCAGTATCGAACTGATGCTGAAGGCCGCTGGCTTTAACATCTACACGACTGACCTTGGCGAAGAAGGTGTCGATCTCGGAAAGGTCTATGAGTATGATATCATCATTCTCGACCTCTCTCTGCCTGACATTTCTGGCTATGATGTGTTGAAGCAACTGCGCATGGCGCGGGTGAACACTCCAGTCCTGATCCTCTCTGGTAACCCAGACATCGAGGCAAAAGTGAAAACTCTCGGCTATGGCGCCGACGATTACCTCACAAAACCATTCAACAAAGACGAGCTGATCGCCCGCATCACGGCCATCGTTCGTCGCTCTAAAGGTCATGCCGAAAGCGTTATCCGCACCGGCGAGATCTTGGTGAACCTGGATGCGAAGACTGTCGAAGTCGACGAAGACCGCGTCCACCTCACTGGCAAAGAATACCAAATGTTTGAGCTGCTCAGCCTGCGCAAAGGCACGACGCTCACCAAGGAAATGTTCCTCAACCACCTGTATGGCGGCATGGACGAACCAGAACTCAAGATCATCGACGTGTTCATCTGTAAGCTGCGCAAGAAATTGCAGCAGGCAACAGGCGGCGAGCACTATATCGAAACAGTTTGGGGCCGCGGCTATGTGCTTCGCGACCCGAAACCGAAGAAGGAAGCGGTCGCCGCTTAATCCTTTTTCGCACCCCGAATACCTTAAAACCCGATGCCCCGGCATCGGGTTTTGTTTTTGGTGGGAACTCAGGTGGCGGTGGTGAATGACGACGTCTGCTCTCCGGCCTCATAGCGGACTTTAGCAATAAAACTACCTTCATCAGCCTCATCCTGAGCGAAGACGAAGGACGAGGCGGGGGCCTGGCACGCCCGGCCCTTGATCCTTCGACTTCGCTCAGGATGAGGGCCTAATGCCTCAATGTCTGCTCCTGACCCAAAGCTGACACCACAGACCACTCATTCCGCCCAACTCCCCCCCTCCAAACCTTGGCATCCCTCCGTCTTTTTGATTGAGTGCCCGGAAACACACCCAAAACGGGGACAGGAGGAAAACATGGCGCTTACCATAAAGCCCAGCGATCAAGCGTGCGGCGCGGAAGTTACCGGCCTTGATCTCACTAAAGATCTGGATGCCAATACGGTCGAAGAGATCAGAGCCGCCTGGCTAGAGCATCTGGTCCTCTCCTTCCCTGATCAAGCCTTAAGCGACGATGATCTGGAACGCTTCACGCTCTATTTCGGACCGTTTGGGCATGATCCTTACATCGCCCCGATCGAAGGGCGTGATCATGTCATCGCGGTCAAGCGCATGGCGAATGAGACCTCGCCGATCTTCGCCGAAACTTGGCATTCGGATTGGAGCTTTCAGGAAACCCCGCCCGCCGGAACGTGCCTGTTCGGGATTACGATCCCGCCTTCTGGCGGCGACACCCTCTTCGCCAACCAGCAAAAAGCCTGGGAAGACATGCCTGATGATTTGCGCGCCCGGTGCGAGGGCAAACGCGCCATTCATTCAGCGGCGCTCGGCTATAGCAAAGGCGGCCTGTATGGCGAAGGCGACGCGGATGATCGCAGCATGGACATCATCCATTCAGACGACGCTTTGGCGACGCATACACATGATCTGATCCGCAAGCATCCTGAGACAGGACGCGAGTCGATCTACAATTCCGCCGCCTATGTGATCGGGTATGAAGATATGCCAGACGAGGAGTCCCGGGCGCTGATGATGGACCTTTATCACTGGCAAACACGGCCAGAATTCCAATACCGCCACAAATGGCAGCCCAATATGCTGGTCATGTGGGACAATCGCGCCCTGCTACACATGGCAACCGGCGGCTATGCTGGCCATGATCGGCTCTTGCATCGGACCACGATTGGAGAGCGGGTGGCGGCTTAAGATTAGAGAGCGAATGATGTTTAGGTCCTCATCCTGAGCGAAGTCGAAGGATAAAGGACCGCGCGGCCCGGGAAGCCCGCCTCGTCCTTCGACTTCGCTCAGGATGAGGCTGTAAGTATCCACATTGAAGCCGAAATCAGCGGCAACAAAAGCGCCTAGTCGTCGTCCTCGACCATGTCGGCCCAGAAGACGTCTTTGCTGGTGCGGATCGCTTCGAACAAAATTACCAGGACTGCTACGGAGAGCACCCACCATGCCGTGCTGGATTGCCCAGCCCAATTCACCATCGTTTCAATCATCACCATGCCTCGGTCTTGCGCCGTCGATGCATTGAATATGACGTGCACCTCTTAACGAGAGCTGAGTCAAATTCGGCACAGTTGGGGCAATTCGTAATCAAAACAGCCCTATTTCTTTACGCCTGACCCAATTTGCGCAATCAGGAGGCGAATGAGTACAAGAACGTCTTCTCGCAAACCTCCGGCCCGTGTCTGGCAACGCATGTTGTCAGGACGGCGCCTCGATCTGTTGGATCCCTCGCCTGTCGATGTCGAAGTCGAAGATATCGCGCACGGCCTTGCCCGTGTCGCCCGTTGGAACGGTCAGACCAAAGGCGCACATGCGTTTTCGGTTGCCCAGCACAGCGTGATTGTCGAAGCCTTGTGCGTGCAAATCGAACCGCGCCTTGATCCAAAATCCCGCCTCCTGGCGCTGCTGCATGATGCCCCTGAATATGTCATCGGGGACATGATCTCCCCGTTTAAAGCTGTGCTGGGTGACGGCTATAAGGACATTGAGGCGCGCCTGTCTTACGCCATCCATGCGCGCTTTGGCTTACCCGCAGAAACCCCTGCCAGTTTGAAACGCCTGATCAAGAAAGCCGACAATATCTGCGCCTGGTTTGAAGCAACGCAGCTTGCCGGATTTTCGGTCGCTGAGTCCGATCGCTTCTTCGGGCATCCGCCGCGCGGCATTCAATTGGAACTACGTCCGCAACCGACCGAAGAGGCGCAGGCTGAATTTATTGCCCGCACAGTGGCCCTGCTCGCAGACATCGAGGCGCCTGCATGAGCCTGCTGATCGGCTTGTCGGTTGTGATCGTCGCCTATGATGGCGAGAAGCCGCGCGTGCTAACCTCACGGCGCGAAGGCGGCCTGCTGGCGCTCCCGTTCGGGGCGTTTGACCCGAGCGAGCATCGCACGTTTGAGCTCGCCCTGCGCGGCTGGGTGAAAGAACAAACCGGCTTTCAGCTCGGCTATGTCGAACAGCTCTACACATTCGGCGATCGCGACCGCGAAAGCCCGGAAGCGACTTTGCTCGATGCGCCGCAAGATGCACGCGTTGTCAGTGTTGGCTATCTCGCGCTGACGCCGGAAGCAGAAAGACTACCTGAAGCGTTTGAGGCGCGCTGGCGCGGCTGGTATCGCCACTTCCCTTGGGAGGATCGCCGCGCTGGCCCACCCGCGATTATCGATGATGTCATCGCGCCAAAACTCTCAACCTGGGCCGCTGGAAACCCGGATCGGCTCACACGGGCTGAGAGTGCCTTCGGATTGGCCGGAAATGACTGGCCGGATGAAGCCGTGCTGGAACGCTATGAGTTATTGTACGAGGCCGGACTGGCGGCTGAATGCGCACGCGATCAGGACTTGCCGCTCCCTGAGGTTCAGCTGGGCGACCCGATGGCGTCCGACCACCGCCGCATTCTCGCGACCGCGATGGGGCGCCTTCGGTCCAAGATCCGCTACCGTCCAGTCGTGTTTGAGTTGATGCCAGATCAGTTTACGCTGACAGCCCTGCAAAGCACGGTCGAAGCCATTCTCGGCCAAAGGCTCCACAAACAGAACTTTCGCCGCGCCCTGGACCGAACAGGCTTTGTCGAAGGCACTGGCGAAATGCAGAGCAGCACCGGCGGTCGGCCCGCCGAACTGTTCCGCTTCAAACGCGAAGCCTTGCGCAAAACCGGCGCCCGCGGCCTCACCGCCCCGCTTTTGAAAGGCT
Organism: Henriciella sp.; assembly: GCA_027019605.1. Lineage (GTDB taxonomy): Bacteria > Pseudomonadota > Alphaproteobacteria > Caulobacterales > Hyphomonadaceae > Henriciella. Next base: position 25,256 of record JALUWJ010000268.1, on the reverse strand, counting down.
GAGAAACACCGGAAAGCTGAAGCCTGCCGCCAAGCCGCCCAAGTGCGCGGCCCAGGCAATGCTCATGATGCCAATATCGCCGCCCAAAAAGGCGAGCACAACATTGATCACAATCCAAGGCACACTCATCGACCAGGCACCTTTGAAGCGTTCACGAATATACCCCACCGCGGGTAGCAATCCTGAGATCGCCGAAGACGCGCCAATTGCGATTCCATCTTGAGCTTCGATCGCATACCACAACATTTGCGCGAGCCCGCCGCCCACGGCGCAGACAGCAAAGAACGCCAGAAACAAAACCGATGCATAGACGGATTTACCCAGCGCTTGCGCGATGATCGGACCGAGGGCGATCAACATCGCCATGTTCAGCATCAAGTGAAACGACCCGCCATGCAGGAAGGTGTGCAACACATAGGGCGCGAAATCCCCCCAAGGCCGATAGACATTCTCAAAGCTGGGACCACCGGCAATCGCCGCGACCGAGAACATCCAATCTTCGAATTCGCGAGACGCGTTAAACTGGACCAGTGACACCGCCACAATCGCCCCGGTCAGGACGAGAATAATCGTCGGGAAGCCTTTGCGAAAAATTGGGGGTTTCTCTGGGAGGTCTGTCGGTTCGTTATAGACTTGCATAGGCTACATATGGCGATGGATACCGCGCGCGCCAGCCCCCATCTGCCGCCACGTGATGGCTTGACCTCGCCGGGTGCACAGCCACGATCGCGTGCATGACTTTGACATTTGATAGCCTCCGCCCGCCCTGCCCGCACATGGATGACACGCACGCCGAGTGGCGCCGTTCCGTTCGCGGTTTCGTCGATAAAGAGATCATGCCGTTTGTGGATGAATGGGAAGAGGCAGGACGGATCCCACGTGACCTGTTCAAAAAAGCCAAAACGGCAGGCCTTTTGGGCATCGGATACCCAACTGAGTATGGCGGCGAGGGCACCGAGTTTGACCGCTTTCATGGCATTGTGACATCTGAAGAACTCGCCCGTATCGGCGCAGGCGGCATCTCGTCTGCCTTGATGATTCACGGCATTGGCTTGCCGCCGATCATGGCGCTGGGCAGCGAAGAGATGAAAACTGAAATTGGTCGGGCTGTCCTCTCAGGTGAGAAACAAATCAGTCTCGGGATCACAGAACCGTCGGCAGGATCAGACGTTGCTCAGCTGAAGACCAAGGCCGTCAAAGATGGCAATGGCTGGCGCGTGAATGGGTCGAAAACCTACATCACTGGCGGCATGACCTCGAAATGGCTGACCACAGCCGTGCGAACCGGCGGCGAGGGCATGGGCGGCATCTCGCTCCTTCTAATCGACCTTGAAAGCGACGGCGTCAGCCGCACCGAATTGCCGAAACAAGGCTGGTGGGCCTCTGACACAGCGACCATCCATTTCGACGATGTCTTTGTCCCGGCCGAAAACCTGATCGGCGAGCAAGACAAAGGCTTCTATGGCATCATGGCGAACTTTAACGGAGAACGCCTCGGCATGGCAGCGCAAGCGGCTGCCTCTGCCCGAGTTTGTGCTGAAGAAGCCGCGGCCTGGGCACAGGAGCGAAAGACATTCGGAAAACGCCTCGCAGACCATCAAGTTATCCGCCACAAGCTTGCAAGCATGGCGCAGCGCATCTGGGCGACCACGACCATGCTCGACACCTATGCTTGGCACGTTCAGAACGGCAACACGCCGGTGGCTGAACTCGCTATGTTGAAAGTCCAAGCCACCGAGACACTCGAATTCTGTGCGCGAGAAGCGATGCAAATTCTGGGCGGCGCAGGGTTCATTCGAGGCCACCGGGTCGAGCGGATCTATCGCGAGGTTCGGGTCATGGCGATTGGCGGCGGCTCAGAAGAAATCATGCGCGACCTCGCCGCCCGGCAACTCTCGGTCTAAGATCGTTTCGGGAGGATCGATATGGAGAGCTTTAAAGACAAGACCGTGATCATCACGGGCGGGGCGACCGGCATTGGCTTTGGCCTGGCAAAACGCTTTGGCAGCGAGGGCGCTAAAATCGTCATTGGCGAGCCACGTCAGGACAAACTGGACGAGGCCATCGCGGAGCTGAAAGGCCTGGGCATAGACGCAGCGGCCATGGTCATGGATGTGACCGATCCAGACAGTATGGAAGCCTTCGCCGACTTCGCGTGGCAGACCTATGGCGGCGGACATGTTCTGATCAATAATGCCGGCATCGCGATTGGCCGCGCGCCTGTCGTCGACGTCGCGCTTGAAGACTTGCACCGGCTGATGAATGTCAACTTCTTTGGCGTCTGGCATGGCGCGGCGACGTTTGGCAAACGCATGATCGCGCAAGGCGAGCCTGCCGCGATTTATAATCTCGCGTCTGAGAATGCCTTCTTCAACGCGGTTCAAAACAGCGCGCCCTACATTGCTTCGAAGCACGCGGTGCGAGGCCTCACAGAAGCGATGCGTGATGAATTTCCGGACCATATCAAAGTCGGCATGATCGTTCCTGGCTTCGTCGCCTCCGACATGACCAAAGGCTCTGAACAGTTCGCCATGGATGCTGACACATTCGCTGAAAAAGTCGTCGAGCAAATTCGCGCCGGCGAGTTTTACGTGGTGACCCATTCCTACAATATGGTCCGGATCAAACCGATCCACGATGAGATCGAAGCCGCCTATGCGCGCAATGCCCCACGCTATGATGGTGATGAAGAGTATGATGTGCCGACGCTCATCGCGCGGCTGAGAGCGCGGAGGGACGGCGCATGAACTGGCTGAAACAAGGCCACACGGCGGTCGTAACTGGCGCAGCTGGCGGGATCGGATTGGAATCCGCAAAACGCTTTGCGGCCGCGGGCATGAATGTCGTTTTGGTCGATGTCAAAGAAGAGCAACTCGCAGAAGCCAAAGCGGCCCTTTCTGGCGGCGCAGGAAAGATCATCGCCAAAGTGTGCGATGTCTCAGACCCGAACGCCATGACCGCGCTCGCCGCAGAGGTGAGCACGGAGCTCGGCAATGTTCACTGCCTGATGAACAATGCTGGTATCGGGCGCATGGGCACCAAGCCTTGGGAAAACCTCGACGCGTTTAACGGACTTGTCTCGATCAATTTGATGGGGGTCATCCATGGCTGCCACGCCTTTATGCCGGGCATGTTGGCGCATGGCGAAGCGGCCACCGTTATCAATACGGGATCAAAGCAAGGGATCACGCGCCCACCCGGCAACTATGCCTACAACCTGTCGAAGGCAGGCGTGCTTGCCTATACCGAAAGCGTAGCACACGCCCTGCGCCAGGAAGAGAATTGCAACATCTCTGCGCACCTGCTGGTTCCGGCATTCGTCTATACGCCTTTGGTCGAAGCGTTCATTCCGCAAAAGCCGCCATTCGCGGCCACCGCCGAAGAAACGGTCGACTTTATGATGGCCTCTCTGGAGCGCGGGGATTTTTACATTCTCTGCCCCGATAATGAGACGCCGCGGCCTTTGGATGAGAAGCGCATTCAATGGACTGCCGATGACATTATCAAAAACCGTCCGGCGCTTTCACGATGGCACCCGGATTATGCGGAGGCATACAAGGCCTTTGTAGAGGACTAAAAAAAGGCCCCGAACTGCAGCCAGTTCGGGGCAATAGGGTTGGCATTGTAAGGAGGCAAGTGGCTAATACTTATAGCCGAAACCAATGCCAACCACGGTTGGGTTGATGTCGACATCCGCATCGACCGTCGCTCCCAAAGCGGTGGTAAAATCAACCGTTACATCGGTGTTGATCCAGACCTTTTTGATGTCGGCGTTGAGCAGCCAGCCGCCTGGCTCGCCGTCGAGATCATAGTCGACGCCGAATTGCAGCGCGCCACCAAAGCTTGGATCGTAATCGATGCCGTCGGCGACCGAACCTTCATCTTCGTTGAAGAAGAATGTCGCGTTCACACCTGCTCCGACATATGGCTTGAACTGTGTGCCCGTATCGAAGTGGTATTGCAGGGTCAGCGTTGGCGGCAGCAGCCACACATCGCCGAGATCTACGGTTGCATTGTTCAGTGCGCCGGGCACTGTCACACCAGTTGCATCAACATCGTGCGGTGTCACCGCCAAGATCAGCTCAGCCGCGATGTTCTTGGTGAAGAAGTAGGTGATATCGAGTTCAGGAACGTATTGGTCACCAATATCAACGCTGCCGCCGATCGCAGCATTGGCGACAGACAGATCAGCGCTTTCATCCGGCAAGACACCGAGCAAACGGCCGCGAACCATCCAAGGATTGTCTTCGGCATGGGCGGCTGCGCCAATAAGGGCAGACGTAACCATCAGGGCGGAACAGAATAGTGATTTCATGGCAAAGCCTCTTTCTTGATATTGCCAGCCACGCCTATGCTGTTGATTTACATAGGAAAACATACTGTTTCGTCGCGCGGGAACATGTCACGCGGCATAGGCGCTCAATTGCGTATTCTTCCTGAGTGACCCGCCTGTTCCGATCTGCGATGGGTCAAAGAATCCGCGAGAATTAACGCCGCCACCTCTTCCCTTTTCCGCTCAATCACCCAAAATGGCAGCCATGGCCCATACCCACGCACATAATCACGCGAACACGCCGTGTAGCCCGCAAGATGCCGAAGCCTTTTTGGCAGAAGCCGAAGAGCTGGTCAGCGCGAAAGGGCAAAAGCTGACACCCATCCGCCGAAAGGTCTTGCACCTTTTGCTGAACAGCGAAGAACCCGCCAAAGCCTATGACCTTCTGGCCAATCTTGATGGCGAGGGCGCTGCGAAACCGCCAACGGTTTATCGCGCCTTGGACTTTCTACAAGAAATGGGGCTTGCGCATAAAATCGAGAGTCTCAACGCCTATGTCGCGTGCGGGCATGCCAAGCATGATCATTCCGCCGTTTTCCTGATCTGCCAAACATGTGGCGGCGCGGAAGAGCTGCACGCCATCGAAACCAGTGCAGCGCTTTCAAAAGAAACCAGCGGCGCAGGGTTCACAATTGAGAATGCCGTGATTGAAGCGCGCGGTGTTTGCCGGAAGTGCACCGCATGATCCCTTTGTGGAAAGGAATCGCGAACACTTGGGATTGCGACGAGATGGGGCACATGAATGTGCGCGTCTATGTCGAGAAGGCGATGGAAGGTCTCGGCAATTTTGCGGGCGCGATTCAAATGCCGCACGCCTTTCACGCCAACTCTCCCTCCACATTGATCCCAGCAGAACATCATATTCGCTACATTCGCGAGGCTCATGCCGGGAAGCCGCTAACCATGACGGGCTGCGTGCTCGAATGGGACGATACGAGCGCCCTCATCTATCAAGACATGCGCCACGGCGATGGCCGTCCCGCCGCCGCGTTTCGAACCCACGTCCTGCATGTTGATGCCAAAACCGGCAAACCCTTCCCGTGGAGCACACGATCGCGCGCGCAATTGGAAGCGCTGATCGATACGCCGCCAGACGATACGCGTCCGCGCGGTCTCGACCCGGCGACCGCGCCGATCCCCAGCAGCATGGCGACCATGGACCAGGTGACCAAGTCAGGCGCGCCGGAGATTGGACGTGGCATGGTTTTGCCGCGTGAGTGCGACACGTTTGGGCGGTTTTGGGCGCCTTGGTTTATGGGACGTATCTCTGATTCAGTGCCAACCCTTCTGCATAATTGGCGCTCGAAAGTGGCCGCCTCAAATGGCGATGTTCGCATGGGCGGTGCGGTGCTGGAATACCGTCTCATATATCGCAAATGGCCCCGCGCCGGCGATCGTTATGTCATCCATACAAGCCTCGCAGACGTCGCCGAGAAAACGCACTCGCTGTCGCATTGGGTACTCAACCCCGATACGGGCGAGGCTTACATAACCAGCCAGGCGGTGGCGGTGACGTTCGACCTGGACAAGCGCAAAGTCATCCCGACCCCACCAAAACAAATCGCCGAGCTTGAGAAGATCGCGCCGCGAGGGCTGGTCTTATAGAGCGCGGGTTTCACATCCGCGACGGGCGCCCAGAAGATGGCGCGCGTGCGATCCAAGTGTTACGAAATTCGATTACGAAGCTTTGTGTTGAGGATCACAAAAATCGGGCGGACCTGCTCACGCCATGGCTTGCCAACAAAACCTTGCAGACGTTCCAAACCTGGATTCAATCCGCTGCCCTCCGCGTTGTTGTTGCTGAAAGAGACGGAGCAATAGTCGGGGTTGGTATGGCCTCATCGGCCGGGGAAATTATGCTCAATTACGTCGCGCCCGATCGGCGTTTCCTAGGTATCTCGTCCGCAATACTCGCCGCATTAGAGCAGTCGTTGATCAACGAAGGACAAACGGAATTTCATCTGATGAGCACGCAAACGGCGCGTGGGTTCTATGCGGGTCGCGGCTATTCGGACGCAGGCCCACCTGTCCTGGATGACGGTATGATCAGCTATCCGATGGAAAAATCGATCCGTTCGGGTGGCCAGGCCTAATCTTCAAAAGCGCGATCACGCTGCAAATCAAACGCCATGGTTTGACGCGCGTAAGTCACCGATACGCGATGGACGGAGCAGTTCAACATGGCCTCCGCCGCGTCTTCATGCTCCATGCGATCTACGCTGCAAGACACCAATTCTGTCTCTCCCAGCGCGAGTTTCTCGAAATATGAATCTGACACCGCCCCCGCGGTCCCGATCAAAATAAAGCTTGCGAAACCGCAAGCCATAATTGCGGCTATTCGACCTTGCATTGTCTCTCTCCCGCGAACACGAGAGCAAACAATTAACCTTTTGTCAAAAATCTAAAGTCCGCGGAGCGAGCGTTTCACCGGTCCGACATCGTCATCTCCAATGCCCTCAATCAGGGTCGAGATGTAGGATGAGAGCTCATCGCGGACATCATATGGCGCTTCCATGGGCAGGAAATGAGTCGTGTTCACGCGCTCTTTCAGGATCAGATGCGGGCACTTCTTTGTCAGGCGCGCAGCAACCTCATCGGTCAGCACTGAATCGCTATCCGGGCGCAGAATGGTGATTGGGATCCGGTGTTTCTTAACCTTGCCCAAGGCGCCCCACGGGCGATTGCGCTGGGCCATGAAGGTAGCGGCTTCCCATTTCGGATCGCACAGCAATTGCCAAACCTGTTTGTCGCTATCTGGATCATTGCCATCCGTGCGATCAAAGGCATCGAGGATATAGTCGGCCAGGAACGGATCGCGCCAGGTCGCGAACGCCCCGCGCCCCTTATACTTGTATTGAATGTGCTCTCGCGAATCGAACTTGTTACGACGGCGGCGTGCTTGCTTGGCCATATGATGGCCGCCGCGCCGGAACCCGAACGGCATCAAGTGCATCGCCATATAATATCGAGGCGGCAGGATGACAGGATCCACCAGAACCAGTCCCGCCACTTTTTCCGGGCGTGCCCCCGCCACCATCAGAGCAACAGTCGCCCCCATGGAATGGCCGCCCAGAACAACCGGATTGATCGGCGATTCGCGATCCAGAAACGCGATAATATCATCGCGATATCGCTTCCATGAGCGGAGCGAGCTCGGCTTGGCTGGCAGCGTTGACCGACCATGGCCGCGCAAATCGACAGCCTGGATCTTCGTTCGCAAACCCAGCGGCGCTAGGATTGACTGATACGTCATCGCATTGAAGCCTGTTGCATGAAGCCACAGCGCAGCAAGTTTTTTCGCAGGGTCTCCAAACTCCAAAGCCGCTAAATCGCCCTCAGGAGTTTCGAATGTAAAACGACGCATCTTTTGCCTAAACTCTACCCAAATACTCGTCGCAACAGTTCGGTCGTACGGGCAACCGGATTATCGCGAATCTTCTGTTCTTCAACTGCGAGATAGTCGAACAGGCCATCAAGGCCAAATTGGACCGCATATGTGGTTAAATCAGATTTGTAATCTGTTGCAGCAATTGCGAGCAGTGGCTGATTAGCCGTGACGCTATCCAGGGCACGATAAGCCCCTGAGGATTCCAGCGCGGTCTCGACATAGGGCGTAAAGGTTTGACGCAGGCTAACTTCAGTGCGGCCGCGCAAGAAGTCGGTCGCCGCCGTGTCTCCGCCGCGTAGAATGCCAAGCGCGTCTTCGATCGTAATTGATTGAACCGCATCAATCACAATTTGCTTGCCCGCAGGCACAGCATCTTCAGCTGCGCGGTTCATACGCAATTGCAAATCATCAAGCGGCCCGGATAGACCGACATTTGAAAGCTGTTTTTGAACATCGCCGAGCCGCCCTGGAAGTGGGATACGGATTTGAGGGTCCTGCCAGTAGCCATCCTCAACACCGATCTGCGAGGCGACGCGATTGGTTCCAATCTCGAGCGCTTGTCGAAGTCCGGCATCGATTTCAGCAAGGGTCAGTTCGCCGCCCGGGCTCTGCACGCCTTCTATACCACCTAGAACGTCGCCCAGGACTTGACCAAAATCGCCGCCCGAACCGGATTCACACCCAGCAGGCAACAGGGTTAATGCTAAAGCTCCTAGCGCCAGTGACCGCATCGCTATATCCCTCCACGAAACTTTATCATCAACCAAGTTTTGATCATGAAATCAAACGTTTATCTACTTATCGCTGCGACAACCTAGCGATAGTAGCGTGCTTGATGTAGTTTAGCGAGGGAATTGGAGACGTACATATGCTGAAGAAAACGCACGAATGCTTCACGGTATCTGTGGAAGACAAGGTCGCGCACATCGTGCTGAACCGGCCACAAGCCATGAATGCTATGAACAAAGCTTTCTGGAACGAATTGCCAGAGATCGTAAACGAGATTAACGCAACCGCTGCGGCGCGCGTGATTGTGATCTCATCTGAAGGCAAACACTTTTCAGCCGGCATGGACCTCTCCGTCTTCGGTCAAGATGGCGCCGTCACGCAAGGCAAAGTTGACCGCCATGTTGCGGCTGAGGCCTTCCGCTCCAACATCAAACAGATCCAATCATCCTTCAACGCGCTGGAAGATGCTCGCATGCCGGTGCTGATTGCTTGCCAGGGCGGCGTGATCGGCGGCGCAATCGATATGATCTCCGCTGGTGATATCCGCTGGTGCACCAAGGACGCCTTCTTCTGCATCCAGGAGACCAATATCGCGATGACCGCTGACGTCGGCACATTCCCGCGTCTGCAACGCTACATTCCCGAAGGGTGGGTCAAGCAAATGGCCTATACGGGCGAACGCCTCGGCGCGGAAAAAGCGCGTGAGATCGGCCTGGTCAACGATGTGTTCGAAACCAAGGAAGAGATGCTTGCGCACGTCATGGGCGTCGCCAAAGAGATCGCTTCTAAAAACCCGCTCGCCGTGACGGGTTGTAAAGTCCTGATCAATTATGGCCGCGATCATTCCACTGCCGATACACTCGATTATATCGGTGTTTGGAATTCCGGTATGATTCCACCATCACACATGCAGGAAGCTTTTGCGGCCAAGTCTGAAAAGCGCGATCCGGAATTCCCGGATCTCTTGCCATTGCGAACGTCACCAATGTAGCGACGACATATCAGCCAATTCGAAAGACGACCGTCGCTTTTAGCAAGTGGCGGTCGTTTTGTTTGGCGATACCGCTTGCAAAGACAAGCGTGCGCGTTTTGCGATCGATACGACTTTCAAACTCGACTTGCGTGCCATTCACCGCATCCGCAGAGACATCAAACGTCACGGAGACGGAATGAACATCACCTTCGGTGAGCAGGCTGCGCGCATGATTTTCCACGACAGCTTGCAGCAACACACCAACCTGGATCACGGTCCAGCCATCCGCGGTCGCAGATGCGGTTGAGTCAGAGGTAAAATCCAGAGCGGACAGCGGAATCGTAAGATCGTTCATAGTCGACATGGCGCTCCTCTAGTTCGGACATCACAAAAAGAAAAGGCTCACGGCGCGATAACGCCGCAAGCCAAAAATCTGGAACCTGTTTGTTTCGGAAAGCCGGTTAGGCGGCAACCGCTGTGGCTTGTGCACCGGTCAGCATATCAGCAACAACGAGATCGCCAAGATGTCCGAAGGCTTCCATGCCGTACGTGATCTGCATGTATTTGCTGATCGCTGGCAGCAATTGCGAGATTTCTTTGTGCCCGAGACCGGCTTTGTGAAGACTCGTAAACATGCCTTCGCCAACGTGACGGCGACCGCCTGGGGTTTGTTCAATCAAACGCGCGATCACAGATGTGGCCGCGCCCTGTTCAGCACCCGTGGTCGCTGACAGCGTTCGAGCACCCGGCATTTTTCGGAAAATGGCCTCAGCCAGGGGAGAGCCCTGGCGCTCAGCTGTGTTGAGAACAATGCCTAATGCTTCGCGCGATTTGACTTGCGTCATTCCAGTGGCGTCAGCGCAAGTTTTGATGAGGTTTTTTAGCATTGGGCAGGTCCTTATGTTTTGATCTCTAGGATCAAGCCTACCCATCACGCCTTGCCCGAAGGTTACTATTCGCGATTGATTCGTTCACTTTCCGACGAAAGTGGTTAAGCGGCGTTAGGGCGGGGTAAACAGAACCACCTGTTTTGTTTACCTTTGGCCACTTACATCCGTTCTGGTGCGGTAATGCCGAGAATTCCGAGCCCAGCCTCTAATTGATGGAGGACAGTCTCGCATAGCGCCAAGCGCGACGATCGCATGTCTTCCGGGACATCGTCTTTGAGTATTGGACAGGCGGCATAAAACGCACTGAACGCCTGAGCGAGCTGATAAACGTGCTCGCAGATATAATGCGGCATACGCTTTTCCCGCGCCAGACGCAGGGCCAGTGCAAAGCCGTCTAAGGCGAGGACCAGTTTGCGTTCTTCCGGTGCTTCGATCGAAATATTACCCGCCTGGAAGCCCTGCTCTGCCGCACGGCGCAGAATGGCTTTCAGTCGAACTGCCGCATACAGCAAATAAGGCCCGGTCTTACCTTCGAAACTCGTAAACCGCTCAAGGTCGAAGACATAATTGGTCGTGCGCTGGTTCTGCAGGTCTGCAAACCGCAGTGCGGCGCGAGCGACAAGCGTGCCAATCTCGGCTTTTTCTTCCGGGCCGATGTCGCCGGACAATCCGGTTTCACCGATCCGTTTCGTGGCCTCTTCGAGCGCCATACCATTCAAATCAGCCAGTCGAAGGGTTCCACCTTCGCGGGTTTTGAACGGCTTGCCATCTTTGCCATTCACGGTGCCAAAGCCGAGATGCTCGAGTTGATCGCGGCCAATATAGCCCACTTTGTCGGCGGCGCGGTAGACTTGCTCAAAGTGTAAGGCTTGGCGCTGATCGACCACGTACAAGATCCGATCCGGGCCAATTGTGTCGACGCGGTCTTTGATCGTCGCGAGGTCGGTGGCGTGATAGCCGGTCGCGCCGCGCGAATTGACCAGCATGAAAGGGGGCATCGGGTTTTTCAGCCGCGGCTTGCCATCTTTGCCGACCGCTTCGACATTCTCGTCCGGGCGCGCAACATCGATGACCCAAGCACCATCATCTTCCGTCGCTAAACCACGCGCTTTCAGATCTTCGACCATGGGCGCTATCAGAGGGTCCGCATCGCTCTCGCCTTTCCAAAGGTCGAACGAGACATCAAGGAAGCCATAATCGACTTTAAGGGCCGCGACCGAAACGTCGATGAAGTGCTTCAGCAGGGCGCGGTACCCGGCCCTGCCCGCTTGCATCTCAGCGACTGCGTCTTGCGCGCGTTTGGCATAAGCCTCGTCTTCTTTGGAACGCCCCGAGGCCATCGGATAGAGGCGCGATAGGTCTTCCATCGTGACCGGCGGCGTTTCCGGGAAAGGCCCGGATTGTGTTTCATCGAAATAGATCAGGTCTGGCTGCTCATCCATCACAGCGATGATCAACAGCCCCATTTGCAGGCCCCAATCGCCGAGATGCACATCACCGGTTACATCATCGCCAAGGAACCGGAACAGACGCACCAGCGTGTCCCCGATCACCGCTGAGCGAATATGGCCAACATGCATTGGCTTGGCGACATTTGGTCCGCCAAAATCAAACACAACCTTTTCAGCCTGCGCGGCAGCGCCACCGCCAGCTTTTTCATCCTGCCCGATAAATCCGGCCTGGTCCGCCAGCGCCGAAGCACTGACCGTGATGTTGAGAAAGCCCGGCCCCGCCACATCAACGCGGTCAACCATGGGATGTTCGGCGATGCGCGGCGCAATTTTCGCGGCAAGCTCGCGCGGGTTCATACCCGCTTTCTTTGCCGCGCCCATGCAGCCATTGCACTGAAAATCGGCCAGTTCAGGACGATCAGATTGTTTCACTGCGCCCCAGCGCGCCTCTAAGCTTTCAGCTTCAAATGCAGCGCTGCACGCGCCCGCCAATTGCGTCGCGAGATCTGTCATTGTGTTTAACCCCGCGACTATTGCCCAGCATTCAGGCGGAAACGTCGCCCTTCGCGATTGTACTGAAGTTGATCTTCGGTGAGATCAAAGCCGACGAGAACTTCAAAGTTCGCCGCCGACACAGACTCGTCTGCGCGCGGGATAATGATCCGCTGGATAATTTCTGTATCGCCCGATACGGGGCCGTCCGAAAAATCTGCGGAAACTGTGAAGTGCTGTTTTTCCAGAACTTTTCCGCTCCGGCGCGTGACCGCAATCCAATAGCTATAGTCTTGTCGGTTACCGGCAGCGGCTGGCCCTTTGCCGAACGCAAAATCAATTTCGACTTCGGCGCGCACAGGGTCTGTTCCGGCGTAACGACAGAACAGGCGCACATCGACGATCTCACCAGTATATTGGACGTTGGAGAATAATTGCTCCTCGCCCGTGAAAGCAACGATACGTGATGCGTTATAAATACTTCCAGCGGGTGGACAGGTCCCTGAGTTTTGGCGCGTATCGAACGCGCTACTGATGCCAGAACTCGATTGGCAGGCGCCAATCGCCAACGCGAGGATCGAAAGGGCGATGATTCGCATATGTGATGCCTTGTCACTCTTGGCCTCGCGCGCGAGGCTATCCATTTACCGCTCAGAGTGTTACCGGGCGAAGAGACGGCGCGCAACGCCCTATCTGCGTCGTAATTGTGAGGACACTGTAAGGTAATGAAGCCGCTAACAATTCTCCTCGCCGCCCCGCGCGGCTTTTGCGCAGGCGTGGACCGAGCGATCCAAATTGTTGAAGAAGCGCTCACCAAGTGGGGCGCGCCGGTCTATGTGCGCCATGAAATCGTGCACAATCAACACGTCGTCTCTCGCTTGGAAGACCTTGGCGCCGTCTTCGTCGAAGAGTTGGACGAATGCCCAGATGATCGCCCGGTCGTGTTTTCAGCGCACGGCGTGCCGAAATCCGTCCCGGCCGCAGCCGCCGCGCGTGAGATGGTTTATGTCGATGCGACCTGCCCTTTGGTCTCCAAGGTTCATGTTGAGGCGGCGCGCCACAGCAAGGATGGCAAAGAAATCGTGCTCATCGGTCATGAAGGTCATCCAGAAGTGATCGGGACAATGGGCCAGTTGCCAGACGGTGCGATCACGCTCATCGAAACGGTCGAGGACGTCGCGGCCTACACACCGAAGAACCCAGACAATGTCGCTTTCGTCACGCAAACCACGTTAAGCGTGGATGACACGGCTGAGATTGTCAGCGCGCTGCAAGAGCGATTCCCCTCGATCAGCGTGCCGCACAAAGAAGACATTTGTTACGCCACCACGAATCGCCAGGAAGCGGTAAAGGTCATGGCAGAGCGGGCTGATCTGTTTCTCGTGATCGGGGCGGAGACATCCTCCAACTCAAAACGCCTGGTCGATGTCGCGCTCCGCGCTGGATGTCCGCAGGCCCATTTGGTGGCCAGCGCCGAGAATATTGACTGGTCTTGGTTCGAACAGGTGGAAACACTTGGCCTGACCGCCGGTGCGAGCGCGCCAGAGGATCTGGTCCAGGGTTTGATCGCCGCCTGCCGGGCCCGGTTTGAGATCTCGGTTGAGGAAATCACCACCGCCACGGAAAGCGTCGTGTTCAAGCTTCCGCGCGTTCTCGAACGGACCTGACAGCATTTAAGATCTTAGTCGCGACAGAGCGGCAATTGCGACTCTTCCGAGCCGGGGGTATAGGCCTGCGCAAATCTCCAGCTTCCTTTAGATCGGACCCAGACGATGATCCCACGCTATGCTCGCCCCGCCATGACCGCCATTTGGGAGCCTGAAAGCAAGTACGGCATCTGGCTCGAAATCGAGACGCTCGCCGCTGAGGCAATGGAAGAGCTCGGCCAAATCCCCGCTGGCACCAGCGCTGTGGTTCGTGAAAAAGGCGCGTTTGAAGTCGCGCGCATCGATGAGATCGAGGCTGAGGTCAAACACGATGTCATCGCCTTCCTCACCAATGTTGCCGAGCATGTCGGCGAGCCCGCCCGCTTTCTGCATAAGGGCATGACCAGCTCTGATGTGCTCGATACGTGCCTCAACGTTCAACTGGTTCGGGCCACGGACCTGATGATGGAAGGCTTGGACCGCGTCCTGGCCGCGCTGGAAAAGCGCGCCTTTGAGCACAAGCTGACCCCGACCATTGGACGGAGCCACGGCATTCACGCCGAGCCGACAACGTTCGGAATCAAGCTCGCCACGTTCCATGCGGAATTCCAACGCGCGAAACGACGCCTTGAAACCGCCCGTGAAGAAATTGCGACTTGCGCAATCTCAGGAGCAGTTGGAACCTTCGCCAATATTGACCCGCGCATCGAAGAGCATGTCGCGAAGAAGCTCGGCCTGACGCCAGAGCCAGTCTCAACCCAAGTCATTCCACGCGATCGGCATGCCGCTTATTTCGCGGCACTCGGCGTCATCGCATCCTCGATTGAGCGTTTGGCGGTTGAGATCCGCCACCTTCAGCGCACCGAGCTGTATGAAGCTGAGGAGTTTTTCTCCAAAGGCCAGAAAGGCTCGTCCGCCATGCCACATAAGCGCAACCCGGTGCTGACGGAGAACCTGACCGGCCTCGCACGCCTGGTCCGCATGGCGGTCGTTCCAGCGATGGAAAATGTCGCGCTTTGGCACGAGCGGGATATTTCGCACTCTTCTGTTGAGCGCGGGATCGGCCCCGATACGACAATCCACCTCGATTTCGCATTGCACCGCTTGGCCGGCGTGATCGAAAACCTGCTCGTCTACCCAGAGAATATGCAAGCGGTGATGGACAAGATGGGCGGCCTGCACAATTCGCAGCGCGTTCTGCTGGCGCTGGTTGAGGCCGGAAACAGCCGCGAAGACAGCTATCGCATGGTCCAACGCAACGCGATGAAGACCTGGGCGGGCGAAGGCGCATTCCTGGATCATCTCAAGGGCGACGGCGACGTGACCGCCAAGCTTTCAAACGAAAAACTCGAAAGCCTGTTTGACGATGGCTACCACTTCCAGCGCGTCGATTATATCTTCGAGCGCGTGTTCGGGCGCAGTTCATAACACGAGTGTGATCCTGCGCTTGGGCGGCTCATGCTAAGGTCGTCCGTGCATTTGGAGGGTTCGATGCGCTCGATATTGATCTGTTTTGTCACGCTCTTGCTCGGCACTTTGCCGAGCCATGCTGAGCCTGTGCTGAAGATCATCAATTTCACAGCCGATTGGTGCCCGAACTGCCAGATCTTGAATCCCCGTCTCGATGAAGCGGTCGATGCATTCGAATCGGGCGCCATTCAGCGCGTCGACCTGGATGTCACTGACATTCGCCGCAACACATCATTGATCGAGCGCACCGCCATCCAAACCGACCTGCTCGTGTTGGCGGGCGAACACAATGCTGCCTATCTCTGGGATTGGTATGGCGGGATCACAGGCATCGCTGTCGCAATTGCAGCCGACACCGGCGAGCCGCTCACCTGCTTCATGCGTCCGATGAAAGCGAAAGACATTCAGGACCGGCTGAAACTCGCGAAAATCCTGGCAGAAAAAGGCAAGCCGGGGGCGCGAAAGCCCGAAGGCCCGGATTGTCCAGCACCGATGCGCGGGTAAGAAACGATTAAAGTCTTCGCCTTCACCCTGCCTCAATTTCTATGCACTAAGCCACGCTGAAGTTGTGCACGAAAGGTGAGCGGGCGTGAGAGCTTCCAACGGCAAACCCGGATTAAAAAAACCTGCTCCGAAGCGAAAAGCGCCAAAAGCGCAGGGAGCACGTGTGGAACTCTTCCGCGGACGACCAATTTTGAAGTGGGGCCTGGTCTCGGGCTTTGTCCTCACGCTGATCGGATTGCTTGCGGCATGGCTCTATTGGCAAAGCCTGTATCGCGGCATGCCCGCGCTTCCCGAAACCGCAGCCCTGTGGGACGCCAACCGCGAGCCCGCGATTGAATATGTCGATCGCAATGGCAAGACCATCGCCATTCGAGGGCCACGCTATGGCCGCGCGATCAAGATCGATGAGCTGCCACCGCATGTTCCACGCGCCTTTATCGCCGCTGAAGACAAGCGCTTCTACGAGCATGATGGCGCCGACACCCAAGCCATGGCGCGCGCCGCCATTTCGAACGTCATCTCGCGGCGCACCGTGTCCGGAGCCTCGACCATCACGCAGCAATTGGTCAAAAACCTGGTTCTGTCCCCGGAACAGACCCTGAAACGAAAAGCCCAGGAAGTTCGGCTGGCGCGGGAGCTGGAAGAGAAACTCTCAAAGAATGAGATTCTCGAACTATATCTCAACCGGGTCTATTTCGGGTCTGGTTTCTATGGCCTTGGTGCTGCCTCCCGGTTCTATTTCGGCAAAGACCCGCAAGACCTCACATTGGCGGAGGCGAGCCTGCTGGCCACGCTTCCGAAAGCGCCGTCTCGTCTTGCCCTGGACGATAATATGGAGGGCGCGAAGCAAAGGCAGGCTTATGTCTTGTCGGAAATGCTGCAGGCGGGGTTCATCACTGCAGAAAGTGCTCAAATCGCTATGAATGCCGATGTCGCGCTTGCCCCAGAGCCCGAGCAAGACCCGCAATTTGGCTTTATTTTGGACGCCGCCACCGAGCGCGCCAACGACATGATCCCAGAAGTTCCGGACGATATGGTGATCACGCTGACCATCGACTCCGAGCTGCAATCGAAAGTGTCTGAAGTCCTCGAAGCGCGGATGAGCGAAGAATCGGAAGAGGCCAAGGCCGGGCAAACCGCAGCGATCGTAATGAACCGCGACGGCCACGTGCTCGCCCTGTTTGGTGGGCGCGATTACACCGAAAACCAGTACAATCGCGCGATGCAAGCCAAGCGGCAGCCCGGCTCGGCGTTTAAGCCTTTCGTCTTCGCGGCGGCGCTTGAGGCCGGGATCGGTCCTTACGATGTTCGGGTCGATCAACCCGTGACAATCGATGATTGGTCACCAAAGAATTTCTCACGCGCCTTTATGGGGCCGGTCACAGTATCAGAAGCCTTGCGCGACAGCCTGAACACGATCGCTGCAACCTTGGCGCAAGAGACCAGCGTGGCCTCAGTGATTTCGATCGCGCGAAAGTTCGGGATCAGCGAAGACTTCCAGCCCTTCCCGTCCATCGCGCTCGGTAGCCAAGAGGTGACGCTTTGGGATCTCACGCGCGCTTATGGTCCGTTCATGACCGGTGGGCGCCGCGTTGATCCGTATTTAATTGAAAAGATCGAAACCACGCGTGGCGACGTCATTTATCAACGCGCCGAGTATGAGCCAGCCCGGGTCTATAACCGGGACATGGCCGAGACGATGACCGCGATGATGGCTGAAGTGATCCGCTCTGGCACCGGTAAAGCCGCAGCGTTCGATGGCTGGCCCGTCGCGGGTAAGACCGGCACCAGCCAATCGTCTCGGGATGCCTGGTTCGTTGGCTATAGTTCGGAATTGCTCGGCGGCGTTTGGACCGGCAATGACGATGATACGCCGATGAACGAAGTGACCGGCGGCGGTTTGCCGGCGCGGCTTTGGTCGGACATGATGAAAGTCGCCCATGAAGGCCGCTCACCCAGCCTACTGCGCGGCTCCGACAAACTGATCCAGCTGACACCGGAGCAACAAGCGCGGGTCGGGTACTATCGCGATCTCGGCATGGCCTTCGCGGGTCTGGCAGAGTCCCGCTAACTCGCGCACCCTCAACAGAATTTGATCCGGCCGCTCCGGATTAAACTGGCCTCGCCCTGCGAGCCCGCCTAAGAGGCGGCATGAGCAATGCGTTGAATCTGTTTCTGTTGACCGCGCTGGCCATGATCGCCTTCGCTGCCAATTCGGTGTTGGGGCGCATGGGGCTGGTCGAAACTGAGATCGGGGCGGGGAGCTTTGCCCTGATCCGGCTGATCAGCGGCGCGCTCGTCCTGGCTGCGATTTGTTTGCTTCAATCCAAAAAGATCTCAGGGTCGCTAGGCGGCGGTCTCTCATTGCTGGTCTATGCCGGGTTCTTTTCCTACGCTTACATAGCCCTGCCCGCCGGTATGGGCGCGATTATTCTGTTTGCGATGGTTCAGATCACCATGCTCGGCTGGGGTCTGATGCGGGGCGAAACGCTGTCCAGCTTGCAATGGACCGGCTTCTTCATCGCCGTCGCAGCCCTCATCTGGCTCGTATCTCCCAGCCTGGAGGCGCCGCCGCTTTGGGCCGCCGCCATGATGGCGCTCGCGGGCATAGGCTGGGGCGCCTATTCCCTGATCGGACGCAGCGCAACAGACGCCACCGCCGCAACGACCGGGAATTTCGTCATTGCCAGCCTTCTCGCGATGCCATTGCTGGCCGGCGCGCTCTTCATCTCACCTGAGCCTTTGCCGCCTCTGGATGGTATCGGGCTCGCAGTCCTCTCCGGCGCAGTGACCTCGGGCCTCGGATACGTGATCTGGTACCGCGCACTCACTGGTCTGACCGCAACGCGGGCTGGTATCGCGCAGCTGAGTGTCCCCGCGATCGCGGCGATTGGCGGCGTCCTGTTCCTATCTGAACCCATCACCCTGCGCTTCGCTTTGGCAACCACCGCAATCTTGGGCGGTGTCGCCCTTGCCGTCTTGACCGCTGCCCCGCGCTCCATCAAAGCGGGGGAATGACCGAACCTGCGCCCTCTCAAGACAAGCCTGGCAAGAACGCGTTTCTATTCGTCGTTGTCGCTGTCATCCTGAATATGGTGTCGTTCGGAATTATCATGCCGGTGATGCCGGCGCTGCTCGAAGACATTACCGGCCTCGCAGCAGAACAATCGGTCTCCTATGGCGGTTGGCTGGCGATGACATTCGCGGTCGCAAACTTCTTCGCCATGCCGATCCTGGGCGGCCTCTCGGATCGCTACGGCCGACGCCCTGTCCTGCTCGCATCGATCGCCATGCTGGGGATAGATTTGTTGATCATGGGACTCGCGCCGACACTCGCGATTCTGTTTATTGGCCGGTTTTTGGGCGGAATGTTCTCCGCCACCTACTCCGTCGCAAACGCATATATTGCCGATGTGACAGAACCTGAAGAACGCGGCCGCGCCTTCGGCATGATGGGGGCAGCGTTTGGGATTGGCTTTATTCTGGGTCCTGTGTTTGGCGGCTTTCTTGGCGAGCTCAACCCGCGCCTTCCCTTCTTTGTCGCGGCCGGAATTGCTGGGATCAACTTCCTCTATGGCTGGTTCATCCTGCCCGAAAGCTTGCAAGAAGAAGATCGCCGCGATTTCAGCCTGGCCCGCGCCAACCCATTTGGCGCGATGGTACATTTCTCCAAAGTGCCACGGGTGGCTTGGTTCATTGTCGCGATTGGTCTGTTTCAGATTGCCCACGCGGTTTATCCATCGACTTGGAATTTCCATGGTGAAATTCGCTATGATTGGTCCGAGTTTGAGATTGGCTTGTCATTGGCTGCGGTTGGCATCGGCTCTGCCGTCAGCCAGGCGTTGCTCACCGGATATCTAATCAAGCGTTTCGGCCCGATGCGCGCAGGGCTATTTGGGCTTGTCGCCAATGTCATTGCGCTGTTCTTGTTCTTTTTGGCTGAGGCGTCTTGGATGGCCTACGCCGTTATCTTCGTCTCCGCCATTGGCGGGGTGGCGATGCCAGCAATCAATACAATTACGTCGACCCTGACCCCTCGAAATGCGCAAGGCGAACTGCAAGGCGCACAGTCGAGCATGATGGCCTTCACGCTAATCTTCAGCCCGGTTTTGATGACGCAAACGCTGCAGTACTTTGCCACGCTGCCAGATGGTCATGCGCTGCAAACAGGCGGGGCGGCCTTCTTGCTGGCCGCCATCATCACTGCGCTGGCCAGCATTCCGTTCCTGATCGGGGTCGGGATCAATCGCCGCGCGATGGCCGAGGCCGCTGCGAACAAGCCAGCCCCTGCGGAATAAAAAAACAGGGCAATCCGAACGGACTGCCCTGCGCCTAAGTCGTTGTTGAAATTAGCGGCCTTTGGTCACCAGGCCGAGGATCCCGCCAATGATGCCGCCACCGACGCCGCCATTCAGAAAGCTGCTGAGCAGGCCCATAATGGCTTCGCTGCCGAGCAAGGACTGAAAGCCAACATCGGCTGCATTCATGCCGTAGCCGCCAGCCAGTCCGCCAATAATCCCGGCAATCGCGCCCGTTCCGCCTTTACCGCCGAGCGCTTTCGACACGATGGGTCCAAGCACTGCGCCGCCGACGCCATTCAAAATGAGTGGAATAAATTGTTCCATTTTTTTGCCCTCCCGAGGCTTTGCGAGGGCCTGTTTTCAGGTCTCCCCTGCGTCAAGGCATCAGAATTTTCGATTTCTGCCAAGGCCTCTCGCGCAGAACGAGAGTCTGGGTTAGGCAAGCTCATGGCTGATCTTCAACCCGCTCTATTCCTCGATCGAGACGGCGTCATCAATGTCGATCATGGCTATGTGGCGCGCGTGGAAGACTGGCAGTGGATCGAAGGCGCGGCAGACTGTGTGTCGACCTTCAAAGCGCGCGGATGGTTCGTTTTCATCGTCACCAATCAGTCCGGGATCGCGTTTGACCATTACACAGAGGCCGATATGCAAGCGGTGCACGCATACATGCAATCTGGCTTCACCGAGGCTGGCACGGCAGTCGATCAGATCTATGCCTGCCCGTTTCATCACGAGGGCACCAATCCGCGCTATCGCAAGGACAGTTTTGATCGAAAACCCAAGCCCGGGATGATCCTGCAGGCAATGGCTGATTTTCCCGTAAAACGCGAAGCAAGTTTCTTGATCGGGGACAAACAAACCGATATCGACGCAGCCCACGCCGCTGGAATTGGCGGTTTTTTATTCAAAGGCGGCAATCTCGCGCATTTCGCGGAATGGGCGCTGGCAGGTTTTGAGGATGGCGCAAGATGAAGACCATTGGCATGATTGGTGGCGTCAGCACGGAAGCCACGCTGATCTATTATAAAACCATCAATGCCCTGGTTCGTGAGCGTCGCGGCGGATATCACAGCGCCGATATGCGCATCCATTCGGTCAATTTTCACGACTATAATGGCGCGCACGAGACACGAGATTGGCCGTTTATTCGAAATGGCTTTGACCGTGCTGCGAAAGGCTTAGCAGGCTCCGGCGCGGACTTTTTGGTCCTGGCGTGCAATACGCTCCACACCGTCGCGGACGCCATTCAAGACGCGACGGAATTGCCATTTCTGCACATTGTCGACGCCTGCGGCGCGAAGCTTCAGAAGGATGGACGCAAACAGCCCGGCCTGCTCGGCACCGCTTACACGATGGCACAGCCTTACTTTGTCGATCGTTTGACCAAGACAACAGGCATGACGCCGATCTTGCCGGACGCTGAAACTCAAAAAGAGTTGAGCCGGATCATCTTTGAGGAACTCACCCACGGCGTCGTCACCGAGACCAGTATCGCCTATTATGTTTCCGCCATTCAGGCGCTCAAGGATCAGGGCTGCGACAGTATCATTCTCGGCTGCACGGAGCTCGGCATGCTGATCACAGACAAGAACAGCCCCTTGCCACCGTACGACACCGCGCTGATCCATTGCCAAGCGATTGTCGATTATGCCTTGGGAGAAGGTTGAATCTCTAAGCGCCGACCCGCTGGAAGTCGCGGATCATGACGGCCCGGATCTGTTTGTCGGGATACGCCTCTTCCAGTTTGGTTTTGAACGCAGAGACAATCAGCCCTGGCAATTCCCATTCTCGATAAGGCCCAAAATCGACGCTCTCGACCGCTTCGATTTGCAGCAAGCTGATCGTCAACCCGTCCGAGTAAAGCGCTTTTGCGGTCTCTTGATCTGTCAGCACGCCGACAGAAACCCGCAAGCGTCTGGCATCGGCGCCAATATCAAGTGAGACGGTCGCTGGCGCGGTGTGATAAATTGCGTCGGACCCAGAAAACGTAATCGAACCATACTCATTCTCGAATGTGTTTTCGGACGGCGCGCTTGGATCTTCCGCCGCATAGTTCGTCGCTTCTTGGTGATGATCATCCTTGTGTTCAGCTTTCGCTTCATCATGACCGTGTTCTGCCTGAGCGGTTTCAACCTGCTCTGCCTCTTTCGCGTCGCCGCCAGAAGTCACGAAAAAGAAGGCTCCGCCGCCAATCGCCAACACCAAAACAGCCACAGCGCCCATGCCAATCGGTGATTTCAGTAAGCCAAGGAGACCACGTTTCTGCGGTTTTTCTTCGGCTTCTTCTGCGTCGTCTGTTTCAGCGCTGTCTGTTGCTTCGACAGGCTCTTCGGCGATCGTCTCAACAGCTGGTTCTATCGTTTCCTCGGAGGGTGTTTCGACAATGGCTTCAGGTGTCGCCTCGACAACTTCTTCTACGGTATCCTCAGCGGCGAGTTCGAGAACGTCCTCAGCTGTCACCTCACCAGCTGCCTCGACAACGTCTTCGGTGGGCACTTCGGAGGTTTTCGCCGCGATCGCTTGGAAAGCCGCCTTTACAGTTTCCTCGGTGGAGGCCTCGACAATTCCGATCACAGTCTCGCCATACTCTGGCACGTCAGTGTCGAAAACAACATCATCCAGTTCAAATACAGTCTCTGTCGTCATTTGATCCGCGCTCATCTGCGTCTCCATCACCGAGAAATTCGATTACAAGTTGAATTGTATAGACTTATTAGTCTTAAGATTCCTTTGGGCTCTACCGCATCGCCTTATAGTACGTGCAATTTGATAGTCTGATGCTATCGAATTCATATTTTTCGGCGAATGGACAAAGCCCAAGACCGTTCCACATCGAGGGACGAAGCAAATGGGACGGCAAAGGGATCGAAATGATGCGAATACTACTGACCGGATTGGCGATCGCGGCGATATCCCCGGTCGCGATTGCGCAAAATACGGGCGGTATTTTTCCGCCAATAGTCAATGAAGGACACAAGTCCGCTCAGTATCGTGTGACTTACAATCCAGATACGGAAGGTCTGTCACAGCGCGCGCATTATCAACAGGCGATCAATGGTAACCTGATGTGGCGCGGCCTGGTCTCGGCACGCAAAACAGCCGAGTCCGATGTCGACTTTGACTTTGTCCAAGCCGAACTGTTTTGGGAACTCAGCGATGACACGGATGATTGGAAAACCGGCTTTCGCTTTGATGGCCGTATCCGCGATGACGAGCGCCCGGGACAGATCGGTGTTCATTGGACAAATCAGTTCCCCGTCGCCGAAAATTGGACGGGCCGGTTCGTGGCTTTGTCGGCGTTTGACGTCGGCGATGATGCGCGTGACGGGGTCTTCTTGCAGACTCGCGGCAACCTGTTCACGCGGCTCGAAACCGGGCAAACGGTGGGTGTTGAATTCTTCAACTCATATGGCTCTACGGACAAATTCTTGGACCTCGACAAGCAAGGTCACCAGATCGGTCCGTTTGCAAGCTTCCCGGTTTCAAACGGCTGGAGCCTGTTCACCGGCGCACTGGTTGGTCTCACGGACGCATCCGCGGACACCGAACTCAGACTATGGATCACGCGAGGCTTCTAAAGCGGCTTCAGGGTTTTTCCGTTGAGCCCGCCCATGCGGCAAACTTCCATCCACTCGTCTTCCAAGACGGGTTGGACCGACAGACGCATACTGGTGACCAGTGACATCTTCTCAAGCGCTTCATTCGCTTTCACGGCTTTGAGCGTGACGGACTGAGGCATATCCACGAGGGCGCGAATATGGACGCAATCCCAGCGCTCATCATCGGTTGTGGAATCCGGCGCACTTTCCGCAGAAACCTCAACAATCCCAACGACTTCCAAGCCTTCATTCGAGTGATAGAAAAAGCCGCGATCGCCGATTTTCATTTCGCGCATATTGTTGCGGGCCTGATAGTTGCGAATGCCGTCCCATTCCTCGCCAGCATCGCCTTTCGCCTTTTGCTGGTCCCAGCTCCATTTGAACGGCTCAGATTTGAACAGCCAATACTTCATGTTCGCTCCTACAAGTGATGCAGGGCATTTAGGTCGCTTTGGGCCCAGCGTCCACGTCTGGTTGGTCATCGCCGTCAGTTTGTTGCAGGCGTCCTTTGGCAGAGCGATTGCGTCCGTCGGCAGGTTTCAACCCGGACGCCGCGCCCAGTCCAACTGGCGGCATATTGCCGTAAACCGTCTCGTGCGCGCCGTCTTTGACCAGATAGGTCTCGTGCCAGATGCCGACATCGCCATCAGTTCCAACCGCTTTGTTGAACGCTTTCCAGGCTGGCAGGTGGGCATGTTCGCGGCTGACCGAATAGGCATGAAGATGATCAAAGCTGCGCCAATATTGAACGAGGTAGGGACTGCGCAGGCTGAAAAAGGTTTTGGAATGTAGCAATCCAAGCTCAGGGTCTTTCCCAAGTTCCGCCAGCATGCGCGGCATGGCTGAAAAGACCGGGAACCATTTCCAAACTTTCCAAAGCTTGTGGACGCGCATCCCAATGAGGAAGATCACAAAGTCCCCTTCAATTTGCGCCATCATTCGGCCAGGGATCGGTTTCATTCTCGGGTCCTCCTCCCGTTTGGGATCATTTCTGAGCAGCCGTTCGACAAGCTTCAGAGACCAAGGGTTCTAGCTCTGCCCAATGCTTGTAGCGCCGAATAGGATCCGGCGCCCCGAGCCATGCATCTTCAAATGCACCGCGCGTATCTCCATCCGCCAGGATTGGCATCAATGGGTCCACGCTGATCCGGATGCTAAACACGATCGCGCCTGTTTTTGGGAGTTTGCGAAGCGTCTGACGTTCCACACGCAAATGTAGATCGCTCAGCTGTTTCTTGGCTACGCTGGGCCGGTCCGGCGTATAGTGTTTTTCGCTCGCCTGTACGGTCCAGTTAAACCGTTCAAGCACGACATCAGGCTTTAGTCCGGAGAAGATCCGCCCGACCCGCAGCGCCAGGTCAGGATCGCCGCCAGGGACAGGACTGTGCAGCGCGCCAAGATCGAGCCCGATCCGCTCCGGCAGTGTCCAGTAGGTCGGGGCGCACAGCACACCTGCAACGAGACGCCAATCATGCGG
>JALUWJ010000267.1 GCA_027019605.1 Henriciella sp. | reverse complement strand
TAAGGCGTTGAAAAAATTGAGTTTGATCGCCTAAGTCTGTTTAAAAGCAACACATTGAAGCTCAAATTTATCTCAACACTGACGAAATAGTTGGGTGTTGCGCAAAAAATATGACATTAAGATGAACGTACGTACATGTTGTGGTGGGAACACGGCTTGATACGAGCGTTGGTGACGAGGGCTAAATATGAGAGTGAGAACCCCGAACGCAAACACAGTAGAGTTCAATTGCGGCGGCTTTGAGACTCTCTGTGAAGCGCTGGATTATGCTGCTAGCGGTGTGACCGGTCTGAATTTCTACTCGGTTCGAGGGGAACTCGAATATGCGTTGACCTACACCGAACTGCGCGAGCGCGCGATTGAGATGGCAGCGCGGTTAACGACGGAAACCGAACCTGGCGATTTGATTGGTTTGATCGCGGAAACCAGCCCTGATTTCGCCGTCATGTTCTTTGCCTGTCAGTATGCCGGCGTTCTGCCGGTCCCGATTTCTGTTCCGGTCACCTTGGGCAGCAATGAGTTTTACAAAGATCAATTGAAGCGCATTTGCGAAACCGCTGGTTTGCACTGTTTGCTCGCCCCGACATCGATCCTCAGTTTGGCGCGCGACGCGCTGGCCCACACTGAAATGCAAGTCGGCAATCTCGATGGGTCGGACTTATCAGCTGCGGTCTCTGGGCTTCGCCCATTCGGCGCTGATGATATGTGTTACATCCAATTCTCATCGGGAAGTACTAGCTCTCCGAAAGGGATTGTCGGAAGCCAGAAAAGCGTGACCACGAACTGCCGCGCGATCCAGCTCGGACTAGAGGCAGGCGCCGGCGACCGCATTTCATCCTGGCTGCCACTCTATCACGATATGGGCCTGATCGGGCAGTTCCTTGCGCCAATGATGGCGCAGCTCTCGGTAGACTATATCGACTCCCATTCCTTTGCGCGCCGCCCGTCCACTTGGCTGAAATTGATCAGCGAAAACAAAGCGACACATTCCTACAGCCCAAGCTTTGGCTACGAAATCAGCGCAAAACGCTGGCGCGGCGGAGACCTCGACCTTTCAAGCTGGCGGGTGGCTGGAATTGGCGGCGACATG